>NZ_CP029553.1:4528000-4832500 GCF_003173755.1 Methylobacterium terrae
CAACGACGCTGCGATCAACTCCAAGGTCGGGGCCTACGTCGAGACCGAGGTCGTCGACGGGGCCGGTGCCGCCTGGGGTGCGGCGTTCAACTACCACATCAAGACGAAGCCGAGGGCCGGGCAGTTCTTCCCCGGCGTCGAGTTCGACTACGCCAACGACAGCGGGGCGGATTGCGCGCTGGGCATCACCGACTGCACGGCGATCCGCGTCGGCCTGAGCGGCGACGCTCAGGTCACGCACGGCCTCCAGATCACCGGAGAAGGCTCGGCCACCACGGGGTATTCCGCGATCTGGGCCTTTCGCATCAACGGCGAGAAGGTCGCGCGGCAGGCATCGATCGAGGTCGACTCGATGTCGGAGGTCGGGCTCGGGTTCGGGGTCTCCGGCATCGGCACTTCGGCCCACAGCGTGGCGGCCATCCGGGACGTGTCGACGAGCCCGCGGGCGATCCAGGTCTCGGGCATCAAATCGGTCGCTACGATCGACGATACCGCGACCACGCCCACCTTCGCGAATATCGGCGGAACGAAATCGCTCGCCGGCCTGCGGGAGGCGTCGACCACGCCGACCGGCATCCTGCTCCAGGGCCGGTACGCCGCAGCCCAGATCAGCGGCGCCGGCTGGAGTGTCGATCCGGCGGGCGGCCTCACTGCCGCACGCCTGAACTCGCCCCTCGCGACGCCGGCCTCGTCCAGGGCACCGTGCCGGGCCGGCGACTGGGCGCACGACACCCATTTCATCTATACCTGCGTCGCCGCCGATACCTGGAAGCGCAGCCCCCTCTCATCCTGGTGAGGCGCGCCTCGTCAGGGCCTCACACCTCGAAGGTCACGCCCTGCGCCAGCGGCAGGGTCTTGCCGTAATTGATGGTGTTGGTCGCCCGCCGCATATAGGCCTTCCAGGAATCCGAGCCGGCCTCGCGGCCGCCACCCGTCTCCTTCTCGCCGCCGAAGGCACCGCCGATCTCGGCGCCCGACGGGCCGATATTGACGTTGGCGATGCCGCAATCGGAGCCCGACGCCGACAGGAAGGTCTCGGCCTCCGCGAGGTCCTTGGTGAAGATCGACGAGGACAGGCCGGCCGCGACCGCGTTCTGGGCGTGGATCGCCTCGTCGAGGTCGCCGTAGCGCGTCACGTAGAGGATCGGCGCGAAGGTCTCGCGGCGCATCGGGCCGGCCTGCTCGGGCATCTCGACGAGGGCCGGGCGGACGTAGGCCGCTCCTTCCCCGCGGATGTCGCGCAGGCGCTCGCCGCCATGCACCGTGCCGCCGATGGCGCGTGCCTCGTCGAGGGCGCGCGCCATGCCGTCGGCCGCCGCCACGTCGATCAGCGGGCCGATCAGGGTGGCGGGGTCGCGCGGATCGCCGATCCGCACCGAGCCGTAGGCCGCCTTCAGCCGCGGCACGAGGGCGTCGTAGACCGAGTCGTGCACGAAGAGGCGCCGCAGGGTGGTGCAGCGCTGGCCGGCGGTGCCCATCGCCGCGAAGGCGATGGCGCGCAAGGCGAGGTCGAGGTCGGCGGACGGCGCCACGATGGCGGCGTTGTTGCCGCCGAGCTCCAGGATCGCCCGGGCGAAGCGGGCGGCGAGCTTCGGCGCCACCTGCCGGCCCATCGCGGTCGAGCCGGTGGCGGAGACGAGCGCGACCCGCTCGTCCTCGACCAGGCGCTCGCCGAGCTCACGGCCGCCGATCAGGAGCCCGAGCAGGCCGTCCGGCGCGTCCGACCCGAAGCGCCTCACCGCCTTCGTGGCGAGCGCGTGGACGGCGAGCGCGGTGAGCGGGGTCTTCTCCGACGGCTTCCAGATCACCGGATCGCCGCAGACGAGCGCCAGCGCCGCGTTCCACGACCACACCGCCACGGGAAAGTTGAACGCCGTGATGACGCCGCAGACGCCCAGCGGGTGCCAGACCTCCATCATCCGGTGGTCCGGCCGCTCGGTGGCGATGGTGAGCCCGTGCAATTGCCGCGACAGGCCGACGGCGAAGTCGCAGATGTCGATCATCTCCTGGACCTCGCCGAGGCCCTCCGAGAGGATCTTCCCGGCCTCGAGCGTCACGAGCCGGCCGAGATCATCCTTGTGGGCGCGCAGCTCCTCGCCGAGCAGCCGCACCAGCTCGCCCCGGCGCGGGCCCGGCACCCGGCGCCAGGCGAGGAAGGCCCGGGCGGCTCCCGCGAGCACCGCTTCGGCCTCGTCGGCGCTCGTCTGGCGCAGGGTCGCCACCTCGCCGCCATCGACCGGCGAGCGCGCCGGCAATCCACCCTCCTTGCCGCCCTCCGCGAAGGCCTGGGCCGGGACGCCGAGGCGCTCCAGCAGCGCCAAGGTGTCGTCGCGGACGGACAGGACGGTGGGGGCCATGGCAAAGATCTCCGCGTCGGACGAAACACGGCCCGCCTCGGGGGAGGCGGGCCGTCTGATGTGATCTACGATCCTACGACATCGGGCCCGATGTCAAAGCGGCTTCACGCGGCCTTCTGCTTCGGCGAGATCAGCTTGCGGTTGACCAGCACCTCGGCGATCTGGACCGTGTTCAGCGCCGCGCCCTTGCGCAGGTTGTCCGACACGCACCAGAACGACAGGCCGTTCTCGACCGTGATGTCCTCGCGGATGCGCGAGATGTAGGTCGCGTCCTCGCCCGCCGCCTCGTGGGGGGTGATGTAGCCGCCGGGCTCGCGCTTGTCGTCGACCAGGATGCCGGGCGCCGAGCGCAGGATCTGGGTCGCCTCCTCGGCCGAGAGCGGGCGCTCGAACTCGACGTTCACCGCCTCCGAGTGGCCGATGAACACCGGCACGCGCACGCAGGTCGCCGTCAGCTTGATCTTGGGGTCGAGCATCTTCTTCGTCTCGGCCACCATCTTCCACTCTTCCTTGGTGAAGCCGTCCTCCATGAAGACGTCGATGTGCGGGATGACGTTGAAGGCGATGCGCTTCGTAAACTTCTGCACCTTGACCTCGCCGGCGGTGAACACCGCGCGGGTCTGGTTGAACAGCTCGTCCATCGCGTCCTTGCCGGCGCCGGAGACCGACTGGTAGGTCGCGACGACGACGCGCTTGATGGTGGCGGCCTCGTGCAGGGGCTTCAGGGCCACGACGAGCTGCGCGGTCGAGCAGTTCGGGTTGGCGATGATGTTCTTCTTGGTGAAGCCCGCGACGGCGTCGGCATTCACCTCGGGCACGATCAGCGGCACGTCGGAATCGTAGCGGAAGGCCGACGAGTTGTCGATGACGACGCAGCCCTGCTGGCCGATGCGGGGCGACCACTCCTTCGAGGTCTCGCCGCCGGCCGACATCAGGCAGATGTCGGTGTCGGAGAAGTCGTACTGGTCGAGGGCCTGGACCTTCAGGGTCTTGTCGCCGAAGGATACCTCCTGGCCCAGGCTGCGGCGGGAGGCGAGCGCCACCACGGTGTCGGCCGGGAAGGCGCGCTCGGCCAGGATGTCGAGCATCTCGCGGCCCACATTGCCGGTGGCTCCGACGACGGCAACCTTGTAACCCATCTCAATCGCTCCAGTTCGGATGACTTCCTCCCCGGACGATCTCAGGCGGGCTCTCAAGGAGCCCGGCCTCCGTCCGCCACGGACGGGGAGGGATCCGAGGACGACGCGAGGCTTCAGCCGGCGGCGGTAATCGCCGTCGTGGCTTTGCGTTTCGTCGTGGTCGACACAGGCCGCATGGCGCGGTCAGTCCTCGGACAAGGCGACACCCGAGATGGGGTGCGCGAGCGCGGGAAGCAACAGCCCGAATGCCCCCGCCTGTCAAGGGCCCGAATCCCGCGCCGGCAACAGATTCCGCCTGCCGTCACTTGTTATGCCGCAGCACCTTGGAACGAGTCCGTTCCAAGGTGCTGGCTCAGCCCGAACGGGCGTCGGCGCTCATGCGCCGGACGCCTTGGCATCGACGTGTCGATGCCAAGGCGCGAGGGTGTTAGTGTCTCGTTGACTCTGCTGCCGGTTGGCCGGGGACAAGTCGGGTCCGGTCAAGGAAATCGCTAAAATGCGAGGGGATCCTGGTTTCGCGACCACGCGCAACCGTCAAGGAGCGAACCCGTGCGGCAGAGGCCGGACTTCGACGACGCCGCCCTGGCGCGGGCGGCGCACGCCCTCTCGCAGGATCTCGGCCCGGTCGAGCCGCTGCTGCCGCAGCCCTTGCCCCGCGCGGTCCCGCGCCGATCATGGGTCGGGCCGGCCGCGGGCCGCACCCTCGGCGCGGCCGCGGTGGTCGCGCTGCTCAGCGTGCTCGCCAGCGAGCGGCGCCAGGCGGATCCGCCCCTTCCCGCTGGGACCGCCTTCGTGCCGCGCTACGCCGCCCCCGCGGTGGCGCCCCCGGCCTGGAGCGAGACCGCCGCCGACCGCTACCGCCTCGGCGAGGCGATCGCGAGCGCCCGGACCCAGCCCGGCCTGCGCGAGGACACGCTGACCGCCGGTGCCTTCGCCGTGCAGGAGGCGCCGTTCCTGCGCCTCGTCGCCGCCGAGGCGGCGGAGCCGGACGGGGAGGGGAGCCTGTTCGTCACCCTGGCGCGCCGGGCCGCGGAGGCCGGCGGCCTCTCGGTGGCGCGAACCGGCGAGCACGGCCGGCTGGCGACCCGGTTCGGGGCGCTCGACACCGTCGATACCACCCTCGCCGACCCGGAGGGCCGGCGGTCCTGCACCGCGTTTCGCCTCAATGGGGCCCTGCGGCTCGAGGGCTGGCTGTGCGCGCCGCTGGGGCTGCTCCCCGAGCCGCAGGCGGTCGCCTGCGCGGTCGAGCGCCTCGCCGCCCTGCCGGGAGCCGCGCTGTCGCCGAGGGTCGCCGACATGCTGGCGCAGCCGCGTTCGGCCGCCTGCCCGCCGGAGGAGCCCGCCACCACCGCGGCCCTGCCGACGCCCCGCAAGGCGGTTCGAAAGAATGCGGCGAGAGTGCGGCATTCGCGACCAGCTTCACCGTGAACGGGAACCTCGGCCGCGCTCGCACGTCTCTTTCCACATAGGCGTCGTTTCTTAACGAGTGCGGCGCTACCCCTGGCGACGTTCATCAAAGGTGCGTCATGCGCTTCCAGACTCTCGCCCTGACCGGGCTTCTCTCCCTCGCGACCCTGGGCGCCGGCACCGCTGCCTCGCAGGCGCAGGACAGCTACGTCATCCGCAGCACCCGGGACGGCCAGGGCCTTGCGATCCGCGTGCGGCCGCGCAGCTGGCTCGATGCCGGCAACGTGGTGGAGGCCAATTCGGGCGCGACCGGCAACCCGGCCACCAACCCGCACTTCATCACCGCGTCCTACCTGAACTCGCCGCCCTACATCGCCAACCGCGAGCGCTTCGGCGGTGCCGGCATCCTGCCCGACCCGATCACCAACGGCCCGTTCATCGGCGCCCGCCGCAGCGCCGTCACGGTCGATCTCTCGGCGGTCGACTACCTCGACCCGACCTCGCCGCTGTCGCGGGCGCGCTACGGGTACTGAGCCGGGATGCATCGGTCGGACGTGCGACGGGCCCCGGGAGGGGCCCGTTTCCGTTCGAGGGGTGTTCTCTCGACGGAACTGCCATCCCTCGACGTCCTCCCGGGGCCGCGCAGCGGAACCCGGGATCCACCACTTCGACCGTCCCGAGGTGAAGCGGAGCGATGACGAGCGGGACTCGGATGGCGAGGCCTCTTGCGCCGTTCCGCCCCTACCGCTCCCCCGCCTTCACCCACTTGATCACCCGCGGCGGCTCGTAGGCCCGGATCCGCTCGACGATCTCCGCCGGCTCGGTGCCGACGATCAGCATCGCCCGGTGCGGCTCGCGCACGAAGCCCTCCCGGACGGTGGAATCGAGGAAGCCGAGCAGCCCGTCGAAGAAGCCGCCGGCGTTGAACACCGCGAGCGGCTTCCTGTGGTAGCCGAGCTGGGCCCAGGTCCAGACCTCGAACATCTCCTCGAAGGTGCCGAGGCCCCCCGGCAAGGCCACGAAGCCGTCGGCGAGGTCGGCCATCAGCGCCTTGCGCTCGTGCATCGAGGCGACGACGCGAAGATCGGTCAGGCCGAGATGCGCGGTCTCCTTCTCGACGAGGCTTTGCGGGATGATGCCGGTCACTCGGCCGCCGGCGGCGAGCACGCCGTCCGCGACCGCGCCCATCAGCCCGACCTTGCCGCCGCCATAGACGAGCTCGATCCCGGCTTCGGCGAAGTGGCGCCCGAGCGCGGTCGCCGCCTCGCGGTAGAGCGGGCGGGTCCCGTCGCTGGAGCCGCAGAACACGCACAGGCGCATGGTTTTTCCCTTTCCCGATCAGCCCGCCTGGGCCTGCAACTCGCGCACGATCGCGTCGCCCATCTCGGTCGTGCCGACCGCGTTGGCGCCCGGCCCGGCGATGTCGCGGGTGCGGGTGCCGCTCGCCAGCGTGCGGGTGATGGCGCTCTCGAGCTGGTCGGCGGCCTCGAGGAGACCGAAGGAGTAACGCAGAGCCATCGCGAGCGAGCCGATCATGGCGATCGGGTTGGCGAGGTTCTGGCCGGCGATGTCGGGGGCCGAGCCGTGGACCGGCTCGTAGAGCGCCCGCCGGGTGCCGTTCTCGACCGCGCCGAGCGAGGCCGAGGGCAGCATCCCGAGGGAGCCGGTCAGCATCGCGGCCACGTCCGACAGGATGTCGCCGAACAGGTTGTCGGTGACGAGCACGTCGTACTGCTTGGGGTTGCGCACCAGCTGCATCGCGCAGTTGTCGGCCAGTACGTGCTCCAGGCCGACATCCGAGTACTGCTCGGCGTGGAGCTTGGTCACGGTCTCCTTCCACAGGACGCCGGTCTTCATGACGTTGTGCTTCTCGGCCGAGGCGACCTTGTTGCGGCGCTTGCGGGCGAGGTCGAAGGCGACCGCCGCGATCCGCTCGATCTCGCCGGTGGTGTAGACCTGCGTATCGATCGCGCGCTTCTGGCCGTCCTCGAGCGTCACGATCTCCTTCGGCTCGCCGAAATAGACGCCGCCGGTGAGCTCGCGCACGATGACGATGTCGAGGCCCTCGACCAGCTCGCGCTTGAGCGCGGAGGCATCGGCGAGCGCCGGGTAGCAGATCGCCGGGCGGAGGTTGGCGAACAGGCCGAGGTCCTTGCGCAGGCGAAGCAAGCCCGCCTCGGGACGCTTGGCGTAAGGGACGCCGGCCCATTTCGGCCCGCCGACGGCGCCGAACAGCACCGCGTCGGCGGCCTTGGCCCGGTCCATCGCGGCTTCCGAGAGCGGGACGCCGTGGGCGTCGATGGCGGCACCACCGACGAGGTCGGTCTCGGTCTCGAACCGGGCGATGCCGGCGCGGGTGAACCAGGCCAGGACCTTGGCGACTTCCGCCGCCACCTCGGGGCCGATGCCGTCGCCGGGCAGGAGCAGGATCTTGTGCGTGGCCATGGCGTGACTTTCTAAGAAGAGAGAGGACGGAGGGCCGGACCCTGAACAAGATTTTCAGGATTCTACATGGTTTCGCCTAATCCGATCCAATGTCCGTAAAGCGCGGGATCCCCTCTCCCGAGTGGGAGAGGGGTAGGGGTGAGGGTGCTACGGTCCTGAGTCAGGCTCAGATCGTGGTGATGGCAGCTCGACGCTTTGTGCTGGACCCAAAACCGTAGCACCCTCACCCCCGGCCCCTCTCCCACACGGGAGAGGGGAGGCGCGCAATACTTTCATCGGACAGAGCAAGCTGGATTCATATTACGACTTGCGCGCGACGGTGAAGCGGGCGGCCTCGCACAAAGTCGCGGCGGCCTCGCCCCAGGGCTTCAGGGCGGTCTCGCACTCGCCCACCAGGCGCTCGCACTCGGCGCGGGCGCCGTCGAGGCCGAGGCGGTCGACGAGGGTCGCCTTGCCGGCGTCCTTGTCCTTGCCGGTGCGCTTGCCCATCGCCTCCGAGGAGGCCTCGCGGTCGAGGATGTCGTCGGCGACCTGGAAGGCCTGGCCGAGCGCGCGGCCGTAAGACAGCAGCGCCCGGCGCTCCTCGGGCGAGGCGCCGCCGACGAGCGCGCCGGCATCGACCGAGAAGGCCAGGATGGCGCCGGTCTTCATCGCCTGGAGCTGGAGCGTCGCGTCGACGTCGAGGTTGGCCGGGCCGAAGCGCCCCTCCGCCCCGAGGTCGAGGAGCTGGCCGCCGACCATGCCGCCGAGGCCGGAGGCGCGGGCGAGGCCGAGCACGAGTTCGGAGCGGATCAGCGGATCGGCCTGCCAGGCCGGATCGGCGACGATCTCGAAGGCGAGGGTCTGGAGGGCGTCGCCGACCAGGATCGCGGTCGCCTCGTCGTACTTCTTGTGCACGGTCGGCTGGCCGCGGCGCAGGTCGTCGTCGTCCATCGCCGGCAGGTCGTCGTGGACGAGCGAGTAGCAATGCACCAGCTCGACGCCGGCGCCGGCGGCCATCGCGCCCTCGAACGGGCCGCCGAGCATCCGGGCGGTCTCGATGGCGAGGAACGGGCGCAGGCGCTTGCCGCCGTTGAGCACGGCGTGGCGCATCGCCTCCATCAGCCGGGGCGGCCGGGCGATCTCGCCGGCCTGCACCGCGTCGCCGAGGCGCTCGCCGAGAAAGCCTTCGACGCTCTTCGCCACGGCCGAGAGCCGCGCCGTGAAATCGCCTGCCTGCGGGTATCCTGTGGTGCCGGCCATCGTATTTTCCTGGGGACGGCCCGGCGTCGTGTCCTGCGGGGCCCGCGTTGACGTCATGGTGGCCTCGTATCGACGGGCACGCCGAGAGGAGGGTCGAATTCAGGAGCCGCGGGTCACGGCGGACAGCCGGGAAGGCGTGCCGCAGCTGCTGCGAGGCCTGGTCCCGGCGGGGGCGCCACCGGCCCGGGCCCGCGGACGGCGGCTGTTGCGCGCCGTGCTCCTGGTGCCCGTGATCGTGGTCGCCCTCGTCCTGGTCCTGGCGCTCGTCTATCGCGCGCTGACCCCGCCCTCAACCCTGATGCTCGGCCGCTGGGCGACGCTCCAGCCGGTGACCCGCGAGGTGGTGCCGCTGGAGGCGATCTCGCCGGCCCTGGTCCAGGGCGTGGTGGCCTCGGAGGACCAGCGTCTCTGCCTGCATGGCGGCGTCGACTGGGACGCGCTGTGGAGCGTCGTCGACGACGAGGACGGCCCGAGCCGCGGCGCCTCGACGGTGACGATGCAGACGGTGAAGAACGTCTTCCTGTGGCCGGGCCGCTCGTACCTGCGCAAGGCGCTTGAGATCCCGCTGGCCTTGATGGTCGACGGGGTGTGGGGCAAGCGCCGGACGATGGAGATCTACCTCAACGTCGCCGAGTGGGGCGAGGGGATCTTCGGGGCCGAGGCCGCCGCCCGGCACTGGTTCGGCAAGTCGGCCCGCGACTTGACGAAGGGCGAGGCGGCGCTGCTGGTGGCCGCCCTGCCGAACCCGATCCTGCGCAACCCGCGCCGGCCGTCCCGCGCGATGCGGGCGCTCGCCGGGCGGATCCAGAGGCGGACGGCGGGCATCGGGGGGTTGAGCCAGTGCGTGCGGCCGTGAGCCGGCGAACGTTCGCGCGAACGTTTCGCCCTCGCGCGACTTTCCCTCGCGGCCGCCGGGAACGGGGCTGGCGCGGCGGCCTTTCCCCCCGTAACACCGGCCCCGCCCGCCTTTGCGGCGCGGCCCTTACAAGGGAAGCACGATGTTCACTCTCGAGATCGACGGCACGCCCGTCGCCATCATCCGGTCGAACGAGGAGCGGGCCCGGGAGCTTCTCGAGGTCGAGGGCTTCCAGGACGACCTGCGCACCATGAAGAGCGACGGCCGCCCGCTGTGGACGGGCAAGCCTGAGTCGCTGAAGCTGCGCCCCGCCACCGAGGACGAGGTCGAGACCTTCGAGGACTCGATGGACGAGGAGGATTTCGAGGACGAGGACGAGCCCAAGGCCGCCAACGACAGCCAGGGCGAGACCGACGACGAGGACGAGGAGGACGACGTCGACATCCTGTTCCTGGTCGACATCGACGACGAGGACGAGGAGTAGGCGAAACGCCCCGCGCGGCCGGCACGAGCCGGCCGCGCTTCCCTGGGGGCGACCTCAAGGTGCGCGCCGCAGGATCCCAAGCGCGCCGAGGCCGGACCGCAGGTCGGCCTCGAACCGCTGGTAGGAGGGTAGACGCGCCAGACGCCGCAGATCGATCTCATCGGCGATCTGATCGAACAGCCCTTCGGGACCCGGCACGCGTCGTCCCTTGCGTCCGCCAAACAGCGCGCGGACGGACTCGGTCAGTGTGCGCTTAGGGTCCTCGACCGTCTCCGCCCTCGCCGGGTGCCACGACAAGGCAACCCGTTCCGGCCAGGTCGAGAAGCCAAAGACCCGAGCGACCGCATCGGGGTCCGCCAGCATCCAGGCTTCCGTCTCGCGCACAGGAATCAGCGGGACGATCCTGGCCTCCGTCATCGCGCAGGCGGCTCGCGTGCTGGCCCGAACCTGTCCGACGAGCCGATCCTCAATCTGGTCGATCAGTGACCGCGAGGCATCGGCATGAATGACGAAGAGGTCGATACTTTCCCGGTCCCGGCAGACGAGTTCCGCACGCTCGGCGTTAGCTTTCTCGACATAAGCGACGATGTCTTCCTGCAGCTCGACCGCTATCGCGGCCTCCGCCTGCACGATGCCGAGCAGGGTGCGGTAGACGATCCTCGGCAGGAAACGCCGATCGGTCGACCCTTCGGAGAACAGGCCCGCGACAAGCCAAGTCATAGGCTGCGCTCGTCCCCGGTCTGGACGATGCGGTCGATGTCCGATCGGGTCAGCCGATGTTCACGGTCGCCGAGGGGGAGTTCGTTCGTGACGAGGCCAGTACGCATGCGCGTTCGACGCGTCACTGCCCTAAGCTCGGGGTCGACCCGGGATACAACGTCGACCAGAACGAGCGCCTCGTCCTCTGTCGCCTGCAGCACGACCTGGGAATGGGTGTTGAGAACCACCTGGAACAGTCGCTCGTCATCCTCCTCGGCTGCCTGCACCGACGTGCAGGCCTCGCGCAAGACCGCGATCAGGCGGGCGAGCCGGGCGGCATTGATGCCGTTCTCCGGCTCCTCGAACAGCAGCACGCTGCGGCGGCGCGGATCGTAGAGATAGGTCAGCAGGGCGAGCATCCGCAGCGTACCGTCGGAGAGCACGCGGGAGCTGAACTCCTCGCCGTCCTGCGTCGTCAGGAGGAAACGGTAGCGGCCGTAGGCTTCGTCCCGTTCGACCCGGAGATCCTTCACGCCCGGGATCAGGGTCGACAGGGCGGAGCGGATCAGCCCGACATCGCCGCGGGGGCGCTCGTGCGTCCGCGTCTCCGCCTCAATGCGGGCCAGCACCTTCGCGAGGTTCGAGCCGTCGGGCAGGAGGTCGTCGGGGGCGAGCGCATCGCTCGGCTCGCGCTCGGCCGAGACTTCGAGCTGCAGGAACGTCATCTCCTCCAGCTCCTGCCGCAGCGCGAACAGGTGCGGGAACTCGGTGGCGGTGGTGATCTTGGAGAGGACCGTCGCGGTGGCGCGGCCCTTGCGCACCGGGAACGGGCGCGGCAGCCCCTGCCTGCCGTCCTGGTTGACCTGGAATGTGTCGTCCAAGGTTTCGAGGAACGGGGTCCGCGCCCGGCCGGTGCCGTAACGGGCGCGCCTCTTGGCGACATCCTGGGCGAGAGGAGAGCGCCGGGCCCAAGCATCGTCGGTCCGGCGGATCGCCGCCGCCTGCTCGCGGCGGACATAGAGCCGCTCCAGGCCGCCAGGCTCGTCGGATCGTCGTTCGATCTCAAGCTCGTAGCGCAGGCGGGTATAGGCGAGGGGCTTGCGCTGCCCGAAGGCGTCCTCGACCTCCGGGTCGAGCAGCACCTCGACCGCGAAGCGCATCGCGTCGGCGGTCGTGCCGTCGGCGCGGCGGCGAAACATCTCGCTCGGGTCGCCCCGCATGGTCCGGACCGCCTCGGGCAGGTCCAGGGCGGCGAGGCGGGCGAGGAGCCGGAGCGCGTCGAAGAAGTTCGACTTCCCCGACGCGTTCGGGCCGGCGATGACCGTGAAGGGTTGCAGGTCGAGGGTCAGGCCCTCGAAGCTCTTGAAGCCGTCGATCTCGACCCGCGTCAGCATCCGGCGGCTCAGGCGCCGAGCTTGCGCTTGCGCTGGCCGAGCGTGCGCAGGCGGAGCGCATTGAGCTTGATGAAGCCCGCCGCGTCGCGGTGGTCGTAGGCGACCGCACCCTCTTCGAAGGTGACGAGGTCCTGGTCGTAGAGCGAGTTCGGGCTCTCGCGGCCGATGACGTGGACGCCGCCCTTGTAGAGCTTCAGCCGCACGGTGCCGGTGACCATCTCCTGGCTCTTGTCGATCAGCGCCTGGAGCATCTCGCGTTCCGGCGAGAACCAGAAGCCGTTGTAGATCAGCTCGGCGTAGCGCGGCATCAGCTCGTCCTTGAGATGGGCCGCGCCGCGGTCGAGCGTGATCGACTCGATCGCCCGGTGGGCCGGCAGCAGGATGGTGCCGCCGGGGGTCTCGTACATGCCGCGGCTCTTCATGCCGACGAAGCGGTTCTCGACGAGGTCGAGGCGGCCGATGCCGTTGGCCCGGCCGAGCTCGTTGAGCCTGGCGAGCAGGGTCGCCGGCGAGAGCGCCTCGCCGTCGATCGAGACCGCGTCGCCGCGCTCGAAGCCGATGGTGATGACGGTGGCTACGTCGGGCGCCTCCTCGGGGGAGAGGGTGCGCGAGTAGACGTAGTCCGGCACGTCCTGCGCGGGATCCTCCAGCACCTTGCCCTCGGAGGAGGCGTGCAGGAGGTTCGCGTCGACCGAGAACGGCGCCTCGCCGCGCTTGTCCTTGGCGATCGGGATCTGGTGGGCTTCAGCAAACGCCAGCAGCGACTCGCGGGAGCGGAAGTCCCACTCGCGCCAGGGTGCGATCACCGTCACGTCGGGCTTCAGCGCGTAGTAGCCGAGCTCGAACCGGACCTGGTCGTTGCCCTTGCCGGTGGCGCCGTGGGACACGGCATCGGCCCCGACCCTCTCGGCGATCTCGATCTGCTTCTTGGCGATCAGGGGACGGGCGATCGAGGTGCCCAGGAGATAGACGCCCTCGTACTGCGCGTTGGCCCGGAACATCGGGAAGACGTAGTCGCGGACGAATTCCTCGCGCAGGTCCTCGATGTAGATGTTCTCCGGCTTGATGCCGAGCAGCTCCGCTTTGCGGCGGGCCGGCTCCAGCTCCTCGCCCTGGCCCAGATCGGCGGTGAACGTCACCACCTCGCAGCCGTAGGTGGTTTGGAGCCACTTGAGGATGATCGAGGTGTCGAGGCCGCCCGAGTAGGCGAGCACGACCTTCTTCACGCGCTTCTGGGGCTGGTCGGACATGCGGGGCGGGCCTTGCGATGAGGGAGAACGGATGAACCGGCGGGGGCTTACCAGCCCGGCCCGGCCACGTGCAACCGCGCTCCGTAAGTTCCGTCCCCCGCCCGTGGCGAAGCGACGCCCGGCGCGGCGCTTGTGGGCGGGGCGCGCGGACGCGAAGGTGCGAAATCAGTCCAACGGAGGGGTGCGATGCCGCGCCGGCCCACGCTCGAATTCTGGTTCGAGTTCGCATCCACCTATTCGTACCTCGCCGCGACGCGGATCGAGGCGCTGGCCGAGGCCGCCGGGGTGAGCTTACGCTGGCGCCCGTTCCTGCTCGGGCCGGTCTTCGCCGCGCAAGGCTGGACCTCCTCGCCGTTCAACCTCTACCCGGCCAAGGGCCGCCACATGTGGCGCGACCTCGCCCGCGAGGCCGCCGGCCTGGGCCTGCCGCCGGTCGTGCGCCCCGAGAGCTTCCCCCAGAACAGCCTGGCGGCGACCCGGGTCGCCGTGCTCGGCGCCGAGGAGCCGTGGATCGGCGCCTACGTGCGGGCGGTCTACGCGGCGGAGTTCGCGCAAGGGGCCTCGATCGCCGAGCCCGCGGCGATCTCGGGGCTCCTCAACGGCCTCGACCTCGACGGGCCGGCGCTCATCCGCGCCTCGACCCAGGAGGCGGTGAAGAACCGCCTGCGCTCGATCGGCGAGGAGGCGAAGTCCCGCGGCCTGTTCGGCGCCCCGACCTTCCTCACCGAGGACGGCGAGCTGTTCTGGGGCAACGACCGGCTGGAGCAGGCGCTCGCCTGGGCGGTGGGGGAGCGGCCGGCGGGGTTGCGGTAGGGCTCGCGCCTTACGTCTTCTCCAGGATCGACACGGTGCCGTCGCGCTCGACGATGGCCACCGCGACCCGGTCGAGGTCGTCGAGCTTCTCCTGACGGGCGGCGGTGCGGATGTCGGCCTGCTGCATGCGCAGGCGGCGCATCGCGGTCTCGTTCCAGCGGCCGTCGCGAAACACCACGATCGGGGTGCCGTCGACGACGCGCTCGAACCAGACGAAGCGCAGCTTCAGCCAAGACACCGCGACGTGCATCAGCCCGACGGTGAACAGGGCGCTCATCGCGCCGACGAAGGAGCGGTCGTCGCCGAGCACGGCGCTGACCGAGAGGCCGCCGAACAGGAACAGCACCACCATGTCGATCGGCGCCTGCTGGCTCGCGGTCCGGCGCCCGATCAGCCGGATCACGAACAGCACGATGACGTAGGCCGCCGCGGCCTTGAGGACGGTGTTCATCGCTAAGGCACCGCGAATTGCGACCAGGACAGGGTCTCGCCTTCATCCAGGCGAGCGGTGAGGGCGACGGCGCCGCGGAAGCTCGGCGAGCCGGTGAAGCGGATCACCGCGCGCGTCTCGCCCGGGATCACCGGGAAGACCAGGCGGATGCTGCCGCCGGCGACCTGCCAGGTCTGCGGCCGCGGCGTGATGCTCTCAAGGCCGAACAGGTCGACGAGCTCCTTGGCGATCGTCACCGCGACTTGGTCGCCGCCGGGCGGGACCCGGGTGTCGAGGCGCACGATCGTCGGTGCCCCGAAGCGCGCCACCGGCTCGTAATGGATCACGATCGAGCCGTCGCCGTTCGAGCGGGTGTGCTCGCTGAACGGTCCGCGCCCGAGGAAGCCGAGCGCGCAGACGGCCACGAAGGCCAGCATCAGCCAGCGCCCGATCAGTTCGGCCCGGCGCCAGCGATCCTCGAAGGCGGGGTAGAAGCCAGCCGCGATCTCCTCGCGCATCGGCGGATCGTCATGGATGATCTTCACGGGGCTCCCTCGTCGCGAGCGGCCCGCCGCGGGGTGCCGTAGGGTCGCAAGGCGACGACATAGCGCCGCGATGTCGGACGGCCATGCCCTTACGGCCGCTGGAACCCCGCACCGGTCGCGGCTACAAGGGAACGCTGCGTCAGCCGGCCCCGCGATGGTGTCAGACCCCCACCGATCCTCCTCGGCCGCGCTGCCCAAGCGCCTCGTCGCGCTCGACCGGATGCGCGGCTTCGTCGTCGGCCTCGTCGTCCTGCACCACGCGGTGCTGGCCTACTGCTCGTTCGGGCACGTCGACCGGGTCCACTACGCCCTGTCGACCGCGCCGATCGTCGATCCGCAGACCTGGATCGGCTTCGATCTCGTCGTCCTGATCAACGACGGCTTCTTCATGCCGCTGCTGTTCTCGCTCTCGGGCCTGTTCGTCCGGGACGGCCTCGTGCGCGAGGGGCCTGGGGCCTACCTGCGGGCGCGGCTCATCCGCCTCGGCCTGCCCTTCGTCGCGGCCGAGCTGACGCTGGTCCCGCTGGCCTATTATCCCTCCTTCCTGCAGGCGGGCGGATCGCCGGGCTTTTCAGGGTTCTGGCTCGCCACGGTCACGACCGGGCCGTGGCCGAGCGGGCCGCCCTGGTTCATCGGCGTCCTGCTCCTGTTCGACGCCGCCGCGGCGCTCGGCTTCGTGCTCGCGCCGGGCTGGTGGACGGGCCCGTCCGCGGAGGCGCCGCGCCTGAGCCGGTGCTTCGTCGGCCTCGTCGCCGCCACGGTCCTCGCCTTCCTGCCGCTGCTCCTCGTGGTCGGTCCGCGTCTCTGGTTCGCTCTCGGGCCGCTGGCGATCCAGGGCAGCCGCGTCGGCCTCTACGCGGCCTACTTCGCTGCCGGAGCCTGGCTCGGACGGGGCGGCGGGCCGGCAGTCGCCGCGTTCGGGCAGGCGCTCGCCGGCCGCTGCGGGCTCCGGGTCGCGCTCGCGGTGGCGACCGGGCTCACCTTCGTGGCGGCGTCCCGTCTCGGCGCGGCGCTCCACCTCCCGGCCCGGCCGGCGCTCGCCCTCCTCGGCCTGACCCAGGCCTTGTTCTGCGCGGCGGCCTGCTTCGCGCTGCCGGCCGTCGTCTTGCGCGTCGCGGGCGGGCGCCGCCCGGCCTGGGACAGCTTCGCGGCGAACGGCTTCGCGATCTACCTGCTGCACTATCCCGTCGTGACCTGGACGCAGTACGGCCTGCTCGGGTGGAGGGCCGGGGCCGTGGCGAAGGGCCTGACGACGGTCGCCGTCGCGCTCGGCGCGAGCTGGGCCGGCGGCGCCCTGCTGCGACGGCTACCCGTGATCGGACGAGGGCTCTGAATGGACGCGACACGTCTTTCCATCGCGGCCGGCGGGCTCGTGCGCCTGCCCTGGACCGCGCTCCTCGACGGCTCCGCCGACCGCTACGACGGCCTCCCCGTCACCGTCGCCGGCTGGCCCGTCACCGCGACGGAAGAGGCCGAGGCGCGCTACTGCCTGCTCACCCCCGAACCCGCCTGCTGCGGCGGCTGTCTGCCGGGCGACGCGGCTTCCTGCATCGAGGTCGTGGCCGCCGCTCCCGTCCCGGTCGACGGCCGCGAGATGACCCTGCGCGGGGTCTTCCGGCGCCTGCACGACGATCCCTGCGGCTGGCGCTACCGGCTCGACGACGCGGTTCCGGTTCCCCGCCCCATGCCCCGCCGCGGCCTGTCCCGCCGCGGCCTCGTGGCGGCCGCCACGCTCCTCTGCCTGCCGGTGGCGGCGGCCGCGCAGGCGCCCAACGATGCGGAGGCCGATGCCCGGCGCGCCGCGGCGGCCGCCTTCCTCGCCGCGCGCCCGACGATCGATTGCCACAGCCATGCCGGGCGGGTGCTGCGGGTGCGCCAGTTGGAGGGGCACGCCCCGTTCACGCCGCTCGCCGGGCCGATGCGGGCCGGCGGCCTCGCGGTCGCCTGCCTGGCGATCGTCTCCGATTCGCCGACCCACCGGGTGACGCCCGAGGGCCGCATCCGCGCCTTCCGCGAGCCTGAGCCGGGCGAGCTCGCGGCTTACGCCGAGCGCGGCTTTGCCCGCCTGCACGCCCTGGTGCGCGAGCAGGGCCTGCGCCTCGTGCGCAACGCGGCCGATCTCGCGGCGGCCCGGCCCGCCGATCCGGCGGTCCTCGTCGCGGCGGAGGGCGCGGATTTCCTGGAGGGCGACCTCGGTCCCCTCGAGGAGGCCTACCGGCGGGCGGCCCTGCGCCATCTCCAGCTCACCCATTACCGGGTGAACGCCCTCGGCGACATCCAGACCGAGCCGCCGGTCCATGGCGGCCTGACCGAGTTCGGCGCCGCGGTGATCCGGCGCTGCGAGGAACTCGGCGTGATCGTCGACGTGGCGCACGGGACCGAGGCCCTGGTGCGCCGGGCGGCGGAGGTGGCCCGAAAACCCCTCGTCCTGTCGCATACCTCGCTCACGACGAGGCCGCGGCCCTGGACCCGCCGCATCACGCCCGACCACGCCCGGATCGTGGCGGGGACCGGCGGCGTCATCGGCCTGTGGCCGCCCGCAGGCCTGTTTCCCGACCTCCCGGCCCTCGCCGACGGCATCGCCCGCATGGCGGACGTGGTCGGCGCGCGCCATGTCGGCCTCGGAACCGACATGATGGGCCTCGTCGGCCCGAGCGCCCTGCCGGACTACACGGCCCTGCCCGACCTCGCCGCGCTCCTCCTCGCGCGGTTCACGCCCGAGGAGACCGCCGGCATTCTCGGCGGCAACTACCTGCGCGTCGCCCGGTCGTGCCTCGCGGCGTGAGGCGCGTCCGGCTTGCCGCCCGCGGGAAACCCGCTAGACTCGGAGGCGGGTCGGCAGTCACCCAGGCGTCACCGCCCCGAGAGGGGAGCTAAACCTGCCAGTCCCGTTCGACCTCGCGCTCGTTCCCGTGCCGCGTCGTAAGCCGGTGACCCTCGACACCTGATTGCAGGTCGGCACACGGGAGAACGACCGTGCCGAGAGACCCGATCCCCTTCGCGACCCACGACGTGTCGGCGCTCGCCAAATCCTTGCGTGCCCAGTGGGCGACGCGGACGGCGTTGCCGGCCCCAACGTCCGGCCACGTGCCCAGTCATGTCGAGATGCTGAACATGCTGGCCCGGGCCGCCGGCCACCGCAACTTCCAGCACTTCCGTGCCCGGGGCGGGCATCGCGAGCCGGCGGATCCCCCCGCGCCCGTCCGGGCCGACCCCGCCTCGGTGCTGCGCGCCGCCGGCTACTTCGATCCGCAGGGCCGCTTGCGGAGCTGGCCGGCCCAGCGGTCGATCCAGGATCTCTGCCTGTGGGCGCTGTGGGCGAAGATCCCGGCCGGGCGCGCGTTCGACGAGCGCCGGATCAGCGCCCTCCTCACCGCGCTGCACCTCTTCGGCGATCCCGCCATCCTCCGGCGGACGATGTGCCATATCGGATTGATGACGAGGGCCATCGACGGGCGGGACTATCGCCGGATCGAGCGGCCCCCGTCGCCCGAGGGGGCGGCGCTGATCCGCCACCTTCGCCGGAACGGCCACTGACCGACGCGGGCGGCGATGGCCGGTGACCGGGCCATCGCCGCCGGAGGTCGGGCATTCAGCCCCGCACGGGCGACACCGCGCCCGGCACCGTCCGGGCGGGCGCCTCCGGCTCGCGCGCCGCGACCCAGCGCAGGCACAGGGCGGCGGCGAGCATCGGCAGGGCCAGCGCCATGCAGTAATCCGGCCGCTCCCAGCCCGCCGCCATCAGCATCCCGGCGAGCGCCGGCCCGGTGACGGCGCCGAGGCGGCCGACGCTCATGGCGAGCCCGGTGCCGGTGGTGCGCACCGGCGCGGGGAAGATCGGCGGCACCACCGCGTACATCGCGTTGATCGAGCCGTAGAGGCAGAAGCCGATGGCGAGGGTGGCGGTGAGCAGGGCCGTGGGCGTCGCCGGGACGTAGCCGAAGATCGTGGCGGCGAGGAACAGCCCGGCCATGAAGGCGGCGGCGAGAAGGCGCGTCCCGGCCCGCCGGGCGACGAAGCCGAACAAGAGACAGCCGGCGGCGCCGCCGAGATTCATCAGCATCGCCCCCGAGATGCCGCCGCTGACGCTGAGGCCGAGTTCCGTCAGCACCTTCGGGGTCCAGCTCAGGAAGAAGTAGCAGGTCGTCATGACGCAGAAATACGCCGCGCAGGCCGCGAGCGTGCGGGTGCGGTAGGGCGGGCGCGCGATGGCCGCGAGGCTGGCGCCGGCCTCGGCCTCGGCGCGGGACGGGGCCGGCAGGGCGGCCAGCGCCGGTCGGCCGAGCCGGGCGAGCACCCGGTTGACCTTCGTCAGCGCCCCGGCCGGCCGGCGGGCGATGAGGTAGTCGAGGGATTCGGGCAGGAAGGCCAGCACCGCCGGCACCAGCGCCAGCGCCACGAGCCCGCCGAAGACGTAGACCGAGCGCCAGCCGAAAGATCCGATGAGATAGACCGAGAACGCGCCGCCGAGGGTCGCGCCGAGGGGATAGCCGAGCGACATCAGCGAGATCGACAGGTTGCGCCAGCGGTCGGTGGCGTACTCGGCCACCACGATGTTGACGGTGGCGAGCCCCCCGCCGATGCCGAGCCCGGTGAACAGCCGCACCAGGGCGAGCTCGGCCAGGGTGCTCACCGCGGCGGCCGCCAGCATGCCGAGGCACAGGATGGCGAGGCACAGGAGCAGGGTGGTGCGCCGGCCGAACCGGTCGCTCAAGGGTGCGATCAGCAGGGCGCCGAGCCCCATCCCGGCGAGTCCGGCGCTGAACAGCAGGCCGAGATCGGTGGGTTTGAGGGCGAAGTCCTTGGCGATCGAGGCCGCCGTGAACGCGACGACCAGCACGTCGAACCCGTCCAGCGCGCAGATCAGCACGCAGACCGCCACGGCGGCGACCTGGAACGGGGTCATGGCGCCCTGGCGGATGGCGGCGCGGGGGTCGGATGCGTCCTGTGTGCTGGCCATGGTGAACCTCCCGGGTATTATGGTCGTCTTCTTCCGATGACGCAGAGGGTGTGAGGAGACACGCCGGTTCGCTCGGTTTTCGCTGAACCGCCCGCCTCACCCCGCCCGGTCCGCCGTATCGATCGTGATCCCGCCGCCCACCACCCGCGACACGCAGGTGCAGAGATGCGCGTTCGCCGCCTTCTGGGCGTCGCTGAAGAACACGTCGCGGTGATCGACCGTGCCGTCGGCGTCCAGGATCTTCACCGTGCACAGGCCGCACTCGCCGCGCCGGCAATCGTGGATCATGCCGACGCCCGCCGCCTCCAGCGCCTCCAGCATGGTCTGGTTGCGCGGAACGACGATCTCCCGGGCGAGCCGCGGGATGCGGACCGTGAACGCCTCGGCGGCGTGGCGGCCGCCGGTGCCGAAGGTCTCGAAGCGCAAGCCCTGCGCCGGGCGGCCCGATTCCGCCCAGGCCCGGCGCGCCGCCTCCATCATCCCGTAGGGCCCGCAGACGTAGGCCTCGCCGCCGGGGGGCAATCCCGCGATCGCCGCCGCGAGGTCGATCCGCCCGCCCGCCTCGTCGGTGACGGTCTCGAGCCGGTCGCCGATCCGCGCCCGCAAGCCGTCGGCGAGCGCCAGGTCCTGCCGGGTCCGCGCGGCGTAGAGCAGGCGGAACGGGCTGCCTGCCCCGTGCAGGGCCAGCGCCATGGCGTGGAGCGGCGTGATGCCGATGCCGCCGGCGACGAGCAGGTAGCCGGGCCGGCCGGGAGTGAGGCCGAAATGGTTGCGGGGACCCGAGATGCTGAGGCGGGCGCCGGGCTCGAGCCCGTGCATGTAGGCCGAGCCGCCCCGGCTGTCGGGGAGCCGCTTCACGGCGATGCGGTAGAGCCCGTCGGCGCCCGAATCGAGCAGCGAGTAGGAGCGGGTGTCCGGCCGCTCGCCGATCATCACCGCCACCCCGAGATGGCTGCCGGGCGGGACCGGGGCGACCGGACCCGACGGCTCGATCTCCAGGAGGCGGATGTCGGGCGTCAGCGCCCGCGTCGCGCGAAGCCGCGCGGGGATCCAGTGGGTCGCCGCCATGGCGGTCACTCCGCCGCGAGGCCGACGGGCGGGACGCCCTTGCCCGGATCCCGGCCCTCCTTCGCCATCATCCCGTCGATCAGGCGGTGGGCCCAGAGCGCGCCGGCATCGATGTTGAGGTTGTAGAAGGGCTGGCGCGGCTGGCGGTCGATCGCCCGCTGCTGGGCCTCCAGCACGTCGTGGTCCTGGTCGTAGACGCCCTTGCCGTCGTTGACGTGGGCCCGGTTGAGGGCCTTCGTCAGTTCCTCGTCGTCGGTGCGCCAGCTGCGCACGAAGTTCCAGAAATAGTGGCAGCTCGTCGCGGTCTCCGGGGTGATCGCCGCCAGGAAGAAGCCGTTGACGCCTTGGCTGCGGTCGCCCTGGCGCGCCCCGGTGCCGGCGAGCGCCACCCCGACATCGCCCGCCACCACCGTCGGCGCCTCGAAGCGGATGATCTGCCAGCGGTCGACATGGCCCGGCCGCCCCAGGTTTCGCGCCCAGAACGGCGGCGGCTCGATGCCCTCCATCCAGCGCTCGACCGTGACGCACCGGTCGGTGTGGGTCACCTCGAACGGGCTGCGGGTGATCGCCTCGTCGCCGATGCTGCCGGCGTGCACATAGGTCTCGTGGGTCAGGTCCATCAGGTTGTCGATGACCAGCCGGTAATTGCACTTCAGGCCGTAGAAGGTGCCGCCCTCGCCGACCCACGGCGCGTCGCTGTTCCAGTGGAAGTCCGGCACGAGGTCGGGATCGGCGAGCGCCGGATCGCCCATCCAGAGCCAGACCAGGCGGTAGCGCTCGACCGCCGGGAAGGCGCGCACGCAGGCCGAGGGGTTGATGGTCTCCTGCGCCGGCATGAAGGTGCAGCGGCCGGTCGCGTCGAAGACGAGGCCGTGATAGCCGCACATCACCTGGTCGCCCTTGAGGTGGCCGAGCGAGAGCGGCAGCAGCCGGTGCCAGCAGGCATCCTCCAGGGCGGCGACGGCGCCGTCGGTGCGGCGGTAGAGCACCACGTCCTTGTCGCAGATCCGGCGCGGCGTCAGCGCGCGGCCGATCTCGTGGCCCCAGGCAGCGGCGTACCAGGCGTTCAGCGGATAGCCCTTGGGATCCGTCATCGTTCTCTCCCTCGTCGTCGTCGCCTCGCGGGTCTTTCGCCTCGCTGACGGTCCGGTCGTGCGGCGGCCGGCTTGGCCGTATCGGGGCGCCGGGCGGATCGCCTCGGTGCCTCCGCCGGCGGGCCGGCCGGTGTTGCGCCGCACACAGGTTTCGCGTGCCGGATCAGCAGTTTGGAACTGGTCCGGTTCGACCCTCGGACGCTAGCCGGCAGGGGCCGGCACGACCATGGACGCGCCCCGGAATTTCTTGGACGGATCCGGCGCCCGGCATTAGCCTCGGGACGGGAGGACGGGGCCGGGAGGACGGGGATGCCAGCGCAGCGGGAACGGCCGATCCCGGTCTTTCGCCTCTACGGCGAGACCGCCGAGGCGACGGTGCCGAGCTTCGTCCATGCCGAGCGGATCGGCACCAGCGCGGCCCTGCACGATTGGGAGATCGCGCCCCACCGCCACGGCGCGCTGACGCAGGGGCTCGTCGTCACGCGCGGCCACGGCGCCCTGTCGCTCGACGCGCGCCGCGAGGACTTCACCGCGCCCTGGCTGGTCTGGGTGCCGTCGGGCGTGGTGCACGCCTTCTCGTTCCGGCCCGGCACCGACGGCGTGGTGCTGTCGCTCGCCGACGACTTCCTCGCCGCCGTGCTCGATCCCGATCCGGAAGCGGCGCGCCTGCGGGCCGCCGCCGAGGCGACGTTCTCCGGCCGGCCGGGCTCGCCGGAGGAGATCGACCTCGACCTCGCGGCCCTCGTCGAGGCGCTGATGCGGGAGGCCGCCGGCGCCCTGCCGGGGGCGGCGAGCGCGGTCGCGGCGCTGACCCGGCTCCTCGTCGTCGGCGTGCTGCGCACCCGCGCCGCCCGCTCGATCACCGAGCCGGCGGCGCTCGCGCGCGCCGACCTGCATCGCCGCTTCCGCCGCCTCGTCGAGGCCCAGCTGCGCGAGGGCTGGCCGGTCGCCCGCTTCGCCGCGGCGCTGGGCGTCAGCCCCGACCGGCTGCACGCCGCCTGCACCGAGGCGGTGCGGCGCTCGCCGCAAGGGATCCTGCACGACCGCCTGATGCTCGAGGCCAAGCGCAGCCTCCTCTACACTACGCTCCCGGTCTCGAAGATCGCCTTCGACCTCGGCTTCAACGATCCGGCGTATTTCTCGCGCTTCTTTACGGCGCGCGCGGGGTCGAGCCCGGCGGCGTTCCGGCGTGGCGATCGGGGGGAGGGATGACAGCCTGACAGTCGAGCGGCCGCAAGAGCGTTGCCGCAGGATCGAGATCAATTGTCAGGAGAAGGAGAAGTGGCTCCCCGAGCAGGACTCGAACCTGCGACAAGGCGATTAACAGTCGCCTGCTCTACCAACTGAGCTATCGGGGAACACCGGGCCGGTACTCGCGAGGAGCGCCGACGCGGGCTTCTTTAGCCAGTTCATCCGGGCGGCGCAACCCCGATGTCGCGTCTCAGCGCGGCGGGCAGGCGGGGCCGAAAGGACCGACCACGAGGTCGCCGTCGCGGGGGTTGTTGAGCACGAACGGCTCGGTGCCGCCCTGGCCGAAGCCCATCAGGCCGAGGTCGTAGTAGCAGCGGTCGAGGACCGCCGTGAACGTGTAGCTGTCCCGCGCCACCGGCGCCCCGACCGGCACCAGCCGCCCGCGCGGGCCCCGCGCGGCGCAATAGGCCGCGATGTCGACCCGGCCCGGCGCCAGCATGCGGATCGAGCGCGAGGAATGCGGCGGGATGCCGACGCTGGGGCCGCCGTTGCGGCTCGCCACCGCGAAATAGGGCGAACGGTTGACGACGTGCCGGACGCAGCCGGCCTCCGCCGCGCCGATCCCCCCGGCGAGCAGGGCCGCCGCCGCCGACCACCGATAGAGCCGCTTCACGCCCGGCCGCATGGCATACCTCTCTCCAAACGCGAAGGAACGCGTGACGCCGACGAACCTAACGCGTCGCCGCGCTCCCGCCAGGCTTGCGACTGCGCACGGCCCCGACGGGAACGGAACGGCAGAGCTTGGCGTTGAGTTCCGGTCTTCGTGCGGGGCGGCATTCCGGTGTCGCGCCGCGCCGCCCGCCACCACCGCCCGGAGCCCCGATGCGCATCCGTTCCCTGCTGCTGGCCCTGTTCCTGCTCACCGGACTCGGCGGCCTCGCCGGTGCCACGCCGCTGATGCCGACCGCGGCCGTCACCACCGCCCTCGACCAACCCTCGACGGTCGAGACCGTGCGCTGGCGCCGCCACCGCCACTGGCATCGGCGCCACTGGCACCGGATGCACTGGCATCGCCGCCACTGGCACCACCGTCGCCACTATCGCCGGCACTGGCACCATCGCCGCCACTATGGGCGCTACCACCGTTACCGCGGCCATCGTCACGTGCGCCGGCTGCATTTCAGCCGCCCGGCCGCCCGGCCGGTGCGCTGGATCGAGCCGCGCTGAGCGGAGCTGCACAGGACAGCCCCACTTATACCCTCGCGCCTTGGCATCGACGCGTCGACGCCAAGGCGTCCGGCGCATCAGCGCCGACGCCCGTTCGGGCTGAGCCAGCGCCTCCGAACGGATCCGTTCGAAGGCGCGGCGGTATGACATTCTTGTTTCGCATCGTTCGCCGAACCGGTGACCGCTTCGGCGAACGATGCTCCAGGCCGGACGCCGAACCTTGAGCGAGCAGCCTCCCGCATCCAGACCCGACGGACGTTCCCGCGACTGGCTCGACCTCGGGGGAGGGGGCCGGCCGGGCGTCGCGCCCCGGGCGACCGAGCCCGGGAGCGCGGCGGCGGGGGCGAGGGGGACAGGGCCCGGAGCGCGGTTCGCGGGCCTGTCCCGCGCCGCCGCCGGGTTCGGCGCCCGCTTAGGGCCGGCCGCGCGTACCGGATTTGTCCGCGCCCGGGCGACGGCGGGCCTCCTCGCCGGCCACCCCGCCACCCAGGCTGCCGCCGCCGCGACGGCGGCGGCCTGGCGGCCGGTGGCGGCGCTCGCCCGGCGGGTGCCGTGGCTGCGGGTGGCGGGCGCGGCGGCGGCCGTCGCGGTCGGCCTCGTCCTGGCCACCCTCGTGTACGCGCTCGCGACCCTGCCGGTGAATGGCGGGCTCACCATCGAGCCCACGGCCTCGGCCCTGGTGGTGCGGGCCGCCGACGGGCAGGCCTTCGCCACCCGCGGCGTCATCAAGGGGGCGAAGCTGTCCCCGAAGGAGGTGCCGCCGGTCCTCGCCAAGGCGATCGTGGCGATCGAGGACCGCCGCTTCTACGACCATCACGGCATCGACCTGCGCGGGCTCGTCCGCGCCGCCTTCCGCAACGCCGCCGCCGGCGGCACCCGCGAGGGCGGCTCGACCCTGACCCAGCAGCTCGTGCGCATGAACTACCTGTCCCAGGACCGCACCCTGAAGCGGAAGGTGCAGGAGGCGGTGCTGGCGCTCTGGCTCGAATCGCAGCTGCCGAAGGACGAGATCCTCACCCGTTACCTCAACGCCGCCTATTTCGGCGCCGGCGTCTACGGCGCCGACGCGGCGGCGCAGCGCTACTTCGGCAAGCCGGCCAAGGACCTGTCCCTGAGCGAAGCCGCCATGCTGGCGGGCCTGGTGCGCGCGCCCTCGCAGCTCGCCCCCCACCGCAACCTCGACGGCGCGCGCGGCCGCGCCGCCCAGGTGCTCGACGCGATGGTGGAGACCGGCGCGGTCACGAAGGCGGAGGCCGATGCGGCCAAGCGCGCCCCCGCCACCGTCCGGGTGCCGACGGAGACGCCGGTCGGCACCAACTACTTCGTCGACAACGTCGCCGATTCGGTGCGCGGCCTGATCGGCGCCGGGCCGGCCGACGCGACCGTCCGCACCACCCTCGACCTGACGCTCCAGAACATCGCCGAGAGCGTGGTCGCCCGCCGCCTCGACCAGGACGGCGAGCGCCGCAAGGTCTCGCAGGGGGCGCTCGTGGCGATGGCGCCGGACGGGGCGATCCTGGCGATGGTCGGCGGGCGCGACTACGCCGACAGCCAGTTCAACCGCGTCACCCAGGCCAGGCGCCAGCCGGGCTCGCTGTTCAAGCTGTTCGTCTACCTCACGGCGCTCCGCGAGGGCTACCGGCCCGATTCGACGATGATGGACCGGCCGACCCAGGTCGGCGAGTGGGAGCCGGAGAATTACGGCGGGCGCTACCGCGGCGCCGTGACCTTGCGCACCGCCTTCGCCCACTCGATCAACACCGTGGCGGTGCAGCTCGCCGAGGCGGTGGGCATCCCGGCGGTGATCGAGACCGCGCGCGGCCTCGGCATCACCTCGGACCTGCCGAACCTGCCGAGCCTCGCGCTCGGCTCGGCCGAGACCACGCTCCTCGAGATCACCCGCGCCTACGCGGCGGTGGCGGCCGGCGCCGAGACCGTCGAACCCTACGGCGTGCGCCAGATCCTCGCCCGCGAGCAGCCGCTCTACACGAGGCCCCAGGCACCTCCCACCGCCGCCCGCGACCAGGCGGCGCGCACCGCGATGCTCGACCTGCTGAGCGCCGTGGTGCGCGAGGGCTCGGGCAGGAACGCCCGGGTCTCGGTGCCGGCCGGGGGCAAGACCGGCACCACCCAGGACAGCCGCGACGCCTGGTTCGTGGGCTTTGCCGGCGATCTCGTGGTCGGGGTCTGGCTCGGCAACGACGACAACACGCCGATGGCCGGCGTCACCGGCGGCGACATGCCGGCGCTGATCTGGCACGACTTCGTCTCCCAAGCGCTGGCCGCCCGGGCCAAGGCCGCCAAGGCCGGGGCCGGCAAGTCCGAGGCCGGCAAGTCCGAGGCCGCCCGGCCCGCGCCGGCGCCCCGGCCCGAGACGGCGAGCGTCACCGAGCCGGAGGCCGATCCGCGCCCCCGGGATCTCGCGAGCCGCGACCCGTCCGCCCGCGCGGTGCTGCGCGGCAGCCCGGCGGTGGTCGATACCGGCACCCTCGATTTCGACGGGCGCGCGGTGCGGCTGGTCGGGGTCGACGGTCTGTCCGGCCGCAACGCCCGCGAGCTCGGCCGCTACCTGCGCCGGCGCGACGTCGCCTGCGCCCCGGCGGAGGGTGGCGCCTATCGCTGCTCCCTCGACGGGCAGGACCTGTCCGAGCTGATCCTGTTCAACGGCGGCGGCCGCGCCAGCGCCGACGCCACGCCGGACCTGCTCGCCGCCGAGGAGCAGGCGCGCTCGAACCGGATCGGGATCTGGCGGCGCTGACGTGCAGTCCGGGTCACGTGCTCGTCAGGCAGAGGGACAGATCTGCCTTGAGCCTGTCGGCGTCCGCGGCTGATATCGAAACCGTCACCAGGATTGGGGGGCGCTCCCGCGCGGGCTCTCCTGGCGCCAGCGCAAGGCTCCCGTCCCAGCGCTCGCGGCTTCGGCGGGGGCTCTGACCTTGCGCAGGCGAGCCGAGTCGCCGCGCATGGACGCATTGACGGAGAGATGGACGCTCGTGCCGCCTACCGTGATGTGCCCGGCGACCGGCAGGCGCACGCCCCGCGCGACCGTGATCTCCGTCAACCGCTCAAGGGTGCCTGCCGGCCCGTCGAACGCCTCGAAGTCGAACCACTTCCCGAATGTTTGAAAGTCAGGGACATCGAAACCGATCGACAGGACGCCGACAGCGTTGCGGGGCGCCGGCATGGTGCAGCCAAGCGTCATCGCAATGGTCCGACTCTCGGAGCCGATCGTAGCCTTGCCGGGCAGGCTCACCGCCCCCGCAAGGGCACTCCCGGTCCAGGGCATACAGGTCGCCAGCAGGGCGGCTCTCAGCATCGCCATCGGTCCCTGGTGCAGGAAACGGCGACGCTTTACCCGATTTGGTGACGACAGAAAGCGCGGGGTGACGCGAGGATCGCCCCGCCGCCGGCGATTCAGATCATCATCGCGTTGATCGCGACCGTCAGGGCCGCCCCGACGACGGCGAAGCCGAGCAGCGCGATACTGCTGACCTGGTCGACCCGGTCGATGTCGTGGCCGGTGCGGTGCTCGGGGGAGTTGGCGTTCATCGGGGTTCTCCTGCTCGGATGTCCCTCGCCAACGCCCCCGGCGCCCGGGAGGATCATCCGACGCCGGGACGCACTTTGCCGCACGGGCGCCCGTCAGCCGGCATGCGGGGCGCCGTCATGACCGTGGCTGGTGCCGATGACGCACAGCGCCAGGCCGGCGATGCCGCCCAGCGTGCCGATCGGGGTCTGGTAGCGCCAGGAGGCGTAGTAGCCGGCGCTGCCGATCACCACGCCGAGGGCGGTGAGCACGATGCCGCGGGCCGAGACCCCGGGCTTCTCGCGGTGCGATCGGGGGGTGTCCTGGTGCATCGTCGTCCTGCCTTCGCCGCGCCGCGTGTCGGCCGCCCCGAGGCGGGCGGCGGGAGCAGGGGGGCGGCCGCCCTCTCCCTTCGGAGGAACGCGGCAGGCGCGGATTCGCTCACGCTCGGGCGCGACTCGCCTTTTCCCTGACATGCCACGCGGGAACCCGGCTGGTAACGTCGAACGATCGCACTCCCCCCCCGATCGGCCGAGGGCCGGTCGCCGACGCCCGCCCCGTTCCCCCGATCGTGGTCAGCCTCATGCCGCAGCGCTACTTCTTCAACCTGGTCGGTCCCGCGCAGGCGATCGAGGACCCGACGGGCGTCGAGGCCAACACTCCGGACCAGGCCGAGGCCGAGGCGCGGGCGGTCATCGTCGAGATGCGGGCGAGCGGCGACCTGCCGGCCCTGGGACCGGGCTGGCAGATGGAGATCCGCGACGCGGCCGGCCGGCTGGTGCGCTCAATCCCGATCGGCTGAGGCGCGGGGACCGGCCTGCAGCAGGACCTGCCGGACATGGGCGCGGACCTGCGCGCGCATCGCCTCGCTCCGGTGCGCTCCGCTCTGCGCGGATGTCCCGGGCGCCCCGGGAACCGCCTGCTGGGTGGATCGGGCCTTACCGCCGAGCGACATCCTGCCTGCCTCCTGCTCACGTTCCAGGTCCGGACCTCCGCAGAAGAGTGCGGCCGGCCGCCCCACCTCGCGGTGCGCTGCGGCACAAGCCGTTCCTCTGCACCGGAGGCCGGTGCCGCACGCGTCCTGTTGAAGAGAATCGGACCTGCCTAGGGTGTACCGGTTCCTGCCGGAGACCAATAATGAAAATGTCGTTAATGCGTTCCCCGGATCAATGCTGAGGCGCCTGGGCAACGCCTCTTTTGTTAGTTTTCGGACTCAGCGACCCTCGCCGCCGATGCGGGAGAAGTCCGCGACTTCACGGGTCGCGGCCCTGAGCGCATTGAGGAGCGCCAGGCGGTTGGCGCGCAGGGCCGGATCGTCGGCATTCACCGTCACCTTGTCGAAGAACGCGTCGACCGGCGCCCGCAGGGCCGAAAGCGCCCGCATCGCGCCCTCGAAATCCTCCGCCGCCACGGCGCGGCCCGCCTCGGCGCCGGCCCGGTCGAGCGCCTCGGCGAGCGCCGATTCCTCGGGCAGGCTCATCAGGGCGCGGTCCGGCGCGGAATCGTAGGCGCGGCCGTCCTTCTTCTCCTCGATGCGCAGGATGTTGGCGGCGCGGCGGTAGCCGGCGAGCAGGTTCTTGCCGTCCTCCGTGTCGAGGAAGCGGCCGAGCGCCTCGACGCGGCGCACCACCATCAGGAGGTCGTCCTGACCCGGCAGCGCGAAGACGGCGTCGATGAGGTCGTGGCGGGCGCCCTGGTCGCGCAGGTAGACCTTCAGCCGGTCGGCGAAGAACGCCAGGAGGTCGTCCGCGAAGGCGTCCGAGGTCTGGCCGTGGCCGGACGCGGCGGCGGCGATCTGGGCTTTGAGCGACAGTCGCGCCTCGCCGGCGAGGATCAGGCGGATCACGCCGAGCGCCGCGCGGCGCAGGGCGTACGGGTCCTTGCTCCCGGTCGGCTTCTCGTCGATCGCCCAGAAGCCGACCAGCGTGTCGAGCTTGTCGGCGAGCGCCACCGCCACCGAGACCGGCTCGGACGGCACCCGGTCGCCGGGGCCGAGCGGCTTGTAATGCTCCTCGATCGCGGCGGCGACCGCCGGATCCTCGCCCTGCTCGGCGGCGTAGTAGCGGCCCATCAGGCCCTGCAGCTCGGGGAACTCGCCGACCATCTCGGTGACGAGGTCGGCCTTGGCGAGGCGCGCGGCACGCTCGGCCAACGCCGCGTCCGCGCCGACCACCGGCGCCAGCGCCCGGGCGAGGCTCGCGATCCGATCCACCCGCGCTCCTTGCGTGCCGAGCTTCTCGTGGAACACGATGCTCTCGAGCTTCGAGAGCCGGTCCTCCAGCCGCACCTTGCGGTCGGTCTCCCAGAAGAAGGCCGCGTCGGAGAGCCGCGCGCGCACCACGCGCTCGTTGCCGGCGACGATCGCGGCGCCGCCGTCGGAGGCCACCAGGTTCGAGACCAGGATGAAGGCGTTGGCCAGGCGCTCGCGCCCGTCGGGGCCCGGGGCGCCCCGCAGCACGAAGCACTTCTGGTTCGCCCGGATCGTGGCGCGGATCACCTCGGGGGGAATCTCGAGGAAGCGCTCGTCGAAGGCGCCCATCAGGGTCACGGGCCACTCGACGAGGCCCGCCACCTCCTCCAGCAGGCCCTCGTCCTCGACGAGGTCGAGGCCGCGCGCGAAGGCGAGGTCGCGGGCATCGTGCAGGATGATGTCCTTGCGCCGCTCAGAATCGAGCACCACGAAGGCCCGCTCCAGCGCCGGCAGGTAATCGGCGAAGCGGCGCACCTCGATGGCTTGCGGCGCCAGGAAGCGGTGGCCCCGGGTGGTCAGCCCCACCTCGACCCCGTCGATGGAGAACGGCACCACCTCGGGCGTCTCGGTCTCGGGACCGAAGCTCGCGACGATCGAGTGCAGCGGCCGCACCCAGCGCAAAGAGCCCGGCTCGCGCGAGGCGGCGCCCCAGCGCATCGATTTCGGCCAGGGGAAGCTCCTGACGATCGCCGGGATGATCTCGGCCAGCACTTGAATCGTCTCGCGGCCGGGCCGCTCGATCACCGCGACGTAGAACTCGCCCTTCTTCGGGTCGGCGACGATCTTCGCCTGATCGAGGCTGGCGAGGCCGGCGCTCTTTAAAAAGCCCTGGACCGCGCCCTCGGGGGCGCCGACGCGGGGCCCCTTGCGCTCCTCGCGCACGTCCTGGCCGCGGGGCGGCAGGCCGGCGACGTGGAGGGCGAGGCGGCGGGGCGTCGCGAAGGCCTTGGCGCCCTCGTACAGGAAGCCGCGCTCGACCAGCGCGTCGGTGACGAGCTTGCGCAGGTCCTCGGCCGCGCGCCGCTGCATGCGGGCGGGGATTTCCTCGGAGAAGAGTTCGAGCAGCAGGTCGGGCATCGGACGTCCTCAAGGCTTTCCTTCAGGAAGGCCCAGGATCGAGAAAGGGGTCTGGCGGGGGGTGTAGCGCCGGGCGGCGCGGATGTCAGGCGGCCGATGCCTCGCCTGCGGGCGCCTCGCCCGCGAGGCCGCCCGCATCGGTGCGGCGCCAGGCCTCGCCGCAGGCTTTCGCCAGCTCGCGCACCCGCAGGATGTAGCTCTGCCGCTCGGTGACCGAGATCACCCCGCGCGCGTCGAGCAGGTTGAAGACGTGGCTCGCCTTGATGCACTGGTCGTAGGCCGGCTGGGCCATGCGGTGGCGCGCGTCGTTCCCCCCCGGCCCCGGCTCGCCGGCCTCGAGGTAGGCCCGGCAGGCGGTTTCCGCGTCGCGGAACTGCCGGAACAGCATCTCGGTGTCGGCAGCCTCGAAGTTGTGGCGCGAGTATTCCTGCTCGGCCTGCAGGAAGACGTCGCCGTACGTGACCCTCTCGTCGCCCTCGCGGCCGTTGAAGTTGAGGTCGTAGACGTTCTCGACGCCCTGGACGTACATCGCCAGGCGCTCGAGGCCGTAGGTCAATTCGCCGGCCACGGGTGCGCATTCGAACCCGGCGACCTGCTGGAAGTAGGTGAACTGGCTCACCTCCATCCCGTCGCACCAGCATTCCCAGCCCAGCCCCCAGGCGCCGAGCGTCGGGCTCTCCCAGTCGTCCTCGACGAAGCGGATGTCGTGCAGCCTGAGATCGACGCCGATCGCCTTGAGCGAATCGAGGTAGAGTTCCTGGAGGTTCGGCGGGTTCGGCTTCAGGATCACCTGGAACTGGTAGTAGTGCTGGAGCCGGTTCGGGTTCTCGCCGTAGCGCCCGTCCTTCGGCCGGCGCGAGGGCTGGACGTAGGCCGCCTTCCAGGGCTTGGGGCCGAGCGCCCGCAGGGTGGTGGCCGGATGGAACGTGCCCGCCCCGACCTCCATGTCGTAGGGCTGGAGGATCACGCAGCCTTGCGCGGCCCAGAACCGCTGGAGCGTCAGGATCAGCCCCTGGAACGAGCGGGTCGGCTGGAGGTCGGCGTCGATGGCGGTCATGGGCCTTCGGTGTGTCGGAAGGGGCGGATCTCGGCGCGGAGCCTTAGAACCGGCAGCCCCCGAGTCAAGCGCGCGTGCGCCCCCGCACGAACCCGCCGGGGCGCCGGAACCGGGGAACGGTCAAGCTCGTTGACAGTACAGATCCGACAACGAAGCCGCCCGATGCGGCCGGAGACTTGGGGAGACTGTCCGTGACCCAGCGCCTGACCTTGGTTGCCGCCGCCGCGCTCCTCTCGCTCGTGGCGACCCCGCTGGTGGTGCGGGCGGGCGCCGACGCCCCGAAGGACGAGCCGGCCGCCATCGCCGCCGTGGCCGGGAAGCCGGCCGCCGCCGAGGCGCCCGCCCAGGCCTGCCGCACGGTGCGGGTGGTCTATGCCGGGTACGGGACGCCCGCCTGCGCGCGGTAAACGCTCCTCGCGCGCCTCGACGGATCCGACACCCTCTGCGTCGTCCCGGGGCCGCGCAGCGGAACCCGGGACGACCCTGCGCCGTGGCGATCGCGTGCCCGCTCGCTCAGAACGACGACGTCGTTCCTAGAGCACCGGCATCGCCCCCGCCACCGTGACGAGCGCCCCCGACGTGTAGCTGCTCTCGTCCGAGGCCAGCATGACGTAGGCCGAGGCGAGTTCCGCCGGCTGGCCCGGCCGGCCGAACGGGACCTGGCTGCCGAAGGACTTGACGGAATCCTCCTCCATCCCGGACGGGATGAACGGCGTCCAGATCGGGCCCGGCAGCACGCCGTTCACCCGCACGCCCTTCTCGGCGAGCAGCTGCGCCAGGCTCAGCACCAGGTTGCTGAGCGCCCCCTTCGTGGCGCTGTAGGCGAGCAGCGACGGCATCGGGTGCTTGGAATTGACCGACGAGGTGAAGATCACCGAGGCGCCGGGCTTGAGATGCGCCATCGCGGCCTTCGTCACGTAGAACGATCCGAACACGTTGGTGCGGAAATGGTCCTCGAAGACCTGGTCGTCGATCGCGTCGAGATCCTGGTTCGGCTGCTGGAACGCGCCGTTGTTCACCACGACGTCGAGCCGGCCGAAGGTCTCGGCGGTGCGGGCGACGATCTCGCGGCCGTAGGCCCGGTCCTTGAGGTCGCCCGGCAGCAGCAGGGCGCGGCGCCCGGCCTTCTCGACCCAACCCGCCACCGCCTCGGCGTCGCCCTGCTCGGAGGGCAGGTAGGAGATCGCCACGTCGGCGCCCTCGCGGGCGTACGCGATGGCGACCGCCCGGCCGATGCCGGAATCGCCCCCGGTGATCAGGGCCGCCCGGCCGGTGAGCTTGCCGGACCCCTTGTAGCTCGCCTCGCCGTGGTCGGGCTCGGGCTTCATCCGGCCGGTCAGGCCGGGGAAGCTCTGCGGCTGGCCCTCGAAGGGCGGGCGGGGATGCTTGGTGAGGGGATTGGGGAAATCGGACGACATGAGGGAGGGCCTTTCGGCTGTCGGTGGGTCACAGGCCGCCGTCAACCGGGAAGCTCCCCCGCCGTTCCCAACCCTCCGGCAGTATCCCTCACTCCTCCCGCGAGCCGTCGTCCTGTCCGAGCGCATCCTCCTCCCGGCCGGGGATGGCGTAGCGCCCGCTGAGCCAGCGCTGCAGGTCGACGTCGGCGCAGCGCTTGGAGCAGAACGGCGTGTAGGCGGGGGCCGCCGGCTTGCCGCAGATCGGGCAGGGGACGGCCGCGGGCGGAGTGTCGTCGGGCGTCGTCAATCGCGCCTCCTGTGTCAGGCCGCGTCGCGCCAGGCGCCGCGGACCGGGAACCCCTCGCCCTCGAGCAGGCCGACCGTCTCGTAGAGCGGCAGGCCGACGACGGCGCTGTAGGAGCCGACGAGCTTGACCAGGAAGGAGCCGGCGAGCCCCTGGATCGCGTAGCCGCCGGCCTTGCCGCGCCACTCGCCGCTGGCGAGGTAGGCGTCGATCTCGCGGGCCGAGAGGCGCTTGAACCGCACCCGGGTCTCGACCAGGCGCTCGCGCGGCCGGTCCCTGGGGCCGACGACGCAGATCGCGGTGTAGACCCGGTGGGCCCGGCCGGAGAGCAGCCGCAGGCAGGCCGCGGCCTCGTCGGTCACCTCGGCCTTCGGCAGGATGCGCCGGCCCACCGCCACGACGGTGTCGGCCGCCACGACGTAGCCCTGGCGCAGCTCCTCGCTGCCGCGGGCCGCCGCCACCGCCACGTCGAGCTTGGCCCGGGCGAGCCGCCGCACCAGGTCGCGGGGCTTCTCGCCCTTCAGCGGCGCCTCGTCGAGATCGGCCGGCAGCAGGGCGTCCGGCTCAAGCCCCGCCTGCTGCAGCAGGGCGAGGCGCCGGGGCGAGGCCGAGGCCAGGACGAGCTTCGGGCGCGCGGCCTGCGGGATCGGGGAAGTCTCGGTCATGAGGCGCCGTGTCTCGAAGGGGATGTCACGCCCGATGCCCTATCTGGCCGGCGAAATCCAGCATCTCGGGACTGGGGACGCCCCGGCCCCGCGGCCGGGCCGGCGGGCGAAGCACCTCTGTCCGATCACGGCCGTGCAAGTTTCTCGAGTCAGCATCCTGACTCGAATCCGTTAGGCCCCGGGTGACACAATAGGTGTCAAGATCCACAGGAGTGTGGGCCGGTGTTTAACCGCCCTTTATGCCCTGTGCCCTACGACTGAGCGTGAAAATGTCATCGATGGCCGGGCGCGAGCGCGGCCGGATCCCCTGCAAGGTCCGATGCGCGTCGTCCTCGTCGAACCCGGCTCGATCCTCCGCAAGACCGTCGCCCGCCTCGTCGAGGAGGGCGGGCACCGGGTCGAGGCGTTCTCCGATTCCGAGCGGGCGCTCGCCCACGTGGCCGAGCACGAGGACGTGGCCTGCGTCATCACCAGCCTCGAGGTCGCGCCGCTCTGCGGCCTCGAACTGTGCTGGGCCCTGCGCTCGCTCGCCGGCACGACGCGGCCGCTCGCGGTGATCGCGATGTCGGCCGACCGCGCCGGACGGCGCCTCGGCGAGGTGCTCGACAGCGGCGCGGACGACTTCATCATGAAGCCCCCGGAGGGAATCGCGCTGCATGCGCGCCTGCGGGTGGTCGAGCGCGCCTTGAGCCTGCAGCGCCAGCTGATCCGCGACGCCGACACCGACGCGCTGACCCAGCTCCTCAACCGCGGCGGCTTCGTGCGCCGGGCGCAGGCCTGCCTCGCGGCGCTCGCCGCGGGCGACCTCCTCAGCGCCCTGATGATCGACATCGACAGCTTCAAGGGCATCAACGACCGGCACGGCCACGACGGCGGCGACCGGGTGATCCGCGCCGTCGCCGACCTGCTGAAGGAGACCGGCGCCCTCGCCGGCCGGATCGGCGGCGAGGAATTCGCCGTGCTGATGCCCGGCCACGGCCTCGGCAGCGCCGGCGTGGTGGCGGAGCGGATCCGCCAGGGTTGCACCCGCCTGCGCGTGCCGGGCCGCCGCGGCCCGATCCCGGTCACCTGCAGCCTCGGCCTCACCGCCTGGACGGCCGGCGACACCCTCGAGACCCTGCTCGCCCGCGCCGACGGGGCGCTCTACGCGGCCAAGGCTGGCGGGCGCAACCGGGTGATGGCGGAGACGGGGCGCCAGCTCGACCGGGTGAGCTGAAGGCTGAGCAGGCCTCGGTTCCGACATACTCCGAGTCGTCCCGCGCTCCGGGTATCCCGGGCTCCGGGCTGACGCAACGAGTGGGACGGGACGTTCTCGACAGGCATTCGACGTTCGGCGGAGTGCCGCCTTGTCCTGTGATCGCGTGAAACGGGCCGGACGCGATCGCGCCCGGCCCGCACCACCTCGTCTCGATCGCCGGCCCGGGCCGCGCCCGGGCCGGTCTCGCCTCACGCCATCGCCTGGTTGCGCAGGCGGTCGTACTCGGCCTGCGGCATCGGCACCGCGCGGGGCTGGCCGAGATCCTTCATCGGGATGCGGTAGGTCTCCCGGGCGCTGAAGGCCGCGACCGCCGCCACCGCGGTGATCGCCAGCGCGATCGAGCCGATGGTGAGCGGGATGTTGGCCGAGCCGGGGGGCGCCACGGTGGCGAACAGGGCCGGCAGCATCGCCGTGATGGCGGTGCCGACGTTCTGCGAGATCGCCATCGCGGAGACGCGGGTGCGGGTCGGGAACAGCTCGGGGTAGAAGCTCGGGAAGACCGCGTTGTAGCCCTGGTAGACGACGCCCCACATCAGCAGCGACATCACGATCGCCAGCGGCACGTTGGCGATGCTGATGGCGTACAGGTAGCCGAAGGACAGGAGGCCCGAACCGAGCGCGCCGACGATGATCGGCGGGCGCCGGCCGATCCGGTCCGACAGGTTGCCGACCATCGGGATCACGACAACCGCCAGGATGTTCCCCAGCACCGGGATCCAGAGGTAGACGTCCTTGTGGAAGCCGATGCCGTAGGCGGCCTGGACCGCGTAGGCGGCGCCGAAGATCGTGGTGACCACCGGGATCACGTTCATCAGCGCCATGCACACCACCCGCAGCATGTCGGGCCAGGAGGTGGCGAAGGCCTCGACGATCGGGGCGCGGGCGACCTCGCCCTGCTTCTCCTCCTCGGCGAAGGCCGGGGTCTCGTCGACCTCGCGGCGGATGATGTAGCCGACGATGATGACGATGAAGCTGAGCAGGAACGGGATGCGCCAGCCCCAGGAGTTGAACGCCTCGGTCGGCATGTAGGCGGCGAGCGGCAGGAACACCGCGGCGGCGAGGATCTGGCCGGCCTGGACGCCCTGGAGCGTGAAGCTGGCGAAGAAGCCGCGGCGGCCGAACGGAGCGTGCTCCATGGTCATCGAGCTGGCGCCCGAGATCTCGCCGGCGACGGCGAAGCCCTGGATCAGCCGCAGGATGACGAGCAGGATCGGGGCGAGGATGCCGACCTGGCTGTAGGTGGGCAGGAGGCCGACCGCGATGGTCGAGAAGCCCATCAGGAACATGCACAGGACGAGCACCTGCTTGCGCCCGTGGGTGTCGCCCCAGTGGCCGAGCACGAAGGCGCCGATCGGCCGGCTGACGTAGCCGACGCCGTAGGTGGCGAGCGAGGCCACGATCGCCACCGTCGGGTTGTTCGACGGGAAGAACAGCTGCGGGAAGATCAGCGAGGCCGCCGTCGCGTAGATGAAGAAGTCGTAGTATTCCAGCGCCGAGCCGATCCAGGCGCTCGCGGCGGCCTTCTTCGATTGCTGACGGTCGTGGGTATGTCCTGCCGGTACGGCGCTCATCGGGGGTTCCTCCTTGGGTGGATTGGGTCGGTGCCGCCTTCGGAAGCCGGGCGGCCTTGGGTCGCGGTCGAGGTCAGCTTGGTTTTTCTTCGAGGGTATGGGGTCGAATGGCGTAAAGTAAATCTCAATCAAAGCCTGTTGCGCGCAATTCCATATCCGGCGCGCGAACGCAAGGGCAAGGCCGAGCTCGGGGGCGGCCGGGCGGCGCCGGGTTCAGGCGGCGAGCGGCGCCACCGCGCGGTCGAAGGCCCGTTCCATCGCGGCGGCCGGCGCCTCGCGGCCGGTGAACAGCGCGAAGGCGTCGAGGGCCTGGTGGATGGCGAGCTCCCGGCCCGTCATGGTGCGGGCGCCGATCCGCGCCGCCCCCGCGAGCAGGGGCGTCCAGAGCGGGGAATAGACCGCGTCGGCCACCCACATCCCGGGGCGCAGCAGGGCCGGCGGCACCGGCGTGCCGCGATCCGGCAGCATGCCGACCGGGGTGCCGTTGACGATCCCCTTCGCGCCGTCCACCGCCTCCTCGACGGTCCGGCACACCCGCACCTCCGCGTGGCCGGCGAGGGAGGCCGCCACCGCCTCGGCCTTGGCCGGGTCGGCATCGACCATCCGGATCTCGAGCCCGGGAAAGCGGGCGAGCGCCACCGCCACCGCCTTGCCGACGCCGCCGGCGCCGATCAGCGCCACGGGACCCTCGGGCGCCGGCCCGAAGGCCTGCACCAGGGCGCGGGCGAAGCCCGTCGTGTCGGTGTTGTGGCCGATGAGCCGCCCGTCGCGGACCACGACCGTGTTGACGGCGCCGACCGCCCGCGCCCCCGGGGACAGCTCGTCGAGGAGCGGCAGCACCGCTTCCTTGTACGGGAAGGTCACGTTGACGCCCGAGAAGCCGATCGGGCGCAGGGCCGACAGCAGGGCGCGCAGCTGCGCGGCATCGGCCCCGGGCACGTCGATGAGCTGGTAATGGGCCTTGAGCCCTACCGCCTCGGCGGCGGCCTCGTGCATCGCCGGGGATGCCGAATGGGCGATCGGCGATCCGATCAGCCCGAGCAGGATGGGTCTGGCCTGTCCGTGAGCCATGTGGCGGCCCTTCAGTTTCGCGCCCGCCCGTGGCGAGCTCTCCCTGGACCGCACCTTACCGCCGTTGCGCCCTCATCCTGAGTACCAAGTTGCGCGAGGATCGTAACATCATGTTACGGATCGGCGGCGACCTGCCCCGGCCGCGCCATCTCCTCGCGCAGGAGGCGCACGAAGCTCGCGGCGAACATGCTGAGCGCGGTGCCGGCCTTCATGGCGATCCAGGTCTCGAAGACCGGCGCCTCCTCGATCGGCAGCACCCGGATGCCCGGAAAGGCGTCGTACGCGATGGTGAACTGGTCGATCACCGCGATGCCGAGGCCCGCCCGCACCAGCGAGCACACCGTCGAGCCGAACCGCGCCCGGATCGTGATGCCGTAGGACAGGCCGCGCGCGCGGAAGATGTCGGACATGATCCGGCCGTAGGGGTCGTTCGGGTCGATGCCGATCAGGGGGTGGCGCACGATCTCGGCCGCCGAGATCGAGGAGCGGCCCGCGAGGGGGTGGTCGAGCGGCACGATGCAGAACAGGCCGCCGCGGGCCAGCGGCTCGAAGGTGAGCGCCGGGTGGTCGAGGCGGTAGCTCATCGCCACCACCTCGCCCTTGCCGAGCAGCAGGTAGTCGATCGCCTCCTCGAGCTTGAGGATGTTGATGTCGATGACGAGGTGGGGATAGGCCGCGCGCACCCGCTCGATCGCGCGGGGCACCATCACGTGGGAGATCGACGGCACCGAGCCGATCAGCAGGTCCTGGCCCGCTCCCCCTTGCGTCCGCTCCAGCACGAAGCGCAGGTCCTCGACCTTGTCGAAGACCGCGTTGATCTGCTCGAAGACGTGGCGCGCCTGCTCGGAGGGCACGAGGCGCCCGGCCCGCCGGTCGAAGAGGCGGATGCCGAGCGAGGTCTCGGTGTACTTCATCAGCCGGCTGATGCCCGGCGCCGAGACGTTGAGGAGGCGCGCCGCGCCGGCGATGGTGCCCGTCACCATCACGGCGCGGGCGACCTCGATCTGGCGCAGGGTCAACATCGGGCGGCCTCCGGGCGGCGGGACGGGACGGGCGGTCCTCCCCTCCTATCCCAGGCTTCGTCACGCCACGTCGAGGCCCAGGTCGACGATCGGGGCGCTGTGGGTGATCCAGCCGGCCGAGATCAGGTCGACGCCCGCGGCCGCGACGGCGCCGACCGTCTCGCGGGTGATCCGGCCCGAGGCCTCGCTCACCGCCCGCCCGTCGATCATCGCCACCGCCCGGCGCAGGGTCTCGGGGGTCATGTTGTCGAGGAGGACCGCGTCGGCGCCGACCGCCAGCGCCTCCTCGAGCTGCGCCAGGGTGTCGACCTCGACCTCGATCCGGACGAGGTGGCCGACGCCCGCGCGGGCGCGCCGCACCGCCGGGGCGACGCCGCCCGCCACCGCGACGTGGTTGTCCTTGATCAGCACCGCGTCGTCGAGGCCGAAGCGGTGGTTCGCCCCGCCCCCGGCCCGCACCGCGTGCTTCTCGAGCGCGCGCAGGCCCGGCGTGGTCTTGCGGGTGCAGACGATGCGCGCCCGGCCGTGCGGGCGGGCGGCCTCGACCAGGGAGGCGGTCGCGGTGGCGACGCCGGAGAGCCGGCAGAGCAGGTTGAGGGCGACGCGCTCGGCCGAGAGGATCGCCCGGGCCGGGCCGTCGAGGGCGATCACCGCCTCGCCCGGCGCGACCGTGCTGCCGTCCGGGCGCAGGACCGAGACCGTCACCGCGGGATCGAGGAGCCCGAAGGCGAGCGCCGCCGCGTCCGTGCCCGCCACCGTGCCGGCCTCACGGGAGACGATGGCGCCGGAGAAGCGCGCCGCGGCCGGGACGATGCTGTCGGTGGTGAGGTCGCCGGCGCGGCCGAGATCCTCCAGCAGGGCCGACCGCACGACCGGCTCGACGAGGAGGCGGGGCAGGGCGGGGAGGGAGGGCAGGAGAGTGGGCATGTCGGTCATCGGGCATCCTCGAGGGGGGAGGGCAGGGGATCGCCGGGGGCGTTCGCGGCGGCCAGGGCATCCGAGACGTCCAGGGCATCCGCGGTGGCGAAGGCATCCGCGGTGGCGAAGGCTTGGGCCAGCGTGATCTCGGTGTGGCGGGGCGGGTGCTGCTCCGGGTGGTCGGCCCGCCAATGGGCCCCGCGGCTCTCGCGCCGGCCGAGGGCGGCGGCGGCGATCACGAGGCCCGCCGTCGCCTCCGCCGAGCCGGCCCGCGCGAGGGCGGCGAGCCGCCGCGTCGCCCGGGCGAGGCCGGCCTCGTGGCGCACCAGCCCGACCTCGGCCTCCATCAGGGCGCGGATCTCCAGCCGCGCGTCCGGGGCGGAGCTTGACGCCGGGGTGGGATCCGCCTCCGGAGCACGGCCTCGCCCGGCCGCAGGAGCGGCACCCCGGATGTCGTCCGCGACGAGGCCGGCGAAGGCCATCGCCTCGAGGAGCGAGTTGCTGGCGAGCCGGTTGGCGCCGTGCAGCCCCGTGGAGGCGACCTCGCCGCAGGCCCACAAGCCCGGCAGCGACGCGCGGCCGCCCCCGTCCACCCGGATCCCGCCCATGTGGTAGTGGGCGGCCGGCCGCACCGGGATCGGGCTTGCGGCCGGGTCGAGCCCGGCGGCGCGGCAGAGGGCGGCGACGGTCGGGAAGCGGCGCGCGACGTCGAGGCGGCGCGCGTCGAGGAAGACCGCCTCGCCGCGCGCGGTGCGCCGTGCGATCGCCCGGGCGACCACGTCGCGGGGCGCGAGCTCCGCGCCGGCGATGCCGGCCATCACCCGGCCGCCCGACGCGTCGACCAGGGTCGCGCCCTCGCCGCGCAGGGCCTCGGTGGCGAGCGGCAGGGGACCGCCCCCGGGAACCGCGATCGCGGTCGGGTGGAACTGCACGAACTCGGGGTCGCGCAGGACCGCCCCCGCCCGCGCCGCCAGGACGAGGCCGGAGCCGACCGCGCCGGCGGGGTTCGTGGTCGAGCGGTAGAGCCCGCCGAGGCCCCCGGTCGCGAGCACCACGGCCCGCGCCGGCAGGTCGACGACGCCCCGATTCGTGCGGAGGACGAGCCCGGTCACCCGGCCCTCGCTCCCTCGCGCCAGGGCCGTCGCCCGTCCGACCACGACCGCGATCGACGGGCAGGCCGCCGCGGCCCGGGCGAGGGTCCGCAGCACCGCCGCGCCGGTGGCGTCGCCCCCGGCCTTGACGATGCGGCGGCGGCCATGGGCAGCCTCGAGGCCGAGCGCCGGGGCGCCGTCGGGCCCGCGGTCGAATTCGAGGCCGAGCCCGGACAGCCACGCCACCAGGCCGGGGCCGGCCTCGGCGACCCGCAGGGCGACGCCCTCGTCGCTCAGGCCCGCGCCGGCCGCGAGCGTGTCGGCGGCGTGGAGGGCCGGCGCGTCGTCGGGCCCGATCGCCGCCGCGATGCCCCCTTGCGCCCAGGCGGTCGCGGTCTCCTCGCCGAGCGGCGCGGCGGTGACGAGGGTGACGGGGAGCGGCGCGAGCCGCAGGGCCGTGGCGAGGCCGGCGACGCCGGACCCGACCACGACGATCCCGTCCGCGCTCACGGCCGCACCGCCAGCATGCGCTCGACGGCGCGGCGCGCCGGGGCGATCAGGGCGTCCGGCACCGTGACCTCGTGCGTCAGCCCCTCCAGGCTGCGCCGGATCTTCCTCAGGCTGATCCGCTTCATGTGCGGGCAGAGGTTGCACGGCTTGACGAACGCCACGTCCGGATTGCGGACCGCGAGGTTGTCGGCCATGGCGCATTCGGTGATCATCACCACCTGCGCCGGCCGGTGCGTCTCGACGTAATCCTGCATCGCCGCGGTCGAGCCGGAGAAATCGGCCTCCGCCACCACCGCGGGCGGGCATTCGGGGTGGGCCAGCACCGTGACGCCCGGATAGGCCTCGCGCGCCTCGCGGATATCCGCGGCGGTGAAGCGCTCGTGCACCTCGCAATGCCCGGCCCAGGTCAGGATCTCGATCCCCGGCAGCTCGGCCTGGACGTTCTGCGCCAGGTACTCGTCCGGGATCATCAGCACGCGCGGGGCGCCGAGGGACTCGACGACGGCTCTCGCGTTGCCGGAGGTGCAGCAGAGGTCCGACTCGGCCTTCACGGCGGCGGAGGTGTTGACGTAGGTCACCACCGGCACGCCGGGGTGGCGGCGGCGCAAGCTCCGCACGTCGGCCGCGGTGATCGACTCCGCCAGCGAGCAGCCCGCTTCCGGATCGGGAATCAGCACGGTCTTGCCCGGGTTCAGGATCTTGGCGGTCTCTGCCATGAAGTGGACGCCCGCCAGCACGATCACGTCGGCGTCGGTCCGGGCCGCCTCGCGGGCGAGCGCCAGGCTGTCGCCGACGATGTCCGCCACGGTGTGGAAGATCTCCGGCGCCTGGTAGTTGTGCGCCAGCACCACGGCGTTGCGCGCGCGCTTGAGCGCCTGGATCGCCGCCACGTCGTCGGCGAGGGCCGGCCACTCGATCGCCGGCACGTGGTGGCGCACCTTCTCGTAGAGGTCCGGCAGGGGCAGGGCTCCCGCCCGATCGAGGAGTGACGCGTCCATTCTCGCCTCCCGAGATATGCTCAAAATGAGCATTTACCCGGCTAGGCTAGTCCGCCGCAGAACGCTTGTCGAGATATGCAGCATCTGAGCATAAGTGCGGCGAGGCGACGCAGTACCCGCGTCCTGCCGCCCCTCGGAAGGCTCTCAGCCCGATCGGCCGGAGGGCAGCCGCAGGCCCGGGGCGGGGCGTTCGAGCAGTACCTCGCGGCGGAAGCGCATGAGTCGAGCCGGCCGCCCGCCGGTCTCGGCCGTGACGGCCTCGGTCTCCTCGACGAGGCCCTGCTGGGCGACGAGGCGGCGGAAATTCTGCTTGTGCAGGAGGATGCCCGACAGGGCCTCGACCACGCGCTGGAGCTGGCCGAGGGTGAAGGCCGGCGGCATCAGCTCGAAGACGACGGGCCGGTACTTGATCTTGCCGCGCAGGCGCCCGAGGGCGGTGGCGAGCATCCGGCGGTGGTCGAAGGCCATGGCGTGGCCGGCGACGCGGTCCGCGGCTCCCGCCTCGGGCACGAGGCCGGCCTCGAACAGCAGCTCGTAGCGCTCCAGGACCCGCTCCTCGTTCCAGCCGCTCCCGGCCGCGCCGAAGGTCAGGCCGATCCGGTCGCCGCGGCGCCGCTCCTCCTCCGGGCTCGCCGCGGCGCCGGCCCAGGCCTCGAGCCGGGCCATGATCGCGTCGAGGGCGGGCGGGCGCCCGGCCCGCCAATCCTCGTAGGGGAAGTAGCGGTACCAGCTCTGCCAGGCCGAATCGGCGGCGGGGCGCGCCTCCCGCACCAGGGCGAGATAGGCGACCGAGAGGGCGTGCCGGCCGCCCTGCGCCTCGCCGCCCGCCTCCCCGATCCCGGGCCGGCGGTTGCGGTCGCCGAATGTGTAGAGCTGCTCGACGTAGCCGAGGCTCTGGCCGGTCTGGCGCTCGACCCAGGCCCGCAGGCCCCGTTCCAGGGTCGGATGGGCCGGCTCCAGGGGACCGGCCGGCAGGCCCTCGGCCCGGCCCTCGGGCTGGCCGGGCACGGGCACGGTCAGGACCCGCGGCTCGTCCCGGGTGCCGTCCTGAGCCGCGGCCAGGGCCGCCGCCAGGATCGCCGCCGCGAGGCCGACCATGGGTGCCGACGCCCTCGGCTCCGCCTCGCTCATCGCCCTCTCTCCCCGGTTCGCCGGGGCTTTATCACGGCGCGGGCCCGGCGACAGGCCCGGTGTTAGGTCCTCGATGTCGGGATCCTCGGCGAGCCTGCCTCACCCCGCCGCGGCGAGGCCGGGCGCGCCCTGCCGGGCCGGCGCGGCGCCGGCGACCTCGCGCACCAGGAGCCAGAACAGCGCCACCAGCACGAGCGGCGTGCCGCCGAAGCCCATCATCTGCAGCGGCATCATCAGGGTCGGGGCGAGCCAGGCGAAGACCGTGACCCGGCCCGGCTCGGCGCCGGGCCGGGTCACGGTCTTCTCCGCGGCCGAGAGCCGCCAGACCAGCACCGCCGCGAGCGCGGTCAGGTCGTAGTTGAAGGCGTAAGGAGTCAGGAGCGGCGCGGCGGCGGCGAGCACGCCGGCCCGCTGCACGGGATCGCGGGTCCGCCGCACGGCCCAGATCGCCGCGGCGAGGACCGGGATCGCGACGAGGGCCTGGAGGATCCAGGCCGCGTTCATCGGCAGCCCGAAGGTGCGCGCGCCGGCGAAGACCGAGGCCATCATGAACGGGTAGAAGCCGACGAAGCGCTCGAGCAGGCTGTACTGGTAGGCGCTGGTCTCGACGAGGTAGTGCCGCCAGGGCTCGACCCCGAAGGCGAAGAGCGAGGCGCCGACGAGGAGGAGCGCGGTCGCCGTCGCCGCGGCGATGGTCCGCCACGCGCCGAGCGCCAGGAGGGCGAGCGGCAGCACCAGGCCGAGATGCGGCTTGCAGGTGAGGAGGCCGAACAGGATGCCGGCGAGAACCGGGCGCCGGTCGAGGGCGAGCAGGCCGCCGAGGAACAGCGCGGCGGTGAGGAAGCCGTTCTGGCCGCCGACGGCGTTGATGAGGCAGGCCGGCGCGAGGGCGAGGAGCACGAGCGCCCGCCACCGCCGCCCCGGCGCGACCCGGCTCAGCGTCACGCCCGCGAAGGCGGCGAACAGCCCGACGGTCCACAGCGCGAGGGCGGCGAAGTAGGGCAGCTGCCCCAGCGGCCACAGCAGCAGCAGCGTGAAGGGCGGGTAGCCCCAGTTATGGAACGGCAGGGGGGCGCCGAAGAGGGTGCCGATCGCCGCGTGATAGGCGTCGAGGTCGAACAGGGTGGCGAGCCGGCCCGAGGTCGCGAGCTGCGGCCCGACCCAGTTGTTGATGAAGTCGCGCCCGATCGGGTGGCCGGTGACGTCGAGCCCCGCCCCGGCCGGCCAGTAGAACCGCACGACGAGGGGCAGCGCGCTCAGGAGCCCGAGCAGCACCAGGAGCACGGTCGGGTCGGCGGAGCGCCGGGAGGGGGTCGGGGACATCGGGCCCTCCCGGCGGTCAGCCGGAGATCAGGAGGTAGAGGTTCGAGCTCGCCGGGCCGAGGCGCAGGCCGGTATGGCCGATTCGCGCCCGCCGTCCCGGCGGCACCAGGGCGGCGAGGCGCGAGCGCGACATCAGGATCAGGTTCTGCTCCTCGGCCCAGTCGGCCTTGCCGAGGCGCCGGCAGGCGAAGCGGAAGGGTGCGTCGGCGTAGTGCAGCAGCGGGATGCCGGTATGGTGCTCGACCGGGAAGAAGCGGTGCGGCACCGTCAGGAACACGGTGTGGGCGACCCGCAGCATCTCGGCCAGCATCAGGCGCTGGTTGGCGGGGCTGCCGACATGCTCCAGCACCGCGTTCGAGGTCGCGACGTCGAAGCTCGCATCGGCGAAGGGCAGGCGGCAATCGGCGGCGACCCGCTGGTAGGCCACGGCCGGATGGGCGGCCCGGAACGCCTCGGCGCTGCCGAGCCCGACCGCGGTGATCCGCTCCGGGTGGGGGTAGCGGCGCTCCAGCACGTTGGCAGCGTCGTTGACCACGTCCGAGACGCCGATGTCGAGGATCGTGGTCCCGGGCGCGGGCCGGGCAAGCCGCAGGAAGTCGGCGTAGATGCGGTCGCGCGCGGCCGCCGTCAGGCGCTCGCCGAGGGAGCGGGGGGCCGCCGCCTCGTAGTACTTGTCGTCGAGGGTCGCGTCGGCGCTCACGGCTGGATCTCCCGCGGGGCGTCCGGGGCCGGCAGGTCGAGGTAGCGCATGCGCTTGAACTCCCGCTGGCTCGCGCCGACCGCGTCGACGATGAGGCCGCAGGTCAGGCTCATGAAGGCGAGCTGCATCAGGGCGGCGGCGAGCACCGCCGAGGGCAGGCGCGGCACCAGGCCGGTCTCCAGGAAGGTGGCGGCCACCGGCAGGCCGAGGACGAGGCCCGCCGCCGCCATGACGGCGGCGAGGCCGCTGAAGAAGCGCAGCGGCCGCACCGCCTTGTACATCAGGGCGATCTTGCCGAGGATCCGCGCCCCGTCGCGCCACTTGCTGAGCTTGCTCGCCGAGCCCTCCGGCCGGGCCCGGTAGGGCAGGGCGATCTCGACCGTGGCGAGCCGCAGGTCGAGGGCGTGGACCGACAGTTCGGCCTCGATCTCGAAGCCCGACGAGGAGGCCGGGAACGACTTGGCGAAGCGCCGCGAGACCACGCGGTAGCCCGACAGGATGTCGGTGAAGCCGTCGCCGAACAGGCGCATCACCAGCCGGTTGAACAGCCAGTTGCCGAAGCGGTGGCCGCGGGCGAAGGCGTCGGCGCCGCCCTCGCGGGCGCCCACCACCATGTCGACCTGCTCGGTCACGAGGGCGTCGATCAGCCGGCCGGCGGCCGCCGCGTCGTAGGTCAGGTCGCCGTCGGCCAGCACGTAGAGGTCGGCCTCGATGTCGGCGAACATCCGGCGCACGACGTTGCCCTTGCCCGGCCGCCGCTCCCGCCGCACCACCGCGCCCGCCGCCGCGGCGACGGCGGCGGTGCGGTCGGTGGAGTTGTTGTCGTAGACGTAGATCGTGGCGCCCGGCAGGACGCGGCGGAACTCCGCCACCACCTGCCCGATCGTCGCCTCCTCGTTGAGGCAGGGCAGCAGCACCGCGATGGCGCGGTTGCGCACGAAGGTGGCCTGCGGCAGCAGGTCCATCAGCTCGCGCCGGACCTGGGATTCCTGGATTCTGGCGGCTTGGGTCATGGGCGTCCCGCCGGGGCGGCGCGTCGGCGGCCCGCCCCCTCGCGCGACCCTAGAATCCGGTGCGTTAACGGGCGGTTGAGCGTGGCTGGCGTAGAGAGCACCGCCTGATCGCGTCGCGGCGGAGGCCACGCCGCGGCGGCGCAACCGTGCCCCACGGGCTTGCGGCTTTTCATGCGCCACCCCCTTTCCCGGACGACTGTAGCGTCAGCGGAAGAGATCCGGGAAAGGGGAGGCGGCTTACGAGGACACGTGCGCCTCGGCTGCACCGAACCGTCCTCGTGCCCCGGAAAACGCGCGAGCCCGCGAGGCGGCGCGCCGCGATCCGCGGGGCGGCGGCCCGCACGGTGATCGCGTAGTGGTCGCCCTGCGCGACCTCCAGGACGCCCCGGGGGCGATAGGCGACGGCGTTCGCGCCGCCGGCGTGGCGCAGGCTGTCGTACAGGATGCCGTGCCCGCCCGACGCCCGCACCGCCTCGCCGAAACGCTGCGAGGCGGCGTAGTCCTCCGCCGGGCGCGGCGTGCCGGATCTGGTCCAGATCTGGACTGGTACAAGCAGGCGTGTGCAAGCCGGCCCGTGCCGCTCCACCGGGCTCTCAGGCCGGAACCCGCACCGTCGCCCTGAGGCCCCCGAGCGGGCTGTCGTAGAGCGCGACGTCGCCGCCATGGGCGCGCGCGATGTCCAGGGCGATGGCGAGGCCGAGGCCCGATCCGCCGGCATCCTGGCGGGCGTCGTCGAGGCGCACGAAGGGCTTGAACACCTCCTCGCGCTGCTCGGGCGGGATGCCCGGGCCGTCGTCGTCGATCGAGACGGCCAGCCAGCGCGCCTCCTGGCGGGCGGTGATCGCGATGGTGTCGCCGTAGCGCGCCGCGTTGGCCGCGAGGTTGAACAGGCAGCGCCGGAACGCGTCGGGCCGGACCGTCACGGTCGACTGGCCCTCCAGCGTCACCTCCGAGACGTGGCCGCCGAGACGCTCCACGTCGGTGCGCACGTCCTCGAGCAGCGCCCTGAGATCGATCGCCGAGGCCGGCTCGCCGGAATCGCCCTTGGCGAAGGCGAGGTAGGCCTCCAGCATCCGGCTCATCTCGTCGACGTCGCGCTGCAAGTCCTCGATCTCGGGGGTCTGCGGCAGCAGCACCAGGGAGAGCCGGAAGCGCGTGATGATGGTGCGCAGGTCGTGGCTCACCCCGTTGAGCATCGTCGTGCGCTGCTCCATCGCCCGCTCGATGCGCCGCTTCATCTCGATGAAGGCGTGGCCGGCCTTGCGCACCTCGCGGGCGCCGCGGGGCCGGAAATCCAGCTCGCGGCCCTTGCCGAAGCTCTCGGCGACGTCGGCGAGCCGCAGGATCGGCCGGATCTGGTTGCGCAGGAACAGGATCGCGACGCCGAGGAGCACCAGGGACGAGCCGCCCATCCAGAGCAGGAAGATGTGCGAGTTCGAGGCGTAGGCCTGGCTGCGCCGGGCGATCACCCGCATCACCCCGCCGGGGATCTCGATCCGGATCTCGATCAGGTTGGAGCGCCCGACGGTGTCGATCCAGAACGGCCGGGCGATCTGGCGCCGGATCTCGTCGGACAGGGCCTCGTCGAGGAGGGAGAAGAACGGCCGCGGGCCCGGCACCGGGAGCCTGGCGCCCTCCAGGATGTCGACGTCGAGGTTCAGCCGCTCGCTGGCGATCCGCTCCAGGGTCTCGGAGCCCTTGTCCTGCGGATAGCTCTCGTAGATGTCGATGAGGGCCGCGACGTCGGCGGTCACGGCGGCCGAGAGGCGCCGCGTCACCAGCTGCCAGTGCCGCTCCATGAAGGTGTAGGCGATCACCGATTGCAGCAGCACCATCGGGGCGATGATGATGATGAGCGAGCGGGCGTAGAGCCCCTTCGGCAGCCGGTCGCCGATCACGCGGCCGAGCCGGCGCCAGGCCCGCCGGGGCACCGGCAGCGTCCCGGCGAGGGTGGGGGCCGCCATCGCGATCAGTCCAGGACCAGCCGGTAGCCGACGCCGCGCACGGTCTGCACGTAGCGCGGGTTGGCCGGGTCGTCCTCGATGCGGCGGCGCAGGCGGTTCATCTGCACGTCGACGGTGCGCTCGTTGGCGGCCCCGTTGGTGCCGGTCAGCGCCTCGCGCTCGACGTTGCCGCCGCGGGCGAGCGCCAGGATGGTCAGGATCTCGCGCTCGCGCTCGGAGAGGCGGATCGCCTCGTCGTCGCGGGTGAGCTCGCCGCGCTCGATACGGAACTGGAACGGCCCGAAGCGCACCGCGTCGAGGGGGGCGGCCCCGCCCTCGGCCGGCCCGCGGGCGTTGCGGCGCAGGATGTTGGCGAGGCGCAGGATCAGCTCCCGCGGCTCGAAGGGCTTGGGCAGGTAGTCGTCGGCGCCGATCTCGAGCCCGGTGACCCGGTCGTTCGGGTTCGAGCGCGCGGTCAGCATCAGGATCGGCACGCTCGAGGTCAGGCGGATCTGGCGGGCATAGTCGAAGCCGGTCTCGCCCGGCATCATCACGTCGAGCACCACCGCGTCGAAGACGAGGCTGCGCCCGCGCGCCCGGGCCTCGGCGGCGCTCGCCGCCGCCGTGACCCGGTAGCCGTTCTCGCCAAGGAAGCGGGCGAGCAGGTCGCGCAGGCGGCGGTCGTCGTCGACCACCAGGACGTGGGGAGCGTGGTCGGGGAGCTCGGCCCGCGGGGCGATGGCGGGATCGGCGCTCACGGCTTCACCTCGGGCGCGGGATCGCCGCCGGCGATCAGCCGGCTCACGCCTGCGCGCTCGCCCGGCTCGATCATCGCGAGCAGGAACCGGCTCGCCGGATCGCGTAAAGAGGGTCCCGCCTCGGCGAGCGCCCGCCGGACCCGCTCGCCCTGGACGCCGGCGAGGCGCTGGGCGAGCGCCCGGCCCTGCGGCGTGCAGGTGAGGAGGCGGTGGCGGCGGTCGCTCGTGCCCGTCCGCTGCGCGATGTAGCCCTGCTCGATCAATTCCTTCAGCACCCGGTTCAGGCTCTGCTTGGTGATCCGCAGGATATCCAGGAGTTCGGCGATGGTGAGGCCGGGATGGCGATCGACGAAGTGCAGCACCCGGTGATGGGCGCGACCGAACCCGTACTCGGCCAGGATGCGGTCCGGATCGGCGACGAAGTCGCGATAGGCGAAGAACAGCAGCTCGATCAGGTCGTAGGCCGGCTGCTCCCGATCCGACGACCCGTCCGCCAGCTCGCGGCCCGACCCAAGCTCGCGCGCGGACCCAAGCTCGCGCGCGGACCCTTGTATCGGCCCTTGCACCGGCGCCTCCTGGGAGTAGCCTGCCTCCGGCAGGTCCTCGTTGGCGGCGTCCGGCATGGGGGCCGGACGGGTCCGGGCGGCCTGGGTCACGGGTCGCACCTCTTCACGGGGGCCAAATCGACGAGATTCCGGCCCTCCGGGGGCCCTCGTCATTTATGTCAGTCTTGTTGACATATCTCAGCCTCGTTGATAGGCGTCAACCCCGCCGGCGAAACGAACGAACGCCCCGCGCCCCGCTCAAGCACGAACGTTGCGCGAGAACCAGCCAGGCGGAAACGAACGCATACGAGGATCATCGTCATGTCCGTCATTCCCTTCGACCAGCGTGAAGGCCACATCTGGTTCGACGGCCGCATGGTGCCGTGGGCGGACGCGAAGATTCACGTACTCAGCCACGGCCTGCACTACGGCTCCAGCGTGTTCGAGGGCGAGCGCGCCTATGGCGGCGAGATCTTCAAGTGCACCGAGCACTCGCAGCGCCTGCGCCGCTCGGCCGAGCTCCTCGACTTCGAGGTCCCGTACTCGGTGGCCGAGATCGACGCCGCCAAGAAGCTGGTCCTGAAGGAGAGCGGCCTCTCGGACGCCTATCTCCGCCCGGTCGCCTGGCGCGGCTCGGAGATGATGGGCGTGTCGGCGCAACACAACACCATCCACCTCGCCATCGCGGCGTGGGAGTGGCCGAGCTACTTCGATCCGGCGACCAAGATGAAGGGCATCCGGCTCGACCTCGCCGATTACCGCCGGCCCGATCCCCGCACCGCGCCGTCCGCCTCGAAGGCGGCGGGCCTCTACATGATCTGCACGATCTCCAAGCACCGGGCCGAGAACAAGGGCTACGCCGACGCCCTGATGCTCGACTTCGAGGACAACGTCGCCGAGTGCACCGGCGCCAACGTGTTCTTCATCCAGAACGGGGTGATCCACACCCCGAAGGCCGACCGCTTCCTCAACGGCATCACCCGCCAGACCGTGATCGATCTGGCGAAGCGCCGGGGCTACGAGGTGGTCGAGCGGCGCATCCGTCCCGAGGAGATGGCGGGCTTCTCCGAGTGCTTCATCACCGGCTCGGCCGCGGAGGTCACCCCGGTCTCGGAGATCGCCCAGTACCGCTTCACCCCGGCCGCGATGACCAAGACCCTGATGGACGACTACTCCGCCGAGGTGCAGCCGCGGGCCAAGGCCGCCTGAGGGGCAAGGCCGCCTGAGGGGCAAGGCCGCCTGACTCCGGGCGGCCTGAGTCTCGGGATCGATCGCGTGAACCGAAGGCCCCGGGCGGGAGACCGCCCGGGGCCTTCGCGCATGAACTTCGTGGTTTGCGGGAACAAGCCGCGCCTGCGGCGCTCGAGCCGGGAACGCGGGCCGGGGCTTCGCCGTTGTCTGACCGGAACATTCGGAGAACATGGGGAGCCCTCATGACCACCAAGACCGCCGCCAAGAAGACCGCCGCCGAGACGCACGAGACCGAGAACCCGAAGCAGGACCCCAAGGACACCTCGAACCGGATCAAGGATCCGAAAGACTGGACCACCGGCTCCGAGCCGATGACCGGGGCGCAGGCCTCCTACCTCAAGACCCTGGCCGAGCAGGCCAAGGACGACGAGGCGTTCGACCCCGACCTCGACAAGGCCGAGGCCTCGCAGCGCATCGACGCCCTGCGCAAGGAAACCGGAAAGGACTGAGCGGCCGCGCTCCGCCTCGCCGAGGCACGACGGCAGGGCCGCCGCGCCGCGGCCCTGCTCTCGCCCGGCAGGGGCCCGGCTTGCCGGGAACCCCGGACTTGCCCGGAGCTCGACTTGCCCAGGGCCTAACTTGCCCAGGGCCTGACTTGCCGAGAACCCGGCTCTCCAAGAGCATCCTCAGGCGGGCGCGTTTCTCACACCGCATTAACGCCTGGTGAGGAAGTGGTGCCCTAATGTCCGGCGCGACGGAAGAAGGAAGCCGGACGTGCGTGGCAGATCGCGGGCGAGGGATGCGATCCGGCGCTTGCGGCGCGACCGATCCGGCGCGACCGCGATCGAGTACGCGCTGGTGGCCGGCCTGATCTTCCTCGCCCTGACGGTGGGGCTCAACACCTATGGCAATTCGGCCGGCAGCCTGTTCGGCAACATCAGCACCCGCATCCTCGCCGTGTTCGGCTAGAGGCGGCCGCCGTCACTCCGCCGCCAGGCCGGGAGCGTCCGGGCCGGGCTCGATCGGGCCGAGGCCGTCCAGGCCGAGATTGTCCAGACATTGCCGGATCTGCCCGGCCAGGATGTCGGCGAGCGGGTTCGGCTCGCCCGCGCGGTGACGCATCAGCCCGATGCGGCAGGCCGGCAGGCTGGCGAAGCCGTCCTGCGGCCCGAGCACCCGCATCCCGGGGCGCACCGCGCTCTCGGGCAGGACCGAGACGGCGAGACCGGCCAGCACCGCGGCCCCGACCGCGGTGGAGTTCCAGCTTACGAACAGGATCCGGCTCTTGCGCCCGCCGCGCTCCAGCGCCTCAATGGCGGCCCGGCGCCAGTTGCAGTCCGGCCGGCCGAGAGCGAGGGGCACGGGCTGCGCGGCGTGCACCGCGTGACGGCTCGAGGTGACCCAGAGCAGGGCCTCGGTGCGGATCGTCTCGACGGTGCGCCGCCCCTTCGCTTCCGTGACGATGGCGAGGTCGATGTCGCCGTCGGCGATCCGCGCGGCCAGCATGTCGGTGGGCTCGCACACCACCGTGACCTCGGCCCGGGGATGGGTGCGGGCGAAGCGCCCGAGGATCTCGGGCAGGTAGCGGTCGGCGTAGTCGTCCGGCAGGCCGAGGCGGACCCGGCCGGCGAGGTCGCCCTCCTCGAAGGTCGCCAGGCACTCGGTCTGCAGCCGCACGATCCGCCGCGCGTAGTCGAGCAGGCGCTCGCCGTCGTCGGTCAGCCGCACGCCGCGGCCGGCCTTGGCGAAGATCTCGCGCCCGATCCGCTCCTCGAGCCGCTTCATCTGCATCGAGACGGCGGATTGCGTCTTGTGGACCTGTTCGGCCGCGCGGGTGAACGCGCCGGTCTCGGCGATCGCCACCAGGGTCCGGAGCTGGTCGATGTCGAGGGGATGCACCGGCTCGCTCCCTATCAATCCCCGTGATGTGACACATCTCAAGCATTCGCTCAACGCATCGACCGAGCCGGGCTACGAGGACACCGCGGAAGAGCGAGGCCGGCGCATGAAGAGGTTCGCCGAAAGCTCCCGCCGGAGACCACGATGACGATCACGTTCGCCCCCCTCGGTATCCTCTCCCTGGCGCTCGGCCTCGGCCGCAAGGCCGGGCGGATCGTCGCCCGGATCGTGGCCCGGATCGTCACCCTGTGGATCAACCGCCGCGCCGCCTACCGCCTGGCCGAGCTCGACGACCGGGCGCTGAAAGACATCGGCCTCACCCGCAGCGACGTGGAGGGCGTGCTCGACCTGCCGTTCCGGCAGGACCCGACCGTGCCCCTGGTGCATCGACGTCGCGTCCGGCGCCAGCCTCCGCCGCCGGCCCTGAGCCTGCGCCTCGCCGCCCGTGACGGCCGGGCCGTCGAGGGCCGCACCCGCGAGGCGTGAGGCGGCGACGTCCTTCCGGCAGGAGGGAGCGCGCGCTCCCTCCTACCGGTTCACCATCCGGCTCAGCACGTCGGCCAGCGTCAGGGTGAACAGGATCGCGGCCCAGAACAGGCCGCAGGCGGCGACGAGGCGCACGAGGCCGCCGGCGTGCCTGAGCTGCATGAAGACCAGGGCGACGAGCGCCGTCTTCACCCCCGCGATGGCGAAGCCCAGCGCGGTGTCGACGCGCCCGAACGGCCAGTAGGCGGCCCAGGTGCTCACGCCGAGCAGCGCCATCAGCGCGGCCCAGACCGGGAGGTTGCGGCGCCACAGGGCGCCGGGGGTCTCGGGCTTGGAGCTCATCCGGATCGTCCCGGCAGGTAGAGCATCGGGTAGAGGAAGACCCAGACCAGGTCGACGAGGTGCCAGTACAGCGCCGTCACCTCGACCTGCGGGTTCTCGGCCAAGAAATCGGGATCGCGCCAGCCCTTGATCGCAAGCCGCGTCACCAGCGCGATGCCGATGCCGAGGTGGATCGCGTGCACCACCGTAACGAGCCAGTAGAAGGCGAAGAAGATCTGGGCCGGAGCCTGGGTCAGGGCGAAATGCGCGCCCGGCACCAGGTGCTTCTCGATGTCCTCGCGGTACTCGAAGCCCTTCACCACCAGGAAGGCGAGGCCGAGGACCGCGGTGGCGGCGAGGCACCCGAGGGTGAGGCGGCGAAACAGCCCCTTCTCGGCCGCCTGCGAGGCGACCGCGATGGTCAGGCTGCTGGTCAGCAGGATCGCGGTGTTGAGGGTGCCGTAGACGATGTTGGTCTCGCGGCCCGCTGCCGCGAAGGCCTCCTGATTCGCCAGGCGGGCGGCGGTGTAGGTCAGGAACAGGGCGCCGAAGAACAGCACCTCGCTCGCCAGGAAGATCCAGATGCCCAAGGCGGCGCCGGCGCGCTGGCGCGCGAAGGCGGTCGCGTCATCGGTCTCCAGGTCGCTCCAGGGCTCGCGCAAGCGAGCCTCGAGATCCGTACGGCCCTGGCGCAAGCGAGCCTCGAGATCCGTACGGCCCTCGCGCAAGCGAGCCTCGAGATCCGTACGGCCCTCGCGCAAGCGAGCCGGGATGTCGGCGCCGCTCATGTCGGCGACCTCATGTCAGCGATCCCCGCGAGGGCAGGCGCGGCTGGTCGTGGACCGGGGCGACGCCCTCCGGATGGTAGTTGTAGGGACCGCCCTGGATCCGGGGCGAGCCGAAGAAGTTCTGCCGCGGCGGCGGCGAGGTGGTGCGCCATTCGAGGCCGCTCGCGTCCCACGGGTTGTTCGTCGCCCGCTCGCCGAACAGCAGCGACCAGGTGAGGTAGCCGAGCGGCATCAGGTAGGCGACGGCCAGCACCGCCGCGCCGGCCGAGGACAGCACGTTCCAGATCTGGAATTCCGGCGGATAGACGTGGTAGCGCCGCGGCATGCCGAGGTAGCCGGCGATGAATTGCGGAAAGAACGTCAGGTTGAAGCCGAAGAACATCAGGATCGCGGCGAAGCGGGCCCAGGTCTCGGGATAGGTCCGGCCGGTGATCTTCGGCCACCAGAAATGCAGGCCGCCGAAATAGGCCGAGACCGAGGCGCCGACCATGATGTAGTGGAAGTGCGCGACGACGAAGTAGGTGTCCTGGACGTGGACGTCGACCGGGATCGAGGCGAGGAACAGGCCGGTGAGCCCGCCCAGGGTGAACAGCCCGACGAAGCCCAGCGCGTAGAGCATCGGCGACTCGAACCCGACCTGGCCGCGATAGAGCGTGCCGGTCCAGTTGAACACCTTGATCGCCGAGGGCACCGCCACGATGAAGGACAGGAACGAGAAGACCAGCGCCGCATAGGGCGACATGCCCGAGGTGAACATGTGGTGACCCCAGGTGAAGAAGCCGATCACCGCGATCGCCACCAGGGCGTAGACCATGAAGGTGTAACCGAACACCTTTCTGCGCGCGAAGCAGGTGATCAGCTCCGAGACCACGCCCATCGCCGGCAGGACCATGATGTAGACCGCCGGGTGCGAGTAGAACCAGAACAGGTGCTGGAACAGGATCGGGTCGCCGCCGCGGGCCGGATCGAAGATCGGCAGGCCGAAGGTGCGCTCGGCGAGGACCAGCAGCAGGGTCACGGCGAGCACGGGCGTGGCCAGCACGAACATCAGGCTCGTCGTGTACATCGCCCAGACGAAGAGCGGCAGGCGGAACCAGGTCATGCCGGGCGCCCGCAGCAGGTGGATGGTGCCGATGAAGTTCACCCCCGTGGCGATCGACGAGAAGCCGGTGGTGAACACGCCGAGCACGGTGAGCGAGACCCAGGTGTTGGAGAAGACCGTGGAATAGGGGACGTAGAAGGTCCAGCCGGTATCGACCCCGCCGAGGATCAGCGCCGCGACCGCGAGCAGGCCGCCGCCGAGGTTGAGGTACCAGCTGACGAGGTTCAGCTTCGGGAAGGCGACGTCCCGCGCCCCGATCATCAGCGGGACGAGGAAGTTGCCGAGCGTGTTGGGGATACTGGGGATCAGGAAGAACCACACCATCACCACGCCGTGGAGCGTGAACAGCTTGTTGTAGGTGTCGGCCCGCAGCACGTCGGCCTCGGGCGTCGCGAGTTCGAGCCGCACCAGCGTGGCCGCGGCCCCGCCGATGAAGAAGAACACCGTGATGGTGACCGCGTAGAGGATCGCGATCCGCTTGTGGTCGGTGGTGAGGAGCCAGGAGCGGACGCTGTGCCCGTCGGCGAGGTAGCTGACCGGCAGGCCGAGATCGAGCTCGTCCGGGTCGGCGAGGCCGGTGGGGCTGGCGGTGGTGCTCATGGGGAGCCTCCGATGTCATCTCCCACGCCCTGAACCCTCCCCCCTCTGCGGGGGAGGGTGCCCCGCTGCGAGTGCGAAGCACTCGTGCGCGGGGCGGGAGAGGGGAACCACGCTTCCGGAAATGACTGAGCCGTTCTGAAGGGCGGACCCTGGATCGATGTCGCGCCGCCCCTCTCCCGGCCCGCTCCGCGGGCCACCCTCCCCCGCAGAGGGGTGAGGGGATGGGCGTCTGTCCTCGTCACGGCCTCGACCCCGGTCCCGCCGGGGCGGGCACGTCGAGCACCGGCGCTCCCGGCACCATCGCGGGGCTGCGCTCGCGCACCCCGCCCGGCACGTTCGAGCGCACCTCCGGCGCGCCGGGCACCCGCACCACCGCCGGCTCGGAGCCGAGCGCGCGGATATAGGCGGTGAGCGCCTGGATCTCGCCGTCGTCGAGGAGGCCGGCATAGCTCGGCATGACGGGGGCGTAGCCCGCCACCACGTCGCGGCCGGGCTGGAGGATCGAATCGCGGATGTAGCCCGCATCGGCGGTGGCGAAGCGGCCGCCCGCGAGCGGCACCGGGCGCTCCCAGATGCCGGCGAGGCTCGGCGCGTGGACCCGTGAGCCCGGGGCGTGGCAGCCGGCGCAGCCGCGCTCGGCGAACAGGCGCTCGCCCTGGTGGGCGAGGTCGTCGCCCTCGGGCTGCGCCGAGAGCCAGCTTGCGTAGGCCTCGGGCTCCATCACGATGACGCGGCCGAGCATCCGGGCGTGGTCGGTGCCGCAATACTCGGTGCAGAGCAGGTGGAAGGTGCCGGTCTTGGTCGCCTGGAACCACGCCTCGGTCTGCTGGTCGGGCAGCACGTCGCGCTTGAGCCGGAAGGCCGGCACGAAGAACGAGTGGATCACGTCCTGCGAGGTCATGATCAGCTTGACCGGCGCGTTCACCGGCACGTGCAATTCGTTGATCTCGCGGGCGCCGTTCGACCTTTGCGTCTTCCACATCCACTGCTTGGCGACGACGTGGACCTCGATGGCGTTCGGCGGGGCCGAGTAGGCGCCAATCTGGGCCGAGGCGGCCCACCAGAACACGAACACGAACAGGAAGATCGTCGCGGCGGTCCAGCCGATCTCGAACTCGCGCGAGACGATCTCGGGCAGGGGATGGCGGTTCGCCTTCGAGCCGCGGCGGTAGCGGATCGAGAAGACCAGCACCAGCCCGACCACCAGGGCGAGGATCAGGGCCGAGGTGATGGTGAGGCCGAGGAAGATCCGGTCGGTCAGCACGGCCTGGAGGGAGGCCGTCTCCGGCACGAGGAGGCCGGTCATCGGCGCACCTCCCTCGGCGAGGCGGCGACGGTGCCGGGCGGCGGCAGCGGGCTCGCGGCGCCGCCGCGGCTGCCCAGCGGCGGCACCCGCTCCGGCTGGAGCGGGGCGGCGTAACCTTGCGCGCCGCGCGTCGCGAGGCGGCGCATCGCGTCGGCCACCGGCATGCGGGCGATGCCGCGGTCCCAGTCGACCCAGGCGTAGGTGTCGAGGCGCCGGCGCTGGTCGGCGAGGAGCCGGGCGAGGTCGGCTTGCGGGTCGCGCTGCAGGGCCGGACCCGCGACGGTGCGGGCCGGCTCGGTGTTCGGGCTGGTGATGACGACGTCGCGGTAGAAGCGCAGGGCCGCGAGCGTCACGGCGACGAAGGCCACGATGAACAGGCCGGTCAGCAGCACCGGCTTCACGCGGATGTCGGGCGCCTCCGGTGGGCCCTCGGCGTGGCCGACCGCGTCGTCGCGCACCGGGGCGGCGGTGTCAGGCATGCCCGGGCCTCCGTCCGAACCGCCCGGCGAGGCGCGAGGCGAGGAGGCCGACGATCACGAGGCCGACGAGCCACGGGCCGGCGGCGAGGGCCGCCCCGCCCGCGCCCGTCCCCCAGGCCGGCAGCACCAGCCAGCAGAGGCGCAGGGCCAGCCCGACGAGGACGAGGAGGCCGACGAGGCGAAGCGCCCCCGGGCTGCGGCGCACCGCCCCGAGGAGCAGGAGCAGGAACGGGACGATCCCGCCCGCGGCGACCGCCGCCCCGATCACCGCCGGATAGGGGTTGCCTGCCCGCCGCAGGTAATACGCGGCCTTCGGCGGCAGGTCGCCGTACCAGGCGACCACGTAGGACATCAGGCCGATGTAGAGCACGCCCAGCAGCGTCGCGAGGAGCAGGTTGGCGAGGTCGGGCGCGGTCTCGGCCCCGAGCCCGCGCGGGCTCGCGACGGCGGCGAGGCTGAGCGCGGCGAGGATCTGGTGCAGGGCGAACCCGGCGCCGAAGGCCGAGGAGGTGAAGCGCGGCTCCAGCGACAGGATCCAGTCCATCGGCACGAGGCTGACGGTCAGGCCGTAGAAGGCGAGGCCGAGGCCGGCGACGAGGCGGGTGCAGCGCCCCGTGAGCACCAGCCCGGCCAGCACCGACCAGCCGAGGAGGGCGACCGCGCCGCGGGCCGCGAACGCGCCCGGGTTGAGGTAGAGGGCGGCGACGTCCGGCTTCACCACCCCCGGATCGGCGGCCCAGGGGTACAGCGCCGGGAGTGCGGCCGCGACGCCGAGGAAGCCGAGGGCGACGAGCGGCAGGAGGGCGGCGGTCGGGCGCAGGCACGGCGCCAGCGCCTCGCCCCAGCGCCCGCCGGTGATGCGGTGGATCAGGAGCAGCACGAGGCTGCCGGCGGGCGCCGCGCCGAAGGCGATCCAGGCGAGGAGCCAGCCGCGGGCGAGGGCCTCGGTCACGGGCGCGCCTCCGGGATCTTCTCGGCCAGCCCCGGCACCTCCGCGACCCGGGCGCCCTGGGAGAACTGGAGGGCGCGGATATAGGCGGCGATCGCCCAGCGGTCCCGCGGCTCGACCCGGTTGGCATAGCGGTACATGACCCCGTAGCCGTGCGTGATGACGTCGACGAAATAGCGGGCGGGCGCGGCCCGCAGGCGGTCCTCGTGATAGGAGGGGGGCTTGGGGAAGCCGCGCTGGACGACCATGCCGTCGCCGTGGCCGGTCAGCCCGTGGCAGGGGCTGCAGACCGCCTCGTAGCGCTCGCGCCCGCGCTGGAGCAGGGCGGCGTCGACCGGCGGCGGATCGTCGAGCGCCGCCTCGTCGGCGAGCGCGCCCTGCTGCACCGTTCCCTCCGGGGGAGTCCGGGCCGCGGCGCCGTCGGCCCAGAGATCGGCGCGGCGATAGACGTCGTAGCGCTTCTGCCGCGCCATCGAGAGGTCGTCGCAGGCGGCGAGCAGCAGGAGCGGGAGAAGGAGCAGCCGGCCGGTCACGGATGCGTCTCCGCGACCAGGCCCGCCCCGGCCTCCTCGAGGAGCCGGCGCAGGGGTTCGGGCTCGCCCTTCGGGGCGACGAGGAGCAGGAAGCGGTCCTGGCTCGCCCGCTCGAATTGCGGCATCACGAAGAGCGGGTGGTGCAGCCGCGGCAGCCCGCAGGTGACGAGGAAGGCCGCGAAGCCCGCGACGGCGGCGGCCAGCACCCCGACCTCGAACGGCACCAGCACGAAGACCTGCCAGCTGTGCAGCGGCCGGCCGCCGGAATTCAGCGGGTAGTCGTGGACGGCGCTCCACCATTGCAGCGCGTACATCGCGGCGGCCGCGCCGAAGCCGGCGAGCGCCATCGCCGGCCGGATCCGGCGCGGGGCGGGGTCGAACGCCTCGGAGAGTTCGTCGAGCGGGAACGGCGTGAAGGCGTCGATGGCGCGGTGGCCCTCGGCTCTCGCGCGGCGCCAGGCGGCGACGAGGGCGTCGGGGGTGTCGAACTCGGCCAGCATGGGCGTGGTCACGGGCGCGCCTCCCGGGGTACGGGAACGGCGCGATGGTTCGTGCGCATCGCCTCTCCCCGCGGGCGGGGAGAGGGCTGCGCACCCCCTGTCGGGTGCGCAGCGAGGCGGTAGCCGATGGTGAGGGGGAGGCGCCGAATGTGGCTTCTGCGTAGAGACCCCCTCACCCTCGCCCTGCGGGCTTGCCGTGTCCCCTGAACGGAGACACGGCCCTCTCCCCGCCCGCGGGGAGAGGAGGAACGCGCCTGATCCGATAGCGTGTGCCTGTCGCAGTCCTCGTGAGATGAGTGTCCGAGGCAAGCATGCGTGTCCCCCATCACGCCGCCCCCTCGTCCCGCGCCAGCTGCCGGACCTCGTGCATCGAGACGATCGGCAGGAGGCGCGCCAGCACCAGGAACAGGAAGGCGAACAGCCCGAGCGGTCCCACCAGGATCGCCACGTCGTAGAGGCTGGTGTGGTAGGTCCGCCAGAGCGTGACGGCGTGGCCGTGCGAGAGCGTGTTCCAGACGATCAGGATCCGCTCGAGCCACATGCCGACATTGATCACGACCGAGATCCCGGCGAGCCACCACAGGTTCCGCCGCACCCGGCGCCACCACAGCGCCTGCGGCGCGAGGCAGTTGCAGAACAGCAGCAGGCCGTAGAGCGGCGCGTAGTCGCCGGTGAAGAAATACCCGATCACCGTCCGGTCGGCGTGCTCGCCGCCGACCCACGCCGTGAACCACTCGGTGGCGTAGGAGAACGCCATCACGATCGAGGCGAACAGCATCACCTTCGCCATGGCGTCGAAGTGGGCCGGCGTGATCATCGCCTGGAGGTTCAGGCCCCAGCGGATCACGATCGCCAGCACCACCACCATGGCGAACCCTGAGAACATCGCGCCGACGACGAAGTAGGGCGGGAAGATGCTCTCCTGCCAGCCGGGCATCAGGCTCGCGGCGAAGTCGAGCCCGACGATCGAGTGCACCGAGCAGACGAGCGGCACCGCGAGCGCCGCCATGGCGAGGTGGTAGGTCTCGTGGGCGCGCCAGTGCCGGGCGGAGTTGCGCCAGCCGAGCGCCAGCGCCCCGTAGATCACCCGGCCGGCCCGCGTCCGCGCGCGGTCGCGCATCGTGGCGAGGTCGGGCAGGAGGCCGGTGAACCAGAACAGGGCGGAGAAGAGCAAGTAGCTCAGGATCGCCCAGAAGTCCCAGACCAGCGCCGAGCGCCATTGCGGCCACAGCGCCATGGTGTTCGGGTAGGGCGCGAGCCAGTAGGCGTAGAGCGGCCGGCCGAGATGGATGATCGGGAACAGCCCGGCGATGGCGGCGGCAAACAGCGTCATCGCCTCGGCGAAGCGGTTGATCGAGGCGCGCCAGCGCTGGCGCGTCAGCAGCAGCATCGAGGAGATCAGCGTGCCGGCATTGCCGATGCCGATCCACCAGACGTAGTTGGCGATCGAGAAGCCCCAGACCACCGTGGTGTTCACCCCCGACAGCCCGATCCCGACGGTGAGCACCGCCCCGATGGCGCCGAGCGTGAGCAGGACGAAGGGCAGGGTGCAGAGGAGCGCGATGACCCAGGCGCGGCCGAAGCCGTTCCGCTGGATCGGGTCGGCGACCGCCGCCGAGATCGCCCCGTAGCCGAGGCGCCCGGCGTCGATCAGCGGGTGCGGCGCGCCGCTCACGTCCGGTCCTCCCGGGCGGGGTTGCGGAGGTCCGCGAGGTAGGTGGTGCGGGGACGCGTGTTCAGCTCCGCCATCAGGGCGTAGTGGCGCGGGTCGGAGCGCTGCGCCGCCACTCCGCTTCCCGGCGCGTTCAGGTCGCCGAAGCGGATGGCGCGCGTCGGGCAGGCGGACTGGCAGGCGGTCGCGACCTCGCCCATCGGGCGCCCGTCGCGCTCGGCCGCCTGGCGCTCGCCCGCGATGCGCTGGACGCAGTAGGTGCACTTCTCCATCACGCCGCGGGCCCGCACCGTGACGTTGGGGTTGCGCTGCGCCCGCACCGGCTCGGCGCCGAGGCTCGCGTATTCCTGCCCGTCGGCGTAGCCGAAGAAGTTGAAGCGGCGGACCTTGTAGGGGCAGTTCGCCTCGCAGAAGCGGGTGCCGACGCAGCGGTTGTAGACCTGGAGGTTCAGCCCCTCGCCGTCATGGACCGAGGCCGCCACCGGGCAGACCGGTTCGCAGGGCGCGTGCTCGCAATGCATGCACGGCACCGGCTGGAACCCGGCCTCGATCCGCTCCGGCTTGCCGGAATCGTAGATGTCGACCCTGAGCCAGTGCATCATCCGCCCGCGGGCGATCTCCTCCGGCCCGACCACCGGCACGTTGTTCTCGGACTGGCAGGCGATCACGCAGGCGTTGCAGCCGATGCACGCCGCCGTATCGATCACCATGCCCCAGGCGTGGCCGTCGGCATCCCCCGTCCAGGGTTCGAGCAGCGTCGGCCGGTCGGGCCCGTTCCCCTTCGGCTCGGAGGCGGCGAGCGCCGCGAGGTCGAGGCGCGGGAACAGCGTGCCGGTCTCGCCCTCGATCCGGGTGTAGTTCTGGGTCCTCAGGATCTCGCGCCGCTCGTCGAGGAGCGTCAGGCTCACGTCGCGGATCGTCCGCGTCGCATCGGCCCGCGTCAGCCGGTAGGCATCGACCCCGACGCCGTTGCCGATCTGCCCGGCCCGGGCCCGGCCGTGGCCGAGGCTCAAGCCCGCCACCCCGTCGGCGATGCCGGAGATCACCGCCACCGGGGCGATCAGCGAGGTGCCGCGCACGGTGAGGCTCACGGCCTGGCCGTCCTTCACGCCGCGCCGCGCCGCCTCGCCGTGCGAGAGGAGGAGCGCGTTGCCCCAGACCTGCTTCGTCACCGGATGCGGGCATTCCTGCAGCCAGGCGTTGTTGGCCCCGCGCCCGTCCCACAGGGCCGGATCGGGGGTGAGGAGCAGGGTGAGGTCGCAGCGGGCGGGCGGGGCCGGCAGGGCCGGCAGGGCGGGCTCGGGGAGCGCGACGGGTGCGGCGGCGCTCCCCGGGATCGTGCCGTCGTGCAGGCAGCGGCGCCACCAGCCCTCGAAGTCGGTATCCCCCGGGCGCCGGTGATCCTGCCAGGCACCCTGCCAGGTCTCCCGGACGATGTCGTAGCCGCGCCGCGCCTCGGCGCCGGTGAGCAGGTTCAGGACCTCGTGGACGGAGCGGCCGCCGTAGAGCGGGCGCACCAGGGGCTGGACCAGGCTCGCGGTGCCGTCGGTCGCCCTCAGGTCGGACCAGGATTCGAGGTCGTGGGCGAGCGGCAGGTGCCAGTGCGTCCCGCCCGCGGTCTCGTCGGCATGGGTGCCGACCTGGACGCTGAACGGGACCCGCCGCAGCAGCTCCGAGACGCCGAGATCGGCCGGCGCGGTCTGGACCGGGTTGGTGCCGAGGATGGCGAGGCAGGAGACCTTGCCTCCCGCGATGTCCTCGCAGAGATCCGCCAGGGTGCCGGGCGCGAGGTCCGCCAGGGCGTCGGGCGGCGCGATCCGGTCGATCGGGGCGGAGAGCCGCGCGTTGAGCCAGTGGGCGAGGGCGTGGAGTTCCGGCGCCAGCGCCTCGCCGACGAGCACCACGGCGCGGCCGGGATGGGCGCGGAGATCGGTGAGGATCCGGTCCGCGAAGCGGCGCTCGGGCTCGGGCAGGGCGGGACCGGGCAGGCCGGCGGCAAAGCCGTTCGCGAGGTGGACGAGGAGCGCTTCCGTCGCCGCTGGCGGCAGGGCGCGGCGTTCGTCGGCCTTGATGCCGGTGAGCGTCGGCAGGCCTTCCGCCACGAACAGGCGGCCGAACCGGGAGGGATCGCGCCGGCGCTCCATCAGGTCGGCGGAGAGGCGGATCTGGTCCGGCCCCGGCCCGAGGGGGTCGGCCTCGAGGCAGACCACGATCTCGGCCCGGTCCAGCCGCGGCAGGGCCCGCAACGGGCGCCCGAAGGCCAGGGCGGCGCCGGCCCGGGCATTCGCCTCGTCCAGGGGCTCGTGGACGTGCCAGGCCGCCTCCGGCATCGCCGCGCGCATGGCCGCGATCTGGCGCAGCAGCGTCGGCGAGGCGACCCGGCCGGTCAGCAGCCGGAAGCCGGCGCCGCCCCGCGCCTCGGAGAGCGGCCGGGCATAGGCCTTGCCGAAGGCCTCCCACGAGGCGATGCCGGCGACCCGCTCGCTCGGCGCGCGGGAGCGGTCGGGGTCGTAGAGGTCGAGCACGGCGGCTTCCAGGAACACGTCCGTGGCGCCGCGACTGCCGGGATGGAGCGGGTTGCCCTCGATCTTGATCGGCCGCCCGTCGACCGCGACGGCGTGGACGCCCCGGGCGAAGCCCGAGAGGGGCAAGGCGGTCGCGTAGCGCGCCGGCACCCCGGGCAGCAGCTGCTCGGGCTGGCGGACGTAAGGCAGGATCTCCTCGTCCGGCCGCGAGCAGCCCCCGGCGGCGAGCGCGATGCCGGCGCCCATGAGCCGCAGCGCCTCGCGGCGGTGAAGGCCCGTCAGCGGTGGCATATCGAGCACTCGCTCAAGCGCGCCGGCGACTTGACGTGGTAGGCGGCGGCGAGCCGTGCCCCCCGCTGCTCCTGGTCGTCGGGCGGCGTCCAGGTCATGTCGAACACCGCCTCGCGCGGGCGCAGGTTCGGCGCCGGATTCCGGTGGCAGTCGAGGCACCAGCCCATGGTGAGGGGCGCCACCTGCCGCACCAGCTTCATGGTCTGGACCGCGCCGTGGCAGGTCGCGCAGCCGACGCCCTTGGCGACGTGCACCGCGTGATTGAAGTAGACGTAGTCCGGCAGGGCGTGGACCCGGCGCCAGGCCAGCGGCCGCCCTTCCGCGAGGCTGGTGCGGACGGGCGCCAGCATCGGGGCGTTGGTCCAGATCTGCGAGTGGCAGCTCATGCAGGTCTCCGTCGGCGGGATGCCCGCGAAGGCGGCCTTCTCGACCGAGGTGTGGCAGTAGCGGCAATCGATCCCGAGCCCGCCGACATGGTGCTCGTGGCTGAACGGCACCGGCTGCTCGCGGGTCGCGTCCTGGGCCGTGGCGTAGGGCGAGCGCCACAGGGCGGTGGCGAGCCCGAGGCCGAGGACCGGCACCACCGCGAGCCCCGCGAGCGCCAGGCGGGCCAGGGTGTCCGCGCCGGGTCGAAAGATCTGCGCCATGCGGCTCGCGGTCCCGCACTCCCCCCGGGCAACCGTGGCCGCCCCCTCCGCATGGAGATACTCAGTACGAGTAGCTTGGTTCCGCCATCCGGAATGCGATGTCGCAGGGCCGGGGCGGCGGGGTCGCGCGGGGGAGCGCCATGCGCCGGGAGCGGACCGGGCGCGACCCGCCCCGCTCGAAACCGGCGCGACTCCGCGCCCGAACCGTCCTACGGTCCGGCCCCGGAGGTGAGCGCATCATGATCCAGCTCTACACCTGGGATACGCCGAACGGGCGCAAGATCAGCGTCGCCCTCGAGGAGATGGGGCTGCCCTACCGGATCGAGCCGGTGGACATCACCAAGGGCCGGCAGTTCGAGCCGGACTTCCTGCGTTTGAGCCCGAACAACCGCATCCCGGCGATCGTCGATTCCGAGGGGCCGGACGGGGAGCCGATCTCGGTGTTCGAATCCGGCGCGATCCTGGTCTACCTCGCCGAGAAGACCGGGCTGTTCCTGCCTGCGGGCGGGCGCGGCCGGGTCCAGGCGATGGAGTGGCTGATGTGGCAGATGGGCGGCTTCGGGCCGATGCCGGGCCAGGTCCACCATTTCCTCGGCGTCGACGAGAAGGACCGCGCCTACGGCCTCGAGCGCTACCAGAAGGAGACGCGCCGGCTCTACGGCGTGCTCGATCGACGATTGGGCGAGGGCGAGTTCGTCGCCGGGGCGCTCTCGATCGCGGATTTCGCGATCCTCGGCTGGGCCTGGCGCCACGCCCGGCACCGGGTCGACCTCGCCGATCATCCGAACGTGAAGCGCTGGTACGAGGCCCTGATGGCGCGGCCGGCGGTGCAGCGCGGCTTCGCGGTGGCGCTCAGCTGATGACGGACCGACACGGCATGACGGACGAGACGGCCCTGCGGGCGCAACTGGTCGAGCGCTTCTTCCGCTACCTCGCGGTGGCGAGCCAGAGCGATGCCCGGGCGACCGCTCTGCCGAGCACCCCGGGCCAGCGCGCGCTGGCCGAGCTGCTGGCCGGCGAGCTGCGCGAGATGGGGCTCCACGACGTGGTGCTCGACGGGCACGGTATCCTGACGGCGCGCAAGGCCGGCACCCGGCCCGGCGCCCCGCCGATCGGCTTCATCGCCCATCTCGACACCGTCGATGTCGGGCTCTCGCCCGAGATCCGCCCGCAGGTGCTGCGCTTCGACGGCGCCGACCTCTGCCTCAACGGCGACCGGGACATCTGGCTTCGCGTCGCCGAGCACCCCGAGATCGTGCCCCATACCGGCGAGGACGTGATCGTCGGCGACGGGACGAGCGTGCTCGGGGCCGACAACAAGGCGGCGGTCGCCGTCGTGATGACGCTGCTCGCCACCCTGACGCCGCGGGACGCGCACGGCGACATCCTCGTCGCCTTCGTGCCCGACGAGGAGATCGGGTTGCGCGGGGCCAAGGCCCTCGACCTCGCGCGCTTCGCGTGCGACTTCGCCTACACGATCGACGCCTGCGCGGTCGGCGAGGTCGTGATCGAGACCTTCAACGCGGCCGGCGCCGAGATCGTGTTCACGGGCGTCGCCGCGCACCCGATGTCGGCCAAGGGCGTGATGGTGAACCCGCTCCTGATGGCGCACGACTTCATCGCTCGCTTCGACCGGGCCGAGACGCCGGAGACCACCGAGGGGCGCGAGGGCTATATCTGGTTCAACGGCCTCCACGCCCATTCCGGCGAGGCCCGCCTGCAGGCGATGATCCGCGACTTCGACCGCGAAACGTTCGCGGCGCGAAAGGCACGCCTGCACGCGGTCGCCGGGGAGATCGCCGCGCTCTACCCGACCGGCCGGGTGGAGTGCCGGATCACCGACACCTACGGCAACATCCAGGACAGCCTCGGCGACGACCGCCGCTCCGTCGACCTGCTCTTCGCCGCGCTCGCCGCGGAGGGGATCGCGCCGCGGCAGATCCCGATGCGCGGCGGCACCGACGGGGCGGCCCTGTCGGCCCGCGGCCTGCCGACGCCGAACTACTTCACCGGCGCCTACAATTTCCACTCGCGGTTCGAGTTCCTGCCGGTGCCGGCCTTCGCGGCGTCGTGGCGGGTGACGCGGCGGATCTGCGGGCTGGCGGCGGGGGAGGGCCTTCCTTGAACCGGCAACAGGCTCGACGCCCTCCGGATCATCTGGCCCCGCCCCCCACGCCTGCGAACGCGCCATCGACCAGCCCCGCGACCTTCTCCGTCGCCAGCGCCTCGTCGAACAGGATCCGGAACAGGATCGGGGCGATCACGCGATCGAGCACCGCGTCGATCTCCGGAAACGCCTCGTCCCGCGCCGCGGCGCGGGCCGCGACGGTCTCGATCTGCTGGCGGGCGTAAGCACAGCAGCGCCGCGGTCCGGCGGCCCCCTCGGCCGCGAGCACGTCGCGGATCATCTCGCGCCCGAGCCCCGACGCCATCTCCTCGGCGTATTGCTCGGCCCAGGCCAGGAGGTCGCCCCGCCCGCTGCCGGTCTCGACCGGCACCATGTCCGGGCGCAGCCGCTCGACCGCGACGTCGGCGAGGAGTTCGTTGAGCTCGCCCCAGCGCCGGTAGATCGTCGAGGGCGTGACGCCGGCCTCCTGGGCGATCAGCGGGATCGTGACCTCGGCGCGGTCCATCCGGGCGAGGAGCTCGCGCACGGCCCGGTGGACCGAGGCCTGGACGCGCGCGCTGCGCCCGCCCGGGCGCGGTCCCGCCTCCCTGTCCGCCATCGCTGCCCCGCCTCCAAACGCAAAGGATTTGCTTTTAGCCTTCCGCGGCCTTAGATCTCTAACGCAACGGATTTGCATTAAGGGGCACGGCGATGCTCACAGGTCAAGGATCCCGGCGGGTCGACCCGCTCAGCCTCCACGCCGTGACGCTCGGCGCGTTCTTCGCCGCCGCGGCCGCCCCGACGCCGCTCTACCGGATCTACCAGGAGACCCTGGCGCTCTCGCCGGTCTTCGTCACCCTGGTCTTCGCCGTCTACGCGGTGGCCCTCCTCAAGGCGCTGCTGGTGGCGGGCTCGCTCTCCGACCATCTCGGGCGCCGGCCGGTGATCGCCGGAGCGCTCGTCCTCGAGGCGGCGGCCATGGGGCTGTTCCTGCTGGTCGGCCACGGCGCCGCCTGGCTCGTCGTCGCCCGGATCGTACAGGGGCTCGCCACCGGCATCGCCGCCGCCTCCCTCGGCGCGGCGCTCGTCGACGTCGACCGCACCCGCGGCCCGATCGTCAACGCGGTGGCGCCGCTCGCCGGCATGGCGCTGGGCGCGCTCGGCACCAGCGCGCTGATCCAGTACGCGCCGCTGCCGCTGCACCTCGTCTACGGCCTCCTGCTGTGCACCTTCGCCGGGCTGGCGCTCGCCATCTGGCGCATCCCCGAGAGCGCCGCGACGCGGCCCGGGGCGCTCGCCTCGCTGAAGCCCCGCATGGCCGTCCCGGCCCGGATCCGGCGGCCGCTGGCCCTGGTGACGCCGATCAACCTCGCCAACTGGACGCTCGGCGGCTTCTACCTCTCGCTGGTCCCCTCGGTCGTGGCGGCGGCCACCGGCAGCCGCGCGCCGCTCACCGGCGGGGCCGTCGTCACGGCGCTGATGGTGGCCGGCGCCGTCTCGGTGCTCCTGCGCCGGGGCCGGGCTCCGCGGGACAACCTGACCTTCGGGGTGCTCGCCACGGCCCTCGGCGTCGTCCTCGTCGCCGCCGGCATCCATCTGGCCAGCGTGCCGCTCCTCATCCTGGGCACCCTCGTCACCGGATGCGGCTTCGGCGCCAGCTTCCTCGGCTGCCTCGGCACGATCATGCCGCCGGCCGAACCCGACGAGCGCGCGGGGCTCCTCGCCGCCTTCTACGTCCAGAGCTACCTCGCCTTCAGCCTGCCGGCGGTCGGGGCTGGCTTCCTCGCCCGCAGCCTCGGCTACGCGACGACGGCCGACCTGTACGCGGGGGTGATCCTGGTGGTGAGCGTCGGCGGCCTCGCGGTGCTGCGGGCGCGCGACGCCGCCCCGGAGGGCGGCACCCTCGCCGCGCCTCCCGCGAACCGCCCCGCGAAGCCCCGGGTGCGCGCCGTCGTGGATCACGTCGCCGGCCGCCTGCGCCACCGCGGCTCGCCGCTCTGAGCCCTCGCGCCGCGCCGGCCCGGGCGGTCACGGCGCGCGTTCCGCCTCGAACACCACGGCGTCGAGCGCCAGGCAGTCCTCCGGCGCCGTGCCGACGAGCAGCGGATTGACGTCGAGGCTGGCGATTCCGGGCTCCTCGACCATCAGCCGCCCCAAAGCCGCCGCGGCGGCGAGGTAGGGTTCGATCGCGAGCGGGGCCTCGCCGCGCACGCCGGCGATCAAGGGGGCGATCCGCAGGCGCCCGAGCGCTCGGCCCACATCCGCTTCCGAGAAGGGCGGCAGCAGGAGCGCGACGTCCGGCATCGCCTCGACGTACGTGCCTCCGTCGCCCACCACCACGACCGGGCCGAAGAACGGGTCGCGATGGGCGCCGAGCACCAGCTCGCGCCGCCCGCGCGCCATCGCGGCGACGATGACGCCGGAGGAGGCGTGGCCCGCTGCCGCAAGGGCCGCCCGGCAGGCCTCGAAGGCGGCGCGCACGGCCTCCGCCCCGCTCACCCCCAGATGCACCAGCCCGAGCTCGCTCTTGTGCGCGACCTCCGCCGAGCAGCCCTTGACGGCGACCGGCCCGCCGATCTCGCCGGCTGCCGCCACCGCCTCGTCGGCCGTGCGGCAGAGGCGGTGGCGCACCACCGGCACCCCGGCGCGGGCGAGGCGGGCGAGGCTCCCGGCCTCGTCGAGGAGGCGCGGCGGCGCATCGGAGGGCGGGGGCGGGGCCGGGTGGGCCGGACGGCCCGCGGCGGCGGCCATCCGCTCGTGATGGGCGATGAACTGGTGCAGCGCCCGCACCGCCTCGCCCTCGCCGGGGAAGACCGGCAGGCCGCGGGAGCGGAACGGCGCGGCGACGATCTCCTGGGGCGCCACGATCACCACCGGCTTGCCCGTCGCCTGCGCGAAGGCGGCGGTGTCGCGGCCGAAATCGTCGACCGCGTAGGCGCGGCCCGCCACCGGCACCCCGACCAGGAAGGCGTCGGCGGACGGGTCCTCGGCGATCACCGGCAGGATCTGGCTGAACAGGGCCGAGTTCGTCATCAGCGCCGCCGTGATGTCGACCGGGTTGCGGGTCGCGGCGAAGCTCGGGAGGATCGCCCGCAGGCGGCCCTGCGTGGCGTCGGCGAGCGGGGCGAGTTCGAGCCCGCGGGACGAGGCGGCGTCGGCCGCCATCACGCAGGTCGCGCCCGAATTGCTGATCGCCACCATGCGGCGGCCCCCCGGATGCCAGCCCTTCAGGTACAGCTCGGCCGCCGCGACGAGGTCGGTGGTGTCCTCGGCCCGCCAGATCCCGTGCCGCTCCAGGAAGGCGTCGACCAGCCGGTCCTCGTTGGCGAGCGCCCCGGTATGGGATTGCGCCGCCGCCTGCCCGGCGGCGGTGCGGCCGGATTTCAGCGCGACGATCGGCAGCCCGCGGTCGCGGGCGATGGACGCGGCCTCCGCCAGGTGGTGCGGGTCGGGGATGCTCTCGAGGTAGAGGAGCAGGAGCTTCAAGTCCGGATCGGCCGCGACCGCGGCGGCGAGCTCGCACACCGTCACGTCGGCGTCGTTGCCGGTGGCGTGGGTGTGGCGCACGCCGATGCCGCGGGCGCGCAACAGCCCGTAGGGCACCACGCTCATCGCCCCGCTCTGGCTGACGATGCCGACCGGGCCGTCCTGCGGCGGGGCCTCCAGGAACATGCTGGAGAAGCTCGCGACCGCCCCGGTGCCGAAATTGGCCAAGCCCTGCGAGTTCGGGCCGATCATCCTGAGGCCCCGGGCCCGGGCGCGCGCCACCATCGCCCGCTCGGCCGCCTTCGCCGCGGGGTCCGCGGTCTCGCCGAAGCCCGAGGCCATCATGATCGCGACCTTGACGCCGATCTCGGCGCATTCGTCGAGCGCCGCCACCGCCGCCTCGCCCGGTACCGCGATGATCGCGAGGTCGGGCGCCCGCGAGAGGCCCGAGAGCCGCGGCACCGTGCGCCGCCCTTGCACCTCCTCGCGCCGCGGGTTGACCGGCCAGACCTCGCCGCGAAAGCCGAAGCGCGACAGGTAGAGGAGCGGCCTTCCGCCGATCTTGTCGGGGTTCTCGGAGGCGCCGATCACCGCGATCGAGCGCGGGTCGAGGGCGGCCTGGAGGCTCGACGTCATGGTTGGCTCTCCGGGGTGACGAACGGGACGAGGCCGGCCCCGAAGGCGCGGAACGTCGTGCGCACGGGTTCGCCGATCGCGACGCCGTCGGGCGGGCAATGCGCCATGAAGCGGAAGCCCTCTTCGGCATCGACCAGCGCGATCCCGTAGGGGGCGTGGGCCTGGAGGTCCGGCGAGGGCGCGCGGGCCACCAGGGTCACGGCGTAGACCGTGCCGCGGCCGGAGGCGGCCTCGGTGCCCAGGTCCTCGCCGCCGCAGGCCGGGCAGAACGGGCGGCGGGCGTACTGCACGTGGCCGCAAGCCCGGCAGCGCGCGAGCGCCAGGCCCTCGCCGCCGGTGGTCCAGTCCGGAATGTCCGGGCTCATCGGCCGTTCTCCAGGACGAGGCTGACATGGGAGGAGAGCACGCCGCCGTCGCCGTGGAGCAGGGCGAGTGCCGGGGGTGCGACCTGGCGCGGGCCGGCCTGCCCGCGCATCTGCCGCACGGTCTCGGCGAGGTGGGCCATGGCGCCGCCGACGCCGCAATGGCCGTAGCTCAGGAGGCCGCCATGGGTGTTGAGCGGCATCGCGCCGCCGGGCGAGAAGTGGCCCTCGCGGGCGAGCCGCCCGGCGGCGCCCCGTGGCGCCAGGCCGATCTCCTCGAGCAGGATCGCGAGCGTGATGGTGAAGCTGTCGTAGATCGCCGCATAGGCGATGTCGGCGAGCGCGACGCCCGCCTGCGCCAGCGCCCGGCCGGCGCTGTCGCCGGCGCCGAAGGCGGTGAGGGAGGGCGCGGCGCTGACGTGCTGGTGGGTGTGGGCCTGGGCGGCGCCGCGGATCCCGGGGCCGGGCCGCCCGGGATCGGCCCGCTCGATCACGAAGGCCGCGCCCCCGTCCGAGACCGGGCAGCAATCGAGCAGGCGCAACGGCGCGGCGATGGGCTTGGACCCCCGCACCATCGCGGCGGTGATCGGCTCGGTGAGGTGGGCGCCGGGCGTCCGGGCGGCGTTTCCCCGCATCAGGACCGCCAGCTCGGCATGATCGTCGATGCCGTATTCATGCGCGTAGCGCGACGCGACGAGGCCGTAATAGGCGGCGATCGTGGCGCCGAGCGGCACCTCGTAGGTCGGGTGGCCGACCTGGGCCAGCGTCTGGATCGCGGCGTCGCGGGACTGGCCCGACAGCCGGTTCTCCCCCGCCACCACCAGGATCCGCCGCGCCGCGCCCGCCTCGACCATGAGGTGCGCCAGCATCACCAGGGCGAACCCCGTGGCACCGCCGAGCTGCACCGCGTGAGCGTAGGCCGGGCGGAGGCCGAAATGCTCGGCGAACACCGTCGAGAGCATCAGGTGCGGGTGGGTGGTCGAGTAGCCGGTGATCAGCCCGTCGATCTCGCGTCGTTCCAGCCCGGCATCGGACAAGGCATCGGCGGCGGCACGGCTCATCAGGTCGAGGGTGGAGAGGCCGGGCAGGCGGCCGAACGGGGTGAGGCCGATGCCGGTGACGCGGCTCATCGGACCGGCGTTCCGAACCGGCACTCACGGAAAGCATTCCGCCTGGCGGAACTTCGCATCGGGCGTCCTCCGGGCCGGGTCGTTCCGGTGTCGGGCCGGCGACCTCTTGCAGGAAGAGGGTTGCCTTCCTGACAATAGCCTGTCAACACTGTTCCGTGTCGAGTAACGATGGTCATCGTTGCTGGGCGGGAGGATCCGATATCGACCGCGATGGTTCCGCTATACGGAACCGATCCAACGAGGGCGGCGGGATCGGGAACGCGTGAGAGGCGCCATGCACCGTCGGGCGGGCCTGGATTCGCGTGCGTCGCCGGGGGCGGCATGAGCCCGTCCACCGCCGACGACGCCCCGCCTCCGTCCCCCGCGGGCGGAGAGCCCAACGCCGTCCAGAAGGTCTGCGCCGTGCTGCGGGCGCTCGCCGCCGCGGCGCCCCGGCGCCTGACCGACCTCTCGGCCGAGGCCGGGCTCAACAAGGTCACGGCGCTCCGCATCCTCGATACCCTGGCGCAGGAGGGCTTCGCCGCGCGCGCACCGGATGGCCGGCGCTGGCGGCCGGGGCCGGAACTGATGGCGCTCGCCGCCAGCGCCGGCCGGCCCGACGACCTCAGGGCGCTCGCCCGCCCGAGCCTGATGCGGCTCGCCGAGCTCTCCGGCGACACGGTGCTGCTCTCGGTGCGGAGCGGCGTCGAGGCGGTCTGCATCGAGCGCGAGGTCGGTGCCTACCCGATCCGCGCCAACTACCTCGACATCGGCAGCCGCCGTCCCCTCGGGGTCGGTGCCGGCGCCATGGCTTTGCTCGCCTGGCTGCCCGACCGCGAGGTCGACGCGATCCTCGGCATCGTGGTCCAGCGCCTCGGGCCGTATCCGCGCCTCGGCCGGGCGGAGATCCGTGAGGCGATCATGGAAGCGCGGGCGCGCGGCTACGTCGTGCTCCTCGATCAGGTGGTGGACACGATGGGGGCGATCGGCGTGCCGGTGCGCGACGCGGGCCACCGCACCGTGGCGGGCCTGAGCATCGCCGCGCTCACCACCCGCATCCGGGCGCGGGAGACGGAGCTGGCGGAGGCGCTCCGGCGCGAGGCCGACCTGATGGAGCGGGAGCGGATCCCGGTGGGGCAGGGAGGGACGAGGTGAGCGACGGGTCGCGAGACGCCGACATTCCTGCCACCCTCCTGGTCATCCCGGGCTCCGCTCTCGCGGCCCCGAAATGACCAGGAGGGTGGCAGTCCGGTCGTGTCGGTCAAATAAACCATAAATTTCGGAGGAACGGTTGAAGATCACCGACATCCAGTCCCAGATCGTCTCGCTCCCCTTCGACATGGGCGGACCGCCCGCCACCTTCGCCGGCAAGGCCTGGACCCATCTCGACATCCTGCTGGTCCGGGTCGAGACCGACGAGGGACTGGTCGGCTGGGGCGAGGCCTTCGGCCATGCCGGCATCCAGGCGACGCGGGCCGCCCTCGACCACATCGTGGCGCCGCTCGTCCTCGGGCGCTCGTCGGGCGACATCGCGGCGCTGACGCGCAGCGTGCTCCACGCGACGCACCTGCTCGGCCGCAACGGCCCGTTCGTCTTCGCCTTCTCCGGCGTCGAGACCGCCCTGTGGGACCTCGCCGGCAAGCGGGCGGGGCAGCCCGTGGCGCGGCTTCTCGGCGGCGACGGGCGCGAGCGGCTGCCGGCCTACGCCTCGCTGCTCGCCTACCACGAGCCGGCACTGGTGCGCCGCAACGTCGAGGCGGCCTGCGCGGCCGGCTACCGCCACATCAAGCTGCACGAGGTCACGCAGGAAGCGGTCGCGGCGGCCGCCGAGGTGACGCGGGCGCACGGCGCCGCCCTGATGGTCGACGTCAACTGCGCCTGGAGCGTGCCGGCGGCGCTCCGGATGGCGGAGGCCTTCGCGCCCCACGACCTCCTCTGGTTCGAGGAGCCGGTCTGGCCGCCGGAGGACGTGCATGGGCTGGCTCAGGTGCGGGCCCGCGGCATCCCGATCGCCGCCGGCGAGAACACCGCCGGGCTGTTCGGCTTCAAGGCGCTGATCGAGGCCGGCGCGATCGACGTCGCGCAGCCGAGCGTGACCAAGATCGGCGGCGTCGGCGAGATGCTGCGGGTGATCACGCTCTGCGAGGCCTACGGCGTTCGCGCCGCTCCCCACAGCCCGTATTTCGGCCCCGGCCTCATCGCCTCGATGCACGTCATCGCCGCCCGCGTCGAGGACCCGCTGGTCGAGGTGCTGTGGCTCGACATGGAGGCGAACCCGTTCGATCCTTGGGTCCGGGCCGAGAACGGCCACGTGCGGCTGCCCCCCGGGCCCGGCCTCGGCTGCGATCCGGATCCCGGCGTGCTCGACCGCTACCGGGTCGGGTCGGTCGTCCGCACGGCACAAGGGAAGGACACGCCATGAAGGTCGACCGCGTCGAGACGCGCCCCATCCTCTTGCGCCCTGAGCGGCCGATCGGCTCGGCGCTGGGTCAACTGCACGCGTTCGGCTGCATCCTGGTCACGGTCCGGGCCGACGGGCTCACCGGCGAGAACATCGTGTTCACGCTGAACGACCGGCGCACCAAGGTGCTGCGCGCGCTCATCGACGAGATGGCCGACCTGGTGATCGGCCAGGACCCCGGCCACATCGCCGGCTTCTGGTCGCGGGCCTGGCGCGACGTGAACTTCATGGGCCACAAGGGGATGCCGGTCATGGGCATCTCGGCCCTCGACGGCGCGCTGTGGGACCTCGCGGGAAAGCGCGCCGGCCTGCCGCTCTACCGGATGCTCGGCGGCGCCAGCGCCCGGGTGCCGGCCTACCATTCCGGCGGGTTGTGGCTCGACCGCTCGACCGACGAGCTGGTCGCGGAAGCCGAGAGCTTCAAGGCGGCGGGCTTCACGGCGATGAAGATGCGCCTCTCGGCCGGCGATCCCGACTGGAACATCGCCCGGGTGCGGGCGGTGCGCGAGGCGATCGGCCCGAAGATCCGCCTGATGGCCGACGCCAACCAGGGTCTGACCGAGAACGACGCCATCCGCCTCGGGCGGCGGCTGGAGGAGTTCGACCTCACCTGGTTCGAGGAGCCGCTGCCGGCCTGGGACGTCGAGGGGCTGGCCCGCGTCGCCGCCGCCCTCGACACGCCGATCGCCAGCGGCGAGACCGACTATACCCGCTACGGCTTCCGCCGGATGATCGAGCTGCGCTCGGCCGACATCCTGATGCCGGACCTGCAGCGGGTCGGCGGCGTCACCGAGTTCATGCGGGTCGGCCACCTCGCCGAGGCGCACGACCTGCCGGTGTCGAGCCACCTGTTTCCGGAGCAGAGCCTGAGCGTGCTCGGCGCCCTGGCAAACGCCCATTCTCTCGAAGTCATGCCGTGGTTCTCCGAGCTGTACTGCGAGAGACTGGACTTCGCCGACGGATCCGCCATCGTGCCGGAGCGGCCAGGCTTCGGGTTCACCTTCGACGAGGACAGGATCCGGCACCTGGAGCGGCAAGGCGCTTAGAACAACCGCGCCGGCCGGGATCATACGGGAGGAGGACGCCATGGTGACGACGAACCGTCGTGCGCTCGTGATGAATGCTGCCGGCCTCGCGGGGGCGGCCGCCCTCGGATTTCCCCGGCCGGCGCTGGCGCAGGGCGAGCCCCTGCGCATCGGCTGGCTCGCGGCGATGACCGGCCCGAGCTCGGCCCCGACGGTCGGGTTCAACCGCGGCGTGGTCTTCGCCGTCGAGGCGCTCAACGGCGCCGGCGGGGTCAAGGGCCGCAAGATCGAGCTGGTCACCCGCGACTCGCAAGGCGATCCGACCAAGGCGGTCAACGCCGTGCAGGAGATGATCAGCCAGGCCAAGGTCCACGCGATCTGGGGCCCGACCAATTCCGGCGAGGCGCTCGCGACGACGCCGATCATGGCGCGGGCGAAGATGCCGAACATCCACCCCTGCGTGATCGACAGCCTGATCGACCCGGCGAAGTACCCCAACGCCTTCCGCATCGCCCCGTCGAACACCCAGTGGGACGACGCGGTGCGCAACTACTGCCTCAAGGTCCTGAAGGTGAAGCGCGTCGCGGTGATCGGCGACACCACCGGCTACGGCGTCACCGCCGCCAAGGCGTCGGCGGCCGCGTTCAAGCAGGACGGGGCCGAGGTGGCCTATCTCGGCAACATCGACTCGACCCAGCCCGACATGACCCCCGACCTGCTGCGCGCCCGCAATGCCGGCGCCGAGGTGATCGTGGTCTGGAGCGTGTCGACCGGCATGGACGCGCGCCTCTTCAACACCCGCGCCCGGATGGGCTGGGACGTCGCCTTCGTCGGCCACCCCTCGATGGCCTCGGGCGAGATCGGCGGGCTGCTCGAGAAGCCGGCGAACTGGGAGAAGGTCTACGCGGTCGGCTATCGCAGCTGCTCCTACGACGAGGCCGGCAAGCTTAACGACCGCAGCGAGGAGTTCGTGGCCCGGCTGAAGGGCAAGGTCGCCCTTTCCGACACCCTGCTGTGGTGGGTCGCGGCCGGCTACGATGCCGTGACCCTGATCGCCAAGGCGGTGGAGGAGACCGGATCGAGCGCCCCCGACGCGATCGTCAAGCACTGGAACGGGCTGACGAAATATCCCGGCATCTTCGGCGACTACACCTACACGCCGACGCAGCATAACGGATACCCGACCGACGAGGTGGTGATGTCGGCGGCCAATTCCGGCCGCGACGGCAGCTTCCGGCTCGCCCCCGGCTATTCCTGAGGCGGCGAGGAGGAGCGCCGCCATGCTCGCCTCGATCCTGGCCTCCGGCCTCGCCGTCGGCGCGATCTACGCGCTGATCGGCATCACCTACAACACGATGTTCTCGACCTCCCGGGTGATGAGCTTCACCGCCGGCCAGCTCGGGATGCTCGGCGGCGTGCTCGGCTCGCTGTTCACCCTTCGCCTCGGCCTGCCCTGGCCGCTCGGGCTGCTCGCGACGATCGCCTGCGGGGCGCTCGTCGGCATCGTCACCGAGTTCGTGGCGGTGCGCCCGGTCCTGAAGAGCCTCGACCAGCACCTCTACGTGCTCTCGACCCTGGCGCTGGCCCTGATGATCCAGCAGGTCACGGCGATCACCTGGAGCACCGAGCCGCAGCCCTTCCCGCGCCTGCTCGGGGGCTTCGGCGAGACCGTCCTCGACGAGAAGTTCTGGCTGCCGGTGGCGGCCTGCCTGATCGTGGTGGTCGGGCTCGAACTCCTCTACCGCCGCACGCTGCTGGGCCACGCCTTCCTGGCGGTGGCGGAGGACAATTTCGCCGCCCGGGCGCTGGGCCTGCCCGAGCGGCGCCTGCGGGTGATGAGCTACGCGCTCGCCGGCGGCATCGGGGCGCTCGCGGGCTATGCCGGCGGCGAGTTGCTGCTCGCCTTCTTCGCCAACGGGCCGCACCTCAACTTCTACGGCTTCATCCCGGTGGCGCTCGGGGGCCTGGGCAACAACCGCGGCGCGCTCGTCGGCGGCCTCGTCCTCGGACTCTTTCAGCAGACCGCGAACTTCGTCGTCGGCGGCATCTTCGCGTCGGTGGCGGTCTTCACCCTGTTCATCGTCGTGCTGCTCGCGGCGCCGCAAGGGCTGCTCGGTTCGGCCCAGGCGAGGCGCGTATGAGTAGTCCTTCGGCGCTTGCGACCTCCGACGGTCCCGCCCGCACGAGGCTGGGACCGCGCCTCGCGGCGGCCGCGCCCTTCCTCGTCATCCTCGGCCTCGCCCTCGCGGTGCCGCTCGCCGGCAACGATTACTGGACGCTGATCGCCACGCGGGCGGCGATCTACTGGATCCTGGTCTCGGGCCTCAACCTCGTCGTCGGCTTCGCCGGGCAGCTCGCCATCGGGTACGTCGCGCTGCTGCTGGTGGGCGCCTACACCACCAGCGTGCTCGCCGCCGGCACCGTCATGCCGGCGGTCCCGGCCTTCGCGGCGCTCGCCTGCGCCGGGGTCGTCGGGGCCCTGGTCGGGGTGGTGGTCGGGCTGCCGGCGTTGCGGCTTCGCACCTTCTACTTCGCCATGACGACGCTGGGCTTTGCCACCATCGTCACGCAAGTGGCGCTCGCCTGGCAGGACGTGACCGGCGGCGGCATCGGCATCACCGGGCCGGAGATGCCCGCGCCCTTCGAGTCGCGCCTCGGCTTCTACGGCCTGTGCCTCGCGGGCGCGGTTCTCTGCACCTGGATGACGCTGAACGTCGCGTCGAGCCGCTGGGGCCGGGCGCTGGTGGCGATCCGCGACGCGGAGGTCGCCGCGGAGGCGGTCGGCATCGCGAAGCCCCGGCTCCTCGTCGCGGTGTTCCTGTTCGCCGGCTGCGTCGCCGCCATCGCCGGCGGGCTGTTCGCCTCGCTCCAGACCTACATCACGCCGGACGCCTTCACGTTCGACCTCTCGCTCCTGTTCTTCATCGCCGTGCTGATCGGCGGGCGCGGCTCGGTGCTGGGGCCGCTGATCGGCACGATCCTGCTCACCATCCTGCCGGAGGTGGCCGCACCGCTCGCGGCGTGGTCGACCTTCCTCTACGCCTTCCTGCTCCTCGTCATCGTGCTGGTGCTGCCCGGCGGCATCGCCGACCTCCTCGACCGGGGCAAGCACCGCCCGCTGCCGGCCGAGCGCAGCATCCAGCCGCGCAAGGCCGCGCTCCAGGACCTCGCCGCGGGCGCGACGCGCGCCGAGCCGATCACGCTCACCGGCGTGCGCCTGAGCTTCGGCGCCGTGAAGGCGATCGACGGGCTCGACCTCACCCTGCGCCCCGGCGGCGTCCACGGGCTGATCGGCCCCAACGGGTCGGGCAAGACCACGACGCTGAACGTGATCTCCGGGTACTACCGGCCGCAAGGCGGGCAGGTGACCCTGGGCGCCCGCTCGCTGCTCGACGAGGCGCGGGAGGCGCGCGCGCTCCTTCGCATCGCCCGCACCTTCCAGACCCCGCGGATCGTGGCTGAGGCGAGCGTGATCGAGAACGTCATGCTCGGCGGCAGCGTCGAGGGGCGCGCCACCCTGGCGGAGTCGCTGCTCGCGCTCCCGCGCCACCGCGAGGACGAGCGCGCTTTGCGCGACCAGGCCCACCTGGCGCTCCGGGCGGTCGGGCTCGATCGCCTCGACGAGGTCCGGGCCGGGCGGCTCCAGCACAGCGAGTTGCGCTTCCTCGAGATCGCCCGCGCGTTGATGCTGCGCCCGGCCTTCCTGCTCCTCGACGAGCCGGCGGCCGGCCTCTCGGCCTCCGAGATCCAGCGCCTCGGCGGGCTGATCCGGGCGGTGGCGGATGCCGGGATCGGTGTTCTCCTCGTCGAGCACCACGCCGACCTGATCTTCGCGATCTGCGACGAGGTCACGGTGCTCAATCTCGGCCGGGTGCTCGCCGCCGGCACGCCGGCGGAGATCCGCAGCCACAGGGAGGTGGTCAGTGCCTATCTCGGCGCATGATCCCGGGACGTCGCCGCTCCTGCGCGTCGAGGGGCTGGAGGCGGGCTACGGCAAGATCCGGGTGCTGCACGGCGTCGATCTCACGGTCGCGGCCGGCGAGGTGGTGACCTTGCTCGGGCCCAACGGCGCCGGCAAGTCGACGCTGCTGCGCGCGCTCTCCGGCCTCCTGCCGGTCCAGGCCGGCAGCGTCCGGCTCGGGGACGCGCTGCTCTCGGGCGCCGGCCCCCGGACCGCCGTGCGGGCCGGGCTCTCGCACGTGATCGAGGGCCACCGCGTCTTCACCGGGCAGACCGTGCGCGAGAACCTGCTGCTCGCGGCCTACGACCTGCCCCGGGCCGAGCGCGAGGCGCGGATCACGGAAGCCCTGTCCCACTTCCCCGAGATCGCCGCGAAGAGCCACGACAAGGGCGCCTCGTTGTCGGGCGGCCAGCAGCAGATGCTGGCGGTGGCCCAAGGCCTGGTGCAGCGCCCGCGCCTCCTGATGCTCGACGAGCCCTCCGCCGGCCTCTCGCCGGTCCTGGTCGACCGGGTGCTGGAGGTGGTGGCGCGCCTGCGCCGGCAGGGCACGGCGGTGCTGCTCGTCGAGCAGCTGGTCGAGAAGGCGCGGGCGGTGTCGGACCGGGTCTACGCCCTGGCGCAGGGCCGGATCGTGCTGGAGGCCGAGGCCGGCGCGCCCGACCTGCCCGAGCGGCTGGAGCGGGCGTATTTCGGGAGCGCGGGGGTGGCGCACGCGTGAGGGTCGGGGACAGGAAGATCACCGGTCTTTCCTCGGTTACTGCACAGCAGGCCTATCGGAGAAAAGAAGAGGCACGGGTCATCTCCTCTCCCCGTGGACGGGGAGAGGGCCGGGCCCCCGTCCAGGGGGCACGGCGAGCCCGAAGGGCGAGGGTGAGGGGGCGGTTCCGAAGGAGCCACACCCGGCACTTCCCCCTCACCCTCGCTCCGGCTGCGCCTCCGCTTGCTGCGCTCCCTGAACGGGAGCACAGCCCTCTCCCCGCCCGCGGGGAGAGGAGAGAACCCGCGCCTCGCCGGGCGACGTCCGAGGGTGCTCCAGGTGAAGGCGCCCGCCGGCCGGCTCGGGCATGCCGGCGCGATGGACCGGACCCATTCCGAACCCGGCGGCCCGCGCCTCGCCCCCACCGACCTGCGCTTCTGGGCGGTGCTCGCCCTGGCGCTGGCGTTCCTCGCCCTCGGCGCCCTGTTCCTGGCGGTCCCCGAGGCCGGCGCCCTGATCTACGGCATCCCCGAGCCGGCGGGGTCCGGCCGGACCGCCCTGCGGGCGATCGGCGCGCGCGACATCGCCCTCGCGCTCTACCTCGCCGGCCTCGCCCTGTTCTCGACCCGGCGGGCGGTGGCGGTCGTGCTCGGGGCGAGCCTCGTCATCCCGGCCTGCGACCTGGCGCTGGTCGCCGGCAGCGCGGCCTGGTGGCAGGTCGCGCTGCACGCCTTGAGCGCCGGCGTGCTGGCGCTCGTGGCGGTCTGGGTGGCCCGGCCGCCCATGGGGCGATAGCGCTCACTGCGCGTAGTCCGGCTCCTCCCGGTCGAGCCGCCGGCGGATCGCCGCGAGGTGGAGGCGGGCGGATTCGGGATCGCCCTCGCGCATCTGGCGGTAGGCGGCCTCGGCGATGGCGGGATCCACCGGCAGGACCGGGCGGCCGGTCGAGAGGGCGAGCACCTGCACCTCGGCCGCGCGCTCGAGGTAGTAGAGGTCGTCCCAGGCCTCGGCGATGGTCGGTCCCAGCACCATGACGCCGTGGTTCTTCATGAACACGATGTCGGCCTCGCCGACGCTGTCGGCGATGCGGTCGCCCTCGCGCGCGTCGAGGGCGAGGCCGTTGTAGTTCCGGTCGAAGGCGGTGCGGCCGTAGAACTTCAGCGACGTCTGCCCGGCGAAGATCAAGGGATCGCCCTCGGTCATCGAGAGCGCGGTGGCGTAGGGCATGTGGGTGTGGAACGCCACGCGGGCCCGCGGGATGCGCGCGTGCAGGCGGGCGTGGATGTAGAAGGCGGTCGCCTCCGGCTGGCCCTCGCCCGAGACCACGTTGCCGTGGAAGTCGCAGACCAGGAGCTTCGAGGCGGTGAGCTCGGCGAAGGCGTAGCCGTAGGGATTGACGAGGAACAGGTCGTCGTAGCCCGGCACCATCGCCGAGAAATGGTTGCAGATGCCCTCTTCCAGGCCGAGCTGCGCCGCCATGCGGAAGCAGGCGGCGAGTTCCTCCTTGGCCTGCCGCACCTCGGGACCGGCGAGGTCGGGCTGGTTGAGGCCGCTCGGGATCCGCTCGGCCGTCGGCGCGCCCAGTGCGTGAGCCATGATGTTCTCGTCTCCCTCGCGAGGTCGGCCGATCCTGGCAAAAGCCGGTCCCGCTTGTCCACCGCGCAGCGCGCCTGGAGCATTTTCCGACGAAGTGGATGCCGGTTCGTCGCAGAAATTGCGGCGAAATCGAAGAGCTGGGGAAGCTTCGCGATCGCAGCGCGATCGTGAAGCTTCTCTAGCGCAGGTGTTCCAGCAGGGCGGGGGTGGCGTAGCCGTCCGCCGGCAATCCGGCGGCGATCTGGTAGCGCCGCACCGCCTCGCGCAACTTCGGCCCCGCGCGCCCGTCGAAGGGGCCGTCGTAGTGCCCCCGGGCGGCGAGCCCGCGCTGGAGCGCGGTGAGCCCGGCCTGGTCGAGGCGCGGGCCGGCCGGCCAGGGGGCGGCGAGGGGAGGGCCCCCGGCGATCCGGTCGGAGAAGTGGCCGACCGCCAGCGCGTAGGAATCCGAGGTGTTGTAGGCCCGGATCGCCTCGAAATTCGCCGTGATCAGGAAGGCCGGCCCGCCGGCGCCGCCGGGGAGGAACAGGCTCGCCTCGCCGGCCTCCGGCAGGGGGGCGCCGTCGATCGCCCGCACCCCGCGCCGGGCGAAATCGGAGAACGGGCCGCGGTAGCGCGCCAGATCGAACCCCGCCGGCAGGGCGACGGCGACGCCCCAGGGCAGCTCGCGCCGCCAGCCGGCCTGATGGAGGAAGCTCGCGATCGAGGCGAGCGCGTCCGGCGCCGAATCCCAGATGTCGCGCCGGCCGTCGCCGTCGAAATCGACCGCCGCGCGCAAGTAGGCCGAGGGCAGGAACTGCGTCTGCCCCATCGCGCCGGCCCAGGAGCCGCGCATCCGCTCGGGGCTCACGTCGTGGTGCTCGAGGATCTCGAGCGCCGCCAGCAATTCGTCGCGAAACAGCTCGCCGCGGTGGCGCGCCTCGGCCAGGGTGGCGAGCGCGCGGACCACCGGCACCGTGCCGGCGCTGGCGCCGAAATCCGACTCGATGCCCCAGAAGGCGAGCAGCACCGGCCCGGGCACGCCGTAGGCCGCCTCGATCCGCGCCAGGGCCTCGGCGCGGCGCGCGGCCTCCGCCCGCCCGCGGGCGATGCGGCCCGCCGACACGGCGCCGGTCAGGTACTCCCAGACCGGCCGGCCGAACTCGCCCTGGCGGCGCAGGCGCGCCAGCACCCCCGGGTCCGGCGTCACGCCCCGGAACGCGGCGTCGAAGGTCGCGCGCGAGACCTTGCGCGCCTGCGCGGCCGGCCACAGCTCCTCGACGAAGGCGCGGAAGTCGCCGGCGCCGACGGGCGCGGCGAGGACCGGGATGGCGGCGAGCGCCAGGACGAGGCGCAGGGCCGCCGTGCGGGAGCGAGCCCGGGACGGAGACATCGTCAGATCCGGTTGCGCCGGCCGAGCGCCTCTTCCCAGGCGAGCGCCTGGGTCACGATCCCGCGCAGGTCGTCGTGCTGCGGCACCCAGCCGAGCTCGGCCCGGATCCGGTCGGCCCCGGCGATGATCCGCGACGGGTCGCCGGCCCGGCGCGGCGAGAGCGTGACCGGAAAGTCGACGCCGGAGACCGACTTCACCACGTCGATCACCTCCAGCACCGAGTAGCCGCGGCCGTAGCCGCAATTGAGCGTCAGGCTCTCGCCCCCACCCCGCAGGTGGTTGAGCGCCGCGAGATGGGCCGCCGCGAGGTCCGAGACCTGGATGTAGTCGCGCAGGCACGAGCCGTCCGGCGTCGGATAGTCGGTGCCGAACACCTCCAGGTGGCTCCGCTTGCCGAGGGCGGCCTGGGTCGCGACCTTGAGGAGGTGGGTGGCGTTGGGGGTCGACTGGCCCGAGCGCCCGCGCGGATCGGCGCCCGCCACGTTGAAGTAGCGCAAGGCCACGTAGCTGATGCCGTGGGCGCGGGCGGCGTCCTCCAGCATCCACTCGGTCATCAGCTTCGAGCGGCCATAGGGATTGATCGGGTTCGGGGAGAGGTCCTCGGGCACCGGCACCACGGCCGGCTCGCCGTAGACCGCCGCGGTCGAGGAGAAGATCACGTGGCGCACGCCGGCGCCGATCGCCGCCTCGATCAGCGCCCGCGACTTCACCGTGTTGGCGAGGTAGTAGCCCAGCGGATCCGAGACCGAATCCGGCACCACGATCTTGGCGGCGAAGTGGGCGAGCGCGTCGATCCCGTGCCGGCGGATCGTCTCGGCGACCAGGGCCTGGTCGGCCACGTCGCCGCGCACCAGCGTGACTTCCGGCGGCAGCGCCCAGTCGAACCCGGTCGAGAGATCGTCGAGGACCACGACCTCGTCGTGCCCGGCATCGATCAGGGCCAGCACCATGTGGCTGCCGATGTAGCCGGCGCCCCCCGTGACAAGTACCGCCATCCCGCGCGCTCCCCGGCCTGAGACGGGTTGATCCATACCCCGCAATGCTTCAGCGTCAATTAAGCTGTCCGGTGGCAAGGCAGCACGGAGGGAGGAGGTCGGCCGGGCGCGTGCGCCCGGGTGCGCCCGTTCCCGCCGGGCGGTCCGGCAGCTCCCGATGTGTTCACTGGATCTCGCACGATGAAACGCATTCGCAAAGCCGTCCTCCCGGTCGCGGGCCTCGGCACCCGTTTCCTGCCGGCGACCAAGGCGGTGCCCAAGGAGATGCTGACGGTCGTCGATCGCCCGGTGGTCCAGCACGTCGTCGACGAGGCGCGGGAAGCCGGCATCGAGCACTTCATCTTCGTCACCGGCCGCGGCAAGGCGGTGATCGAGGACCATTTCGACATGTCCTACGAGCTCGACCGCACCCTGCAGGAGCGCGGCAAGACCGAGGCGTACGAGGCCCTGAAGAAGGACCTGCCCGCCGCCGGCCAGACCAGCTTCACCCGCCAGCAGGAGCCGCTGGGCCTCGGCCACGCGGTGTGGTGCGCCCGCGAGATCGTCGGCGACGAGCCCTTCGCGGTGATCCTGCCCGACATGCTCAGCCGCGGCAGCATGGTGCAGATGCTCGACGCCTACGAGAAGCACGGCGGCAACATCATCGCGGTCGAGGAGGTCGCCCCCGACCAGACCCACCAGTACGGCATCGTCAGCGTCGGCCAGGAGTTCGGCGAGACCTTCGAGATCACCGGCATGGTGGAGAAGCCGCCGAAGGGCACCGCGCCGTCGAACTACATCATCTCGGGCCGCTACATCCTGCAGCCGGAGATCTTCTCGATCCTGGAGCGCGGCGAGCGCGGCGCGGGGGGCGAGATCCAGCTCACCGACGGCATGAAGCGCCTGGCGGAGACGCAGAAGTTCTACGGCATGCACTACCGCGGCAAGACCTACGACACCGGCTCGAAGCTCGGCTTCCTGGTCGCCAACCTCGCCTACGGCCTGGAGCGGCCGGAGCTGCGCGACGCGCTCAAGCAGGAGATCGAGGCGCTGCTGACGAAGGGCTGAGCCGTCGGCGAGCCAGGCCGGGCCGAGCGCACGCGCCCGGCCCGGGCACCTGCGGGCGACAGTCGTGCCGTGCAAATCAGGACGATAATCCTGAACCGACGGAGATCCGGCCCGCGGTCCGACTCTCCGCGCAACCCCGGGACTGGCCTTCGCCCGCGATCTCTGTTGCCGGTCATCGGCCGCTAACCTATGGTCAAGTGACCCAGAGGCACAGCGAGTCGGCGACGCCAGACATGTCCCAGTCCAGGAACGACGAGAGGAGGGTCGCGGCCCTCGACAGGACCGGCCTCTTGTCGGCCCGCTCGGACGAGACGTTCCTGAGCCTGGTCGGCGTCGCCGCCGATGCGTTCGGTGCCCCGATCGCCACTATCTCGCTGATCGATGCCGAGCGGCAATTCTACTTCGAGAAGGTCGGGATCACGGTCGCCTCGAGCGAGCGCTGCACCTCGTTCTGCACCCGGACCATCGAGGGGGACGGGATCGCGGTGATCCTCGACGCGGCGCAGGATCCGCACTGGTGCGACAACCCGATGGTCACCGGCGCGCCCTACATCCGGTTCTACGCCGGGGTGCCGCTGCGGATCGACGGGCATGCCATCGGCACCTTCTGCCTCATCGACACCGCACCGCGCGCAGGCTTCTCCGAGGGGGAGTGCCGGCGCCTCGAGCGCTACGCCGCCATCGCCCTCGAGATGCTGGAGTTGCGGGCCCGGCACGCCAACCGGGACAGCGCGCGGATGCGCTTCCGGCACATGGCCGAGACCAGCCCGGACGCGATGATCGTCTACGACGCGGAGGGCGGCATCCTGCACTGGAACGGCAGTGCCGAGCGCCTGTTCGGCCACGACGCCGCCGCGGCCCTGCGCCTCGGCGTCGCCGACCTCACGGCCGGCCAGGACGACCGCGCGCCGTGGTTCGACGACGCCCCGGGGGCGATCCGGGAGGCCGAGATCCGCCTGCGCGACGGCTCGGCCCGGGCGGTGGAGGTCGCGCTGTCGCGCTGGAGCGAGGGCGGCGAGACGATCCGCGGCGCGGTCCTGCGCGACACCTCGCAGCGTCGCGAGCGCGAGGCGGCGCTGCACGCGCTCGCCCATCGCGACGCCCTGACGGGCCTTGCCAACCGGGCGCTCATGCGCCTGCGCCTCGAGGCGATGCTGGCCGCCGGGCCGGTGGCGGTCCTCCTCGTCGACCTCGACGGCTTCAAGGACGTCAACGACACGGTGGGCCACGCGGCCGGCGACGAGGTGCTGAAGGAGGCGGCGGCAAGGCTCCTCGCCTGCCTGCGCGACAGCGACGTCGTCGCCCGCATCGGCGGGGACGAGTTCGTGGTCGCGCTCCCCGGCTGCGGCGATCCTTCGGCCGGCGGGGACGTGGCCGACCGCATCGTCGCGGCGATGGCGGAACCGTTCCCGGTGCAGGAGCGCAGCGTGCGGATCGGGGCGAGCGTCGGCCTCGCGCTGGCGCCGGCCCAGGCCGAGAGCATCGACGAGCTGCTCTTCTGCGCCGACCTCGCGGTCTACAAGGCCAAGGCCGACGGCCGCCACCGGCACCGGCTCTACACGCCGTCCCTGCGGGCCGCGGTGTCGGACCGGCAGCGCTTCGTCCACGAATTCCCCCGCGCCCTCGCGCAGGAGGAGTTCGTGCTGCACTACCAGCCGCAGATCCGCCTGCGGGACGGCGCCCTCGTCGGCGCCGAGGCGCTGATCCGCTGGCGGCACCCGGAGCACGGCCTCCTCGAGCCGCCCGCCTTCCTGCCCGCCCTCCTGGCGAGCCGGCACGCGGTGGCGGTCAACGACTGGGTGCTGCGCACGGCCTGCCGGCAGGCGGCCGCCTGGCTGCCGCGGGCCGGGCCGCATTTCCGCATGGGGGTGAATGCCTGCGCGACCCGCCTGCATTCCGGCGAGATCGCCGGGGTGGCGACGGCGATCCTGGCCGAGACCGGGCTCGCGCCCGGGAGCCTCGAGCTCGAGATCACCGAGGCCGTCGTGCTCGCCCACGAGGCCGCGACCACCGCGGCCCTGCACGCCCTGCGCGCGCGCGGCATCGGCATCGCCTTCGACGATTTCGGCACCGGCTACGCCTCGCTGAGCCTGCTCGACGAGGTCCCGGTCACCCGGCTGAAGATCGACCGCTCCTTCGTGCGCAAGATGAACGACACGCCCGACGTGCCGGTGATCCGGGCGATCCTGCAACTCGCCGAGGGCTTCGGCCTCGACGTGGTCGCGGAAGGCATCGAGACCGAGGACCAGCTCCGCCGCCTGCGCCGGAAGGGCTGCGCCGAGGGCCAGGGCTACCTCTTCAGCCCGCCGGTGGAGCCCGAGGCCTTCGCGGCGCGCTTCCTCCCGGAGACGGTACCGGCGCCGTAACGGGGCTACTCGTCGTCGAACCAGTTGCGCCCCGGCTCGATGCAGCGATAGCCGACGAGGCAGTCCGGCGTGTCGCGGGTCGGCACGAAGGCGTTCCTGGTGACCTGCGTCGGCTCGCAGAAGCTGCGGTCGCGCACGAAGCGGTCGTAGGTGTAGCCGCCGGTGCCCAGCACCGCCGCGCCCCGCGCGGCGAGCAGGCTCCGCGCCTGGCCGCAGGTCATGGCGAGGGTCGAGGGGCGGCCTTGGGCGAGGGCGGCGGTGGAGGTCGTCGCGAAGGCGCAGAAAGCCCCGACGGTGGACGTAACGAGAAGGGTCGCTGACCCGAGCTTTCGACGATCGGCAGACACGGAGGCGCTCCCGGTTTCGGCAGGCCTGTCCGCAGACGCACGAGGCGCGGGATCCGCTCTCCCAGACGGGAGAGGGGAGACCCGCGCCTTGTCTTTCCCGGGCGATCCTGCGGTGTCGAGCGCGGCCAACGCGCAGGAGCCGGACCCGGATCCGCCGCCCCTACTGCGTCAATTGCCCCACGCTCAGGATCGCCCCCATCACCGAGATGATCAGCCCGCCGATCAGCCCGCCGATCGCCACCGTGACCAGGGGAGTGAGCAGGGCGAGCAGGCGGTCGATGCGCTGGCGGGTCTCGGTCTCGTGCATCTCGGCGGCATGCAGCAGCACGCTGCCGAGGCGGTTCACCTGCTCGCCGCTGGCGATCAGGTTCAGGGTCGAGGCGGCGTAGGGCTTGAGCGTGGACAGGCCCGAGGCGAGGCTGCCGCCCTCGGAGAGCCGCCGCCCGGCCTCGTCGAGGGCGCGGCGGAAGACCCGGTTGCCGGCGAGCGGGCGCGTCGCCGCCACCGCGTCCGGGATCGGCACCTCGGCGACGAGCAGCGTGCCGAGCACCCGGCAGAACCGGCCGCACTCGATGCCGACCACGATCTCGCGCACCAGCGGCAGGCGCAGCGCCAGCCGCGCCCGCGTGCCCGCGAAGGCCGGCAGCCGCCAGGCGCGGGCGAGGCCGAGACCCGAGAGCGCCAGACCGCCGACGAGGATCGGCCAGGAGGCCGAGAGCGTGTCGCCGAGCCAGGAGGCGGCGCGGATCGCGAAGGGCGGCGCCTGGCCGGTGCCCTCGAAAAGGGGGCTGAGCGCCGGCACCAGCACGCCGACGATCATCGCCACGGTGCCGATCGCCATCGCGACGAGCAAAGCCGGGTAGATCATCGCCGAGACGAGGTGGCGCCGGACCGCGTCGCGGCGCTCGATCGAGGCGGTGAGCGAGCCGACGACGTCGACGAGGGTGCCGGTCGCCTCGCCGGCCCGCACGATGTCGACCATGTCGCGCGGGAAGGCCTGCGGGTGGGCCGCCATCGCCCGCGACAGCGAGGCGCCGGCCACCACCCGCTCGAGCAGGTCGGCGAGCACCGGCTTCAGGGCCGGCCCGGCCTGGCGCTCGACGAGGCGCAACGCCCGGTCGACGGTGAGCCCGGCACCGACGAGGGTGCCGAACTCGCGCAGGAAGGCGACCCGGGCGGCGTCGTTGACCCGGTCGCGCCCGAACAGGTCGCGGCGCCAGAACGGCGCCGGCCCGGTGCTCGCCGGCTCGATCTCGTAGACCTGGAGCCCGTCGGTGCGGAGCAGCGCCACCGCGCGCTGGCGCGTCTCGGCCTCGATCTTGCCGGCGCGGGAGCGCCCGTCCCCCGCATAGGCCTTGTAGGCGAAGTGCGGCATGTCAGAGCGTCCCTTCCAGCACCCGCCCGACCTCGTCGAGCGTCGTGTCGCCGTCGAGCACCCGCGCCCTCGCGCTGTCGGCAAGCGTCGCCATGCCGGCGGCCCGCGCCCGGGCGGTCAGGGTCTGCTCGTCGGCGCGACTGGCGATCAGCCCGCGCAATCCTTCGTCGAGGGTCATGATCTCGGAGGCGACCATGCGGCCGCGATACCCGGTGCCGTTGCAGGCCGGGCAGCCGCGGGCGCGCTTGAGGCTCAAGGGGGCGTCTGCCGGCAAGGGGGCGTCCGCCGGCAAGGGGGCGTCCGCCGGGATGCCGAGGCGCAGGCGCTCCTGCGGGCTCGCCGGGGTCGGTTCCGCGCACGATCCGCACAGGCGCCGCACCAGGCGCTGGGCGACCACGCCGTTGAGGGTCGCGGCGATGAGGTAGGGCTCGATGCCCATGTCCATCAGCCGGGTCACGGTCGCGGGAGCGGAATTGGTGTGGAGCGTCGAGACGACGAGGTGGCCGGTCAGCGCCGCCTGCACGGCGATGCGGGCGGTCTCGCCGTCGCGGATCTCGCCGACCATCACCACGTCCGGGTCCTGGCGCAGGATCGAGCGGAGTGCTGCCGCGAAGTCGAGGCCGATCCCCGGATGGGCCTGGACCTGGTTGACCCCCGCCATCCGGTACTCGACCGGATCCTCGACGGTGACGACCTTCAGGTGCGGGCCGTTGATCCGGCGCAAGGCCGCGTAGAGCGTCGTGGTCTTGCCCGATCCGGTCGGGCCGGTGACGAGGACGAGGCCGTTCGGCCGGCTCGTCATCGCGGCGATCTCCTGGATCGCGGCGTCGTCGAAGCCGAGTGCGGAAAAATCCTCGACCCGGCGCGAGCCGTCGAAGACGCGCAGCACCACGCTCTCGCCGTGCGCCGTCGGCAGGGTCGAGACGCGGATGTCGACGTCCTGGCCGCGGTCGGGGGCCTGCATGCGCCCGTCCTGGGGCAGGCGGCGCTCGGCGATGTTGAGGCCGGCCTGGATCTTGATGCGGGTGGTGAGCGCGAGCTGGACCGACTTCGCCAGCCGCTCGGACTCGACGAGCACGCCGTCGACCCGGTAGCGCACCCGCATGTCGGCCTCCTCCGCCTCGAGGTGGATGTCGGAGGCCGAGAGCTCGAACGCCTTGCGCACCAGGCGGGCGGCCAGCCGCACGATCGGTGCCTGGCTCGCCACGTCGGCGAGCCGCGCGAGGTCGTCGTCGCCCGCGCCGTCGCCCTCCTCCGCCACGTCGCCGTAGATGGCGCGGTGCGCCCGCTCGAAGCTGCCCGGTCCGATGAGGCAGGGCGCGACCGCGCGGTCGACGAGGTGCTCCAGCGCCCGGGTGGTCTCGGGCTCGAACGGATCGACGAGCGCCACGACGAGGCGGTCGGGCTCGGCCGACAGCGGCAGCACCCGGGCGCGGGCGCAGTAATCGGGCGTCAGCGCCTCGGGCAGGACCGGCTCGCCCGGCAGATCCTCCTGGCGCAGGATCGGCAGGCCCGTCGCCTCCGAGAGCGCCGTGACCAGGGTCGCCTCGTGGACGAGGCCGAGCTCGGTGAGCAGCAGGGGCAGCGGGCGCCGGCCGGGCCCGTCGAGGGCGGCGAGCGCCCGCTCGTGGCCGGCGGCGTCGAGCACCTCGCTCTCGGCGAGGTGCGCCACAAAGGCGCGCAGGTCCTCGGCCCGGCCGCGGGCCGCGTCGCGCCGGTCGATCCGCGCCCGCCGCGGCCGGCTCTTCGCCCCCCAGATGCTCAGCATCGCCTGTCCTAGAGAAACCGGTTTCGAAACCCGTGTCCGACGCGGGGACCGGACCCATTCTCGCGCCGCGTCCTTAAGCGGACGGAAATGTCGCTACGTTAGACCGGTCCCGACGCACACAGCGACGCCGGAGCCCACCCCTTTTGCGCGCGCCCTCCGCCCTGTCCGCGATCGAGGCCTCGTTCCGCCAGGGCCTCGACGCCGCCTCGCACCTCCTCGGCTTCACCGAGCCCCGCACCGACCGCGCGGCGGCGCTCCTGACCCTGCGGCTCGGGCCGCCGGGCGATCCCGGCCTGACGCTCATCGACCGGCGCGACGGGCCGGACCGGACCTACCGCCTCGACCTCGCGGCCGACGACCTCGCCGAGCGGCTCGCCGCGATCCGGGGCGGCCGCACCGGCGGCGGCGCGAAGATCCTGGTCGATCCCGCCGCCTGCTTCGTCCGCACCCTGGATCTCCCGAGCGCGGCGCTGCCGCGGATGCGCGCGGTGCTGGCGCAGGAGCTCGAGGCCGCGACGCCGTTCCGCGCCGACCAGGTGTTCAGCGACTGGTACGTCGAGGGCGAGGACGTCGAGACCCGCACCCTGCGGGTGCGCCACGTCGTGCTCAAGCGCGCCCGCCTGGCGCCGCTGCTCGCGGCCCTGGCCGGGGCGGGCCTCGGCGCGAGCGTCGTCGCGGTCGGCCCGTCCGAGGACCGGACGATGCCGGTCGACCTCCTGTCGAGCGGGCACCGCGCCCTGCCGGGGCTGCTGCAGGGCTCGGGCAACCTCGTGCTCGCGGCGGCGACATTCCTGTTCCTGCTCGGCGCCTTCCTGGCCTTGCGCCAGCACCAGGCGGCGACGCTCCAGGCCCTCGACGACGCCTTCGCGGCGGCGCGCCGGGCGGCGTCCTCAGGTTCGCCACCCGCGGTTCAGGGAGGCGCCGCCGCGATCCTCGCCGAGCGCGGGCCCGCGGTGGCGCGGACCTGGGACGCGGTCGCGGCGGCCCTGCCGCCGACGGCCTCGGCACAGGTGCTGCGCCTGACCGGGGCGGGACTCGAACTGACGCTGCTGGCGCCCGACCCGCAGGCCGTGCTGACGGCGCTGGCGCACCTGCCGGGCTTCGGCGTGCCGGAGCTGCGCCAAGCTTCCCCGGCCGAGGGCGGCCGCCAGCGCCTCGTCGTGGCGCTGCCGCGCCGCGCCGCCGGGGACCGGCCGTGAGGGCGCCGGCGATCGACGGCCGGGCGTTGATCCTCGGCCTCGCCGGCCTCGCGCTCGCCGTCGCCCTGGCGGCCGGGCCGGTGCTCGACGCGCTGGGCGCGGCGGACGACATCGCGGCGGCCCGCGACCGCCTGGTCCGGGCGCAGGCCGCCGCCGCCGCGCCCCCGGTGCCGGCGCCGCTCAGCGCTCCGGACGAGGCCGGCCTCGTCCTCGCCTTCCGGGCCCGCCTCGACGCGCTCGCCGCCGAGCGAGTCGTGGCGGTCGACGGGGCCGGGCTCCAGCCCGACCCGGCGCGCCCGACCCTGCCGCGCCTCTCGGCCTCCTTGCGCGGCACCGCCGAGGGCCTGCACGGCCTCGTGCAGGCCCTGGAGACGGAGCCTCCCCTGATCGTGCCGGAGGAGGCCGAGCTCAGCGTCGAGCGCCCGGCCGACCCGGAGATCGGCCGCGCGACGGTGATGCGCCTCAACCTCACGGCGCGCGGCGTGCTCCTGCCCGCCCCGCCCGGCGCGAGCGCACCGTGAGACGGCTCGCCCCCTCCTCGCGCGCCGCCCTGGCGGCGACCGGGCGCGGGCCGCGCGCGGCCTGCGCCGTCGCGGCGTGCCTGATGCTCGCCGGCGTCGCCTGGCCGGTCGATGGCGGGCCCGCCACCCCGCCGCGCCGGGCCGCCGCGTCCCCGCCGCCGGCGGACGGGACCGCGCTCGCGCGCCCGCTCTTCGATCCCGACCGGCGCCCCTGGACCGCGCGCGGCCCGCGCGACATCCTCGCCGGCGACCCGGTCCGGCCGGTCCTCACCGTGCGGGGCATCCTGCTCGACGGTCCGGTCGCCCGGGCGCTCATCGACGACGGCAGCGGTACCCAGGCCTGGCTCGCCCGCGGCGAGGGGAGGGGGGATTGGCGGATCGCGGAGGTCGGGCGCGACCAGGTCACCCTGGTCCAGGGCGAGCGCCGCTACGTCGCGTCGTTCCTCGGCGCGCCGACGACCCTGCGGCCGGTGGGGGCGAGGCCGGTGCCGGAGGCGGGGCCGGCGTTGCGGCGGTGAGGGCGGGGGCGATGGCGGGCCCGGCCGACGCAGCCGAACCAGGCGCCTGAACCCTCTCCCCTCTCTGCGGGGCGGGTTCAGGGTGGCGCGTTCCCCCTAATCCAGCATCCGCCGCAGGATCCCCTGCGGGCCTTCGTGGGCGGCCGGCAGGGGCGCGGGCGGCAGGACCGGGCGCACCGGCATCATCGCGCGGAACTGCTGGCGGAAATCCTCGGCGATGCGGTCGGCCTCGACGGTGCCGCGAATCACCCGGGGGCGGATGAACACCAGGAGCTCGGTGCGCACCCGCTGGTCGATCCGGTTGCGGAAGGCCGGGCCGATCACCGGCAGGTCGCTCAGCACCGGCAGGTTCTCGTTGGTGATCTGCGCCTTCTCCTGCACCATGCCGCCGATCGCCAGGCTGTGGCCGTCGCTCACCGCGACGCTGGTCGCGACCCGGCGCTGGCGGATCGTCGGCGAGTCGATCGCCGAGGTCGTGGTCGGCACGACGTCGCTGACCTCCTGGTTGATGTCGAGCACGACGAGGCCGTTCTTGTTCACCCGCGGCGTGACCGAGAGGATCACGCCGGTATCCTTCATCTCGATCTGGTTGAGGATCGGCGCGCCGGCGGTGAGCGCGCTCTGCCCGGACTGCTTGATGATCGGCACCTGGTCGCCGACCTGGAGCTTGGCGGTGCGGTTGTCGAGCACCGTGATGTTGGGCGACGAGATGACGTTGACCCGGGTCACGCCCTGCAGCGCGTTGAGCACCACGTTGAAGTCGGCGGCGTTGAGCAGGTAGTTGAAGCCCGGCACGCCGCGAATTGCCGAGTTGATCAGGCCGGCGGTGCCGTTCGTCAGGGCCGCCTTGTCGGTGTCGGTGCTGGCGAGGTTGAAGCGGCTGCCGCGGTTCTTGAGGAACCACTGCACGCCGAAGGCCAGGTTGTCGTTGAGCGTCACCTCGGCGATCACGGTCTCGAGCAGGACCTGGGTCGGCATCGCGTCGAGGCGGCCGAGGATGCGCAGGATCTTGTCGTACTGGTTGCGCGTCGCCGAGATCACCAGGCTGTTGTTGGCGTCGTCCGCCACGATGCCGATGGCGTCGCGCCGCATCCCGGCGCCGCCGGCAAAGCTCGGGTCGAGCCCGCCGCCGTAGCCGCCGTAGCTCCCACCGTAGCCGCCACCGCCGTAGCCGCCAAGGGCCCCGCCTCCAAGGCCCCCGCCGCCGAGCCCGCCCCCGGCGAGCATTCCCGTGCCGAGCCCGCCGCCCGCGCCGGACGGACCGCCGAGGCCCGCCCCGCCGGCGGCGGAATCGCCGCCCGCGGCCCAGCCCGAGCCCGACGGGGAGGCGCCGCCTCCCGACATTCCGCCTGCCGAGGCTCCGGCTCCCAGCGCGCCGGACCCCATGGCTCCCGCGCCCCCGAGGCCGCCGCCGTATCCGCCGCCCATGGCGGCGTAGCCGCCGGAAGCGCCCCCGTATCCGCCGCCATACCCGCCGTAGCCGCCCATCCCGGAGGCCCCGTAGGCGCCGCCCATCTCCGCCATGACCACGCCCTGCAGCACGGCGGCGAGTTCCTTGGCCGAGCGGTTCTGGATCCGGTAGACGAAGAGCTGGCGCTCGCGGTCGGCGGCCAGCGTCTCGAGCTGCTCGAGCAGCGCCCGAGCGCGGTCGAGATAGGCGGCGCGCGAGCTCACCACCAGGATCGCGTTCAGCGCCTCGTTGGGGATGAAGCGGACGACGTCGCCGGTACCGGCGCTCTCGCCGCCGAACATCTGGGTCAGGTCGCGGGCGAGCGCCACCGGGTTGGTGCTGCGCACCGGCACCATCGCGGTCGACATGCCGCGCATCCAGTCGACGTCGAACACCGCGATGGTCTGGCGCAGCACCCGGATCTGGTTGGCGTCGCCGGAGAGGATCAGGAGGTTGCGAGCCCGGTCGGCCCGCAGCACGACCTCGCGCGGGGCCACCGAGCCCAGGATCGCCTGCATCTCGGCGGCCGAGATCCAGCGCAGGGGCACCGCGACGGCGCCCGATTCGGCGCCGAGCCCCTGGACCGGCCGGAGGTCGGGGGCGGCGCCCGCGGGCACGATCTGGACGCTGCGGCCGTGGCGGCGCAGGGACAGCCCGCGGCTCGCCAGCGCCCCCTCGAACATCCGCAGCAGGGCCTCGCGGCTCACCGGCCCGCCGGTCTGGAGCGTGATCGTGCCGGAGGCGCGCTCGTCGAGGCTGTAGCCCCAGCCGAGGGTGTCGGCGAAGACCGCCTTGGCGGCCACCGGCAGCGGCACCTCGACGAGGTTGAGGCTGACCGGACCGCCCGGGATCGGCTCCCGGGCCGGCGCCTCGCCGCCGATCAGCCGGTCGTTGCCGCGCAGCACCAGGGCGCCCGGGTCGCGCGGGCCGGCCCGGTAATCCACCGGTTCCGCGCCGTTCGCGATCAGCGGCCAACCGCAGGCGAGCGCCAGGGCGAGGACGGGCGCACCTCTCGTCATCCGCTCGCCGTCCCTTCGCGCCCGCCGTCACTGACGGTACGTTAGGAAATCATGGTTAACGAGGAGTTGAGGCCGTGCCGGCGACCCGGTTCCGGCAGTTGCTTCCCGGGAGTTCTACAGCTTCGGCGTGTCGCCTGCCGGAGCGGCCATCGGCCCGGCCGAGGTTGCGGCACGAGGTCGGGACAGATGTCCCCGAGGTCGCGCGTCGCCCGGGCCCGGCGACGACCGAGCGGGACGGATGAAGATCGGATGCGGTCCGGATCCGACTGTTGCCCCCGCGCGATCGACTGTACCGGCAGGGAGGAAGACCGGGCCGGAACCTGCCGCGGAAGCTTCGGGGCGATCGGGAGCCCCGGACCGGTCCGGCGGGCGACCGGCCCGCGCGGCTCCGGCGCCCGTCAGTTGCTCGCCACGTCGGCCCCGTCGCCGCTGCCGCCGGCCTTGCCGTCCGCGCCGAGGCTGTAGACCTCGAACGGCGTGCCGCCGGCGCCCGGCGAGCGGTAGAGGTAGGCGTGGCCCCACGGGTCGGTCAGGCCGCGGGCGTCGCGCACGTAGGGGCCGCGCCAGGCCGCGCCGGTGGGCTGCACCAGCGCCTGGAGGCCCTGCTGGCTCGTCGGGTAGGCACCGAGGTCGAGGTAGTAGAGCTCGACCGCCTGGGCGATGTTCTTGACCTGGATGCGGGCCGTCTCGCCCTTGGCGCGCCCGAGATAGCCGAGCACCTGCGGCGTCACCATCGTGGCGATCATGCCGATGATCGCCAGGACGACGAGCAGCTCGACCAGGGAGAAGCCGGCCTCGCCCCCGCGTCGCTCCGCATGCCGGGTCTCCCGCGGGGTCCTTCGCCGGTTCCCCTGCGGCTCCCGGCAATCCGGCGTGGTCGTGACGAGCATCGTGCGGCCTCGAGGCGAACGGACAATCGCCCGGCACGGTGCCATCCCTTCGTAAAGAAGCCATCACTGCCGCGGCTGACGGAGAGGCGGGCCGCGGCGCGAGTCGGGATTTGTTATCCAATTCCCGCCAGGATCCCGGCCGCGACCGCCAGGATCTGGGGCAGCGGCAGGGGATAAGCATGGAGCGCTCAGCCGGACACGCGACCCGTGCGGGTGGACGCCGCCTGGCGATCGCCGGGTTCGGGCTCGCGGGTCTCGTCGCCCTCGGCGGCGCGGCCCAGGCCGCCGGGCCGCTCGCGGTGCCGCTGCCGGCGCCGTTCCCGCCGGTCCGCGTCCTGACGCTCCTCGTCGCCGTGCACCTCATCGGCCTGTGCTTCGGCCTCGGCGGCGCGACGATGCTCGACTTCTGGATCCTGCGCTGGATGCGCTGGGGCAGCCTGCCGGGCGAGATCGCCCGCATCTTCCTGTTCGTCAGCAAGGTGGTCTCGGTCGGCCTCGGCCTGCTCTGGGCCTCCGGCCTCGGCTTCCTCGCGGTCTACGCGGTCGAGGCGCCCGACAAGTTCGACAACCCGAAGCTCTGGGCGAAGATCGCGGTCGTGCTCGTGCTCACGATCAACGGCCTCCTGATCCACGCCGTGGTGCTGCCGGGGGTGCTGCGCGACCTTTCCCGGCCGATGCTCGACGGGGTGTCGGGCCGGCACACCGCCATCTTCCTCGTCTCCGGCGCGGTCTCCGGCGTGTCGTGGTACGCCGCCTTCGCCCTCGGGCTGGTGCGCGAGCTGAACGGCACCGTGCCCGCGGCCCTCCTGCTCGCCCTCTGGCTCGCCGCCGTGCTGGCGGCCTCGCTCGCGGCCTACTTCTACTGGCTGCACCTGCGCGAATGGACCCTGCGCCAGGCGGTGCGGCGGGTGACGGCGCCGTCCCGGGAGCCCATGCCCGCCCCCGCGACCCTGCCGGCGGCGACCCCGACCCCGGCCGCGACGGCCCCCGCCGCGTCGGGGCCCCCGGTCCCGGCCGCGGCGCGGACGATCCCCGCGGACCGGATCCTCGCCCTCGCGCCGGCGGCGCCGGCCCGGGCGCGCCCGAGCCGGCGGGCGTGATGTCCGAAGCCCTCCTCGCCGGCGCCCTGCTGCCCGCCCTGCTGCCCGCCCTGCTGCCGTTGCCGCTGACCCTGCCGGCGAGCCTGATCGACCTGCGCCACGGCATCATCCCGGACACCCTCAACCTCGCGCTCCTGGTCTCCGGCCTCGCCGCCCGGCACGACGGAGCCTGGGGCTTCGGCATCGCCCTCGCCTCGGCGGGTGCCGCCTACGCGCTGTTTCGCGCGGTGCGGGCCCTGCATGCGCGCCTCGCCGGCCGGATCGGGCTCGGCCTCGGCGACGTGAAGTTCATCGGGGCCGCCGCCGCCTGGACCGGGCTCTCCGGCCTGCCGGTGCTGATCCTGGCCGCCAGCCTGTCGGCGCTCGCCGTCATCGGCATCCTCGCCGCCACGGGACGGGAGATCGGGCGCGACACCGCCCTGCGGTTCGGGCCGTTCCTGGCGCTCGGGCTGCACGCGGCGCTCGGGCTCGACGCCGCCGGCATCGCCGGCATGTTCGACTGATGGCGGCGGGGCCGGGACAGGAGGGCTTCACCCTCGTCGAGATGCTGGTGACGATGGCGATCCTGGGCCTCGCCGCCGGGGTCGCCTTCCAGTCGCTCGGACCCGGCGCCCTCGACCGGCGCGCGCTCCTCGTCTCCGAGACCGTCGCCGCCGAGATCGGCCGCCTGCGGGCCGAGGCGATCCGCTCCGGCCGGGCCGGGCGCCTCGCCTTCGAGCCGGCAGGGGCCCGTTTCGTCAGCTCCCGCCCGGGCGCCGCCCCGATCCCGGTCGGCGGCCTCTCGGTCGCGGTCGAGCCCGGCCCGACCGGCCGCCCGGTGCCGGGCGAGCTGCGGCTCCTCCCCGACGGCAGCTCGACCGGGGGGCGGATCGTGCTCGCCGCCGGCCAGGCGCGCCGGACCCTGTCGGTGAGCGCCCTGACCGGCCGGGTGCTGCGGGAGGACGGGCGGTGATCGCGCGGCTCCGCCCGGCTCTCCTCCCCGCCGGCCCGCGCCGGTCCGGCGGGGAGGACGGCTTCACCACCGTCGAGGTCCTGGTGGCGTTCGGGATCGCCGCCGCCGCCACCGTGATGGCGTTCCAGATCGCCGGCACGGCGGCGGGCGCGGTCCGGCGCATCGAGGCGAGCCGGGTCGCCGCCGACGAGGCGGAGGGCGTCGTCCTGCGTCGCCTCGCCGAGGGACCGCTGCGGCCGGGCCTGACGCAGGGCGCCTTCTCGGACGGCACGCCCTGGACGCTCGGCATCACCGACCTGCGCCCGGCGCTCGGCCTCGGCCGCGCGCCGCCGCTCTGGCAGATCCGGGTCACCCGCGGCGGGGCCGCGGGGCCGCTCTACGCCACGCTGATCCCGGGGAAGCCCGAGTGAGCCGCGCGCCGCCCGACCGCGCGGCCGCGCAGGCCGGCTTCACCCTGGTCGAGACCCTGGTCTGCCTCGCGCTCGCAGGGTTGATCGGGGTGCTGCTGCTCAACGCCGTGCGGATCGCCGGCGGCGCCGCGGCGGCGGCCGCCCACGCCGCCGGGACCGAGGAGGTGCAGTCGGTCCGCGACCACCTGCGGCGCACCCTCGGCAGCCTGGCGCAACGCCGCCCGGACGGTCGCCGTCCGACCCTGCGCGGCGAGCCGGACGGGCTGGTCGCGGTCCTCGCCCCCGACCAGACCCTCGAGCGCCCGACCGAGCTCGCCGTGACCCTCGCCCGGGTGCCGGCCCCGGACGGCAGCGTCGCGCTGCGCGAGACCCGCGCCGAGGCGGAGGCGCTGCCGGGCCGGACGGCGGGTCCCCGCGGCGAGGCGATCCTCGGGCGCATCGCCGGGCTGGCGATCCGCTACTACGGCGCCCCGGCCGACGGCGCCCGGCCGGCCTGGCTGCCGGCCTGGTCGCGCCCGGACCGCCCGCCGCTGCTCGTCGAGATCAAGGTCGCCTTTCCTCCCGCGGACCGTCGCCGATGGCCTCCCCTGCTGATCGCCCTCGAAGCCGGCCCGTGAGCGCGCCGCAGGACGGCGAGGCCGGCTTCGTGCTGCTCTCGGTGCTGGCGATCTTCATCGTCGTCGGCGCCGTCCTGGCGGCGGCGATCCTGCAGGTCCGCTCCGCCACCGGCCTCGCCCAGGCCCGGGCCGACGCCGTCCGGCTCCAGGGCGCGGCGGACGGGATCGCCCGCCTCGTCGCCTACGAGCTCGATCTCGGGCGCGTCTACCGCCGTCCCGGTCCCGGCCTGCCCGAGGACGGCACGGTGACCGCCTGCCCGCTCGCGCCGGGCCGCACCGCCCTCCTGTCGCTCCAGGACCAGGGCCTGCTCGTCGACCTCAACGCCACCCCGCGGCCGGCCATGGAGGAGGCCTTCCGGCTCCTCGGCATCCCGGACCGCGAGGTGCTGGCGCTCGCCGCCGAGATCGTCGACTACCGCGACCCCGACGACGTGCCCGAGCCCAACGGCGGGGCGGAGCTGCCGCAGTACCGCGCCCGCTTGCTGCCCTGGGGGCCGCGCAACGCGCCCTTCGCCAGCATCGACGAGGTCGACCGCCTGCCCTCGATGACGCCGGCGATCGCCGCCCGGCTGCGGCCGGTGCTGACGGTCTACAACCAGGGCGGCCGCTTCGACCTCGCCGCCCTGGTGCGGCGGGCGAACCCCGCGGCGATCCGCTCGCTGCCGGGCTCCGCCGGGCCGGTCCCGTCGCCGCGCCAGGCCTTCCGCCTCTCGGTCGTCGTCGAGGAGGGCCGCAGCCGCGCCGGGCGCTCGGCGATCCTCGATCTCGGCGGCTCCGGCTTCGTCGTCTGGCAGCAGACGGTCGCCCCCGACCTCGTCGCCGGCACCGGCCATCCCGCCTGCGCGGCGGTGGCCGCGTCCCTGGCGGCGGGTCCCTGAGGGTTTCCGGGAGACCCTCGGCGGCCTGCCGGAGGGGAAAGCGTCCGTCCCGCCGTCACCGGGCCGGATCTGATCGGCGGTACCCGGAGTTGAGCCTGGGCGAAGCGTCGCGGTGAAAGCGGGAGCGACCTCGAGGCGAAGGGAGCGCGGTGCGATGACGGAGACGATGACGGTTCCCCGGTGCCCGGACGTGGTGCTGTCGGATTTCGGGACCTTCTTCGAGGAGCATCGCCGCCGGCGCGCCGCCGAGGCCGAGGCGGAGCCGGAGGAGCAGGCCGAGGCGCCGCTCTCGCCCGAGGACGCGCAGCGCGTGGCGCTCCTGCGCGACATCGCCGCCGAGGTGCTGGCGGCGGCCGGCAGCCAGCTCGCGCCCCACGGCGTGCTGATCGAGCGCGGGCCCTCCCTGCGCGGCCGGCCCGATTTCGAGCAGGCCTACACCCAGTTCATGCTGATCAACCGCCATACCGGCCGCGCCTCGGACGTCTACGTGATGAGCATCACCGATGCGGGCTACTTCCTGGCCAGCGCCTGCGACCCGCGCCTCGACCACGACCACCGCGACCGCCAGGTGACCCACTGCGCGGCGAGCGCCCTGAATTGCGACATCGTCGCCCGGGTGATGAAGGACGCCATCCTGCACGTGGCATGAGCCGCCCGGCATGAGCCGCCCGGCATGTTCCCTTCGGCGTGTCTCCTCCGGCGTGAGCCGGTCCCGGCCCGCGGCGCGGGCGCCCTTAACCTGTCGTTAGGTTTTGTTCCAGCGCGGCAGTTGAAAAAAGTCGGCTACAAATCCCTCTTGACCATCCCTCCGCGGAGGGGCAGCATAGTCCTCGTCGAGTCGAACTCGAGGAGGTAGCCATGAGATCTCAAGGTTGCAGCCCTCACGCGACACATACCGATGCCGGTGACCAGGAAACGCCACCGGACTACTTGCGACAGGGATAGTGGCTTCAGGGCGGGCTGAATACGGTACGGGGCCGAGACGGCCATCACGATCGTACCGTGCGAGACCACCCGCACCCTGAAACGTGGACCCTGCCCCTTAAGGCTCGTCGGTGCGCCGACGGGCCTTCGTCGTTTGTGCCGGCTCGTGGTGCCCGGCTCCCGCCTCGATCGAGTCCGCTGCGAACCGGGGGGCCGTAGTGTCCGACCTCGCGCTCAGGACCGGGCGATGAGAGCGACGGCGTCGCGTCGGTCGGCCCACGCAAGGCGCATGCGGACTATTGATGAATCTCCCGTAAGGTTTGTTCCCCCGCGAAGGTCGAAAGCAGCCGGCTACGAATTCCTCTTGACCGTCCCTCCGTGGAGGAGCAGCATAATCCTCGTCGAGTCGAACTCGAGGAGGTGGCCATGAGATCTCAAGGTTGCAGCCCTCACGCGACACATACCGATGCCGGTGACCAGGAAACGCCACCGGACTACTTGCGACAGGGATAGTGGCTTCAGGGCGGGCTGAATACGGTACGGGGCCGAGACGGCCATCACGATCGTGCCGTGCGAGACCACCCGCACCCTGGAACGTGGACCCTGCCCCTTAAGGCTCGTCGGTGCGCCGACGGGCCTTCGTCGTTTGTGCGCCCCGTATGGACGCGCCCGCGATGGACGCGCCCGCGCGGGCGCGAGCCCGGGCATGCGCGGGCTTCGATCATCGCGTCTCGCGCAGCTGAGAGGATTTCGACCGCGCGAGACCGCCTCGCGCCTGGATAAGGCGAGGCGGTGCCCGGTGATCCGGACGCGCGGCCTCTCCGATCGATGCCCGGCCTCCGGGATACGCCCCGAGATGGACGATCCCGCCCCGACGTCAGTACCCCTGGTGCCCGGACGCGGCGGCGTATCGCGCCGAGGCCGCCCGCGACCGGTCGAGGCGCGAGGGCCGCAAGCGCCCGGTCGGCCCGTCGATCAGCTGTACCAGGAAGGTCGCGAGCGGCCGGGCCGGCACCGGCGGGGGAGGGGCCGCGGCCTCGGTCGGGACGAGGGCCCGGCCGGTGGCGTCCGCGGCCGGGACGGGTGTGTCGGGGTGGGACATGGCGCGGGCTCCGCGGGGCGATGGCGGGTCAACGCCGCAAGCCGCCTGCCGTGTCCCGCCCCGCGCCGCTACTTCTTGGCCAGGGCCTCGAGCCGGCTCTGCATCTCGGCCATCTGGCGCTTGATGTCGTCGAGCTCGCCCTTCGGCGCGGTGGCCGGGGGCGCCGCGGGTGCCTCGGCCGGCTTGTCGTCGGCGGCGGGCTGGCCGCCGGGTCCGAACGGCGTGAACATCCGCATGGCCTCGTTGAAGAAGCTCATGTTGGCCCGCACCTGCTCCTCCATGGCGTGCTGGAAGGCGGTGGGACCGAAAGTCTGGGACATCTTCTCGCGCAGACCATCCTGCTCGCGGGCGAGGTGATGCATGGAGTGCTCGAGGAAACTCGGCACCATCGCCCGCATGCTGTCGCCGTAGAAGCGGATCAGCTGGCGCAGGAACGCCACCGGCAGCAGGTTCTCGGCCCCCGCCTTGTTCTCCTGCTCGAAGATGATCTGGGTCAGCACCGAACGGGTGATGTCCTCGCCCGACTTGGCGTCGTAGACCACGAAATCCTCGCCGGCCTGCACCATGGCGGCGAGGTCCTCGAGCGTGACGTAGGTCGAGGTCCCGGTGTGATAGAGACGCCGGTTGGCGTACTTCTTGATGACGGTGGGTGTCGACTTGCCGCTCTCCGCCATCGGTGCGTCATCTCCCTCTTGGCGAACCCGGCGGGGACTGGACGGCGCCGGGCGAGCCGAATTTTCACCGGTTCTCATGATTGGACCTTAAGGCCTTCGTGTGCCGGCGAAAACAGCAATCTGCGCGCCGTCCACGCAAACTGGCCGCGCTGCCAGTGGGGCAACGGGCCCGGCGCGCCTTGACTTCCCGCATTGCAGCGCTTTCATCCATCGCAAAGCGCGCGGGACTGAGGCCGTCGGCGGCCCGCGACGCTGGGAAAGGGACGAGAGGAGAGGCGCATGGCTGAGAAGGCTGATATCGTCATCGTGGGGGCCGCCCGCACCCCGGTCGGCTCGTTCAACGGGGCTTTCGCCACCGTGCCGGCCCACAAGCTCGGCGCGGTCGCCATCAAGGCGGCCCTGGAGCGGGCCAAGGTCTCCCCCGAGGAGGTCGACGAGGTGATCTTCGGCCAGGTGCTCGCCGCCGGCGAGGGCCAGAACCCGGCCCGCCAGGCCGCCATGGCCGCCGGCATCCCGCAGGAGAAGACCGCCTGGGGCCTCAACCAGCTCTGCGGCTCGGGGCTTCGCACCGTCGCGGTCGGCATGCAGCAGATCGCCAACGGCGACGCCGACATCATCGTGGCCGGCGGCCAGGAATCGATGTCGATGGCGCCCCACGCCCAGTACCTGCGCGGCGGCCAGAAGATGGGCGACCTCAAGCTCGTCGACACGATGCTGAAGGACGGCCTGATGGACGCCTTCAACGGCTACCACATGGGCAACACCGCCGAGAACATCGCCCAGCAGTGGCAGCTGACCCGCGAGGAGCAGGACAGCTTCGCGGCCCGCTCGCAGAACAAGGCCGAGGCCGCCAAGAAGGAAGGCCGCTTCAAGGACGAGATCGCCCCCGTCACCGTGCCCGGCCGCAAGGGCGACGTGGTGGTCGATGCCGACGAGTACATCCGCGAGGGCGCGACGCCCGAGGGCATGGCCAAGCTGAAGCCGGCCTTCTCGAAGGACGGCACCGTCACCGCCGGCAACGCGTCCGGCATCAACGACGGCGCCGCCGCCCTGGTGTTGATGTCGGCCGCCGAGGCCGAGAAGCGCGGCCTCAAGCCGCTCGCCCGCATCGCCTCCTGGGCTACCGCCGGCGTCGACCCGAAGATCATGGGCACCGGCCCGATCCCGGCCTCGCGCAAGGCCCTCGAGAAGGCCGGCTGGAAGGCCTCCGACCTCGACCTGATCGAGGCCAACGAGGCCTTCGCCGCCCAGGCGCTCGCGGTCAACAAGGACCTCGGCTTCGACGATTCGAAGGTGAACGTGAACGGCGGCGCCATCGCCATCGGCCACCCGATCGGCGCGTCCGGCGCCCGCGTCCTCGTCACCCTGCTGCACGAGATGCAGCGCCGCGACGCCAAGAAGGGCCTCGCCACCCTGTGCATCGGCGGCGGCATGGGCGTCGCCATGTGCCTCGAGCGCTGAGAGCGACGAAAATTCGACCTTCGTGACCGGGGCGGCCGGGAGCCTGGCCGCCCCACTGAAGTTAGTACCTAAAGAAGCGGGACAGCACCCGCCTTCATTGTGGAACGGCCGCCTTCCGTAACGTATCCACGGATGTGCGCCGAGGGACGGATCGCTCGAACGCGCGAAGAGGAGAGGGCACATGGCAGAACGCGTCGCACTGGTCACCGGTGGCACCCGCGGCATCGGCGCCGCGATCTCGAAGGGGCTGAAGGAGGCCGGCTACAAGGTCGCGGCGAATTACGGCGGCAACGACGAGGCCGCGCAGGCCTTCAAGGACGAGACCGGCATCCCGGTCTTCAAGTTCGACGTCGGCGACGCCGCCGCCTGCGAGGCCGGCATCCGCGCGGCGGAAGCCGAGCTCGGCCCGATCGACATCCTGGTCAACAATGCCGGCATCACCCGCGACGGCATGTTCCACAAGATGACCTTCGAGCAGTGGCAGGCGGTGATCCGCACCAACCTCGACTCGATGTTCACCTGCACCCGTCCGCTGATCGACGGCATGCGCTCCCGCGGCTTCGGCCGCATCATCCTGATCTCGTCCATCAACGGCCAGAAGGGCCAGATGGGCCAGACCAACTACTCCGCCGCCAAGGCCGGCGTGATCGGCTTTGCCAAGGCGCTGGCGCAGGAGAACGCCAACAAGGGCGTCACCGTCAACGTGATCGCGCCCGGCTACATCGCCACCGAGATGGTCAAGGCGATCGCCCCCGAGGTCTTGAAGGCCAAGATCCTGCCGCACATCCCGGTCGGCCGCCTCGGCGAGGCCGAGGAGATCGCCCGCGCGGTCGAGTTCCTGGCCGGCGAGCACGCGGGCTTCATCACCGGCTCGACGCTGACCATCAACGGCGGCCAGTACTTCGCTTGATCGGGGCGGGGCGTCCCGGACGGGGCGCCCCTTGCTGCTTGGCTCGACCGGTCTCACACCCTCCTCGTCGTTCCGGGGCCGCGTCGGCGGAGCCCGGAATGCCGAAGGCACGCCCAGAACCACAGGCGATGTGGAGCGAACCGGAGCGCGATCCGCTTCATCCCGAACGTCCTGCGTGTCCGGATCCCGGGCTCTCGCCTGCGGCGAGTTCCCGGGACGACCGTGGGCGGTGGGAAGGTCTTCCCGAACCGTCCGGCCGTTACTGCGTCAGCGGGCAGCCGCTCGCCTTGGCCGACAGGAACGCCTTGTCGCCCGGGATCGTCGCCAGCAGCTTGTAGTAGTCCCACGGCGCCTTCGACTCGGCCGGCGTCTTGACCTGGAACAGGTACATGTCGTGGACCATGCGGCCGTTGGCCTGCACCGTGCCGCCGCGGCCGAAGAAGTCGTCGACCTTCAATTCGCGCATCTTGGCCGCCACCGCGTCGGTGTCGTCGGTGCCGGCGGCTTTCACGGCCTTGAGGTAGTGCGTGACCGACGAGTAGGTGCCGGCCTGGATCATGTTCGGCATCTTGCCGGTCTTCGCCATGAACCGCTTGGCGAAGGCCCGGGCCTGGTCGTCGAGGTCCCAGTAATAGCCCTCCGTCAGCACGATGCCCTGCGCCGCCTTGAGGCCGAGGCCGTGGACCTCGGAGAGGGTGAAGAGCAGGGCCGCGAGGCGCTGGCCGCCCTGGACGATGCCGAACTCCGCCGCCTGCTTGATCGCGTTCGAGGTGTCGAGCCCGGCATTGGCGAGCCCGATGATCTTGGCGCCCGAGCCTTGCGCCTGGAGCAGGAACGAGGAGAAGTCCTGGGCGCTCAAGGGGTGGCGCACCGCGCCCACCACCTTGCCGCCCTTCTGGGTCACGTACTGGGTGACGTCGGCCTGGAGCGCCGAGCCGAAGGCGTAGTCGGCGGTGAGGAAGAACCAGGTGTCGCCGCCGGTCTCGACCAGCGAGCCGCCGGTGCCGACGGCGAGCGCGTGGGTGTCGTAGGCCCAGTGGAAGCCGTACGGCGTGCACTGCTTGCCGGTGAGGTCCGAGGTCGCGGCGCCGTCCACGATGGTGATCTTGCGCTTCTCCTTCGACAGGCCCTGCACGGCGAGCGCCACCGAGGAGGTGGTCAGCTCCATGATCGCGTCGACGCGGTCGGTGTCGTACCATTGCCGGGCGACGTTCGAGGCGATGTCCGGCTTGTTCTGGTGGTCGGCGTCGACGATCTGCACCGGCACGTCGAGGACCTTGCCCCCGAAATCCTCGACCGCCATCTTCGCCGCCTCGACCGAGCCGCGGCCGCCGAAATCGGCGTAGACGCCGGACTGGTCGTTGAGGATGCCGATCTTCACCACGCCGTCGGAGGCGCCTTTGGGGGCCGGCGTCTGCGCCTGCGCGGCGACGGCGAGGCAGAGACCGGCGGCGAGCGCGGTGGTGCGGGCGAGCGCCTTGCTCAAACGTGTCATGTCGTTCCTCCCCGGCCGCTTCCGGTTCCCGTGCGGCCCCTTGTCCTGCGGGTGGCAGCTAGGGCGGTGCCGGGGCGGGAATCAAGCGGCGGGTGCGTGCCCCGCCCCCCGTCTTTCGCAGCACGGCCAAGTTGGGCCGGCGCGCCCGCTGCCTTTTGGGTGCACGGCTCCCTATATGGGCCTATAAGGCGCCCGCGGCGCGCGCCACTACCGTTACGATCGATCGCAGGTTCACGATGCTCGGTTCCCTTGCCAAGAAAATCTTCGGGTCGTCCAACGACCGCCGGGTGAAGGGATACCGACCCCGCGTCCAGGCCATCAACGCCCTCGAGCCCGAGCTGGCGGCCCTGTCCGACGAGGCCCTGCGCGCCCGCACCGACGCCCTGAAGGCCGAGCTCGCCGCCGGCAAGACCCTCGACGACATCCTGGTCCCGGCCTTCGCCACGGTGCGCGAGGCGGCCAAGCGCGTGCTCGGCCAGCGCCACTTCGACGTGCAGATGATCGGCGGCATGGTGCTGCACGAGAGCGGCATCGCCGAGATGAAGACCGGCGAGGGCAAGACCCTGGTGGCGACGCTCGCCACCTACCTCAATGCGCTCTCGGGCAAGGGCGTCCACGTCGTCACCGTCAACGACTACCTCGCCCGCCGCGACGCGGAGTGGATGGGCCGGGTCTACCGCTTCCTCGGTCTCACCACCGGCATCATCGTCCACGGCCTCGACGACGTCGAGCGCAAGGCGGCCTATGCCTGCGACATCACCTACGGCACCAACAACGAGTACGGCTTCGATTATCTTCGCGACAACATGAAGTACGAGCTGGGCCAGATGGTCCAGCGCGGCCACAACTTCGCGATCGTCGACGAGGTCGATTCGATCCTGATCGACGAGGCGCGCACGCCGCTGATCATCTCGGGGCCGATCGACGACCGCTCCGACCTCTACACCGCCATCGACGCGGTGATGCCGCGCCTCGTGCGCGAGGATTACGACCTCGACGAGAAGCAGCGCACCGTCTCGCTGACCGAGGCCGGCAACGAGCACATCGAGGAAGTGCTGCGCGAGGCCGGCATCCTCAAGGAGGGCGACCTCTACGACGCCCACAACGTGACGCTCGTCCACCACGTCAACCAGGCTTTGCGCGCCCACACCCTGTTCACCCGCGACAAGGACTACATCGTCCGCAACGACGAGGTGGTGATCATCGACGAGTTCACCGGCCGCATGATGCCCGGCCGGCGCTACTCGGAAGGGCTCCACCAGGCGCTGGAAGCCAAGGAGCGGGTCGAGATTCAGCCCGAGAACCAGACGCTCGCCTCGATCACCTTCCAGAACTACTTCCGCCTCTACAAGCATCTCGCCGGCATGACCGGCACCGCCTCGACCGAGGCCGACGAGTTCCAGGAGATCTACAACCTCGAAGTGGTCGAGATTCCGACCAACAAGGAGGTCGAGCGCGTCGACGAGGACGACGAGGTCTACCGCACCGTCGACGAGAAGTACGCCGCGATCATCAAGGAGATCGACCGGGCGCATTCGCGCCTGCAGCCGGTGCTGGTCGGCACCGGGTCGATCGAGCGCTCGGAGCACCTCGCGTCGCTGCTTCAGCAGCACGGCTACAAGCCGCTCGACTACAGCGACCCGTCGGCGCTCGAGGACGTCTACGCCGCCGCCCGCGAGGGCCGGGTGACCAAGCGCTTCGCGGTGCTGAACGCCCGCTTCCACGAGCAGGAGGCCTACATCGTGGCCGAGGCCGGCGTGCCGGGCGCGATCACCATCGCCACCAACATGGCCGGGCGCGGCACCGACATCAAGCTCGGCGGCAACCTCGACATGCGCATCGAGCAGGAGCTCGCCAACGTCCCCGAGGGGCCGGAGCGCGACGCCCGCATCGCCGGCCTCAAGGCCGAGATCGACCAGAACCGCGCCCGGGTGCTGGCCTCGGGCGAGCCCGCCGACCCGGCCGCCGGCCGCAAGAACCCCCTTCCGGGCGGCCTCTACATCGTCGGCACCGAGCGCAACGAGAGCCGGCGCATCGACAACCAGCTCCGCGGCCGCTCCGGCCGCCAGGGCGATCCCGGCCGCTCGAAGTTCTACCTCTCGCTTCAGGACGACCTGATGCGGATCTTCGGCTCCGACCGCATGGACGGCATGCTCCAGCGCCTCGGGCTCGAGGAGGGCGAGGCGATCATCCACCCCTGGATCAACAAGGCGATCGCCAAGGCGCAGCAGAAGGTCGAAGCGCGCAACTTCGACATGCGCAAGAACGTGCTCAAGTACGACAACGTCATGAACGACCAGCGCAAGGTCGTGTTCGAGCAGCGCCGCGAGTTCATGGCGCAGGACAGCGTGCGCGAGACCGTCGACGAGATGCGCCAGGGCGTGATCGAGGACGTGGTGGCGCGCCACGTGCCGGAGGACGCCTATCCGGAGCAGTGGGACATCGCGGGCCTGCGCGAGAGCGTCACCCGCGACCTCAACCTCGACGTGCCGGTCGAGGACTGGGCCAAGGAAGAGGGCATCGCCGACGAGGAGATCCGCGAGCGCCTGCGCAAGGCCGCCGACGAGGCTTACGCCGAGCGCACCGCCCGCAACACGCCCGAGGTGATGGCCTACGTCGAGAAGCAGGTTCTGCTCCAGAGCCTCGACCACCTCTGGCGCGAGCACCTCGTCACCCTCGACCACCTGCGCCAGGTGATCGGCTGGCGCGGCATCGCCCAGCGCGATCCGCTCAACGAGTACAAGTCGGAGGCGTTCGACCTGTTCAACGGCCTCGTCGGCAACTTGCGCGAGCAGGTGACCGGCCAGCTGATGCGGGTCGAGATCATGTACCAGGAGCCGGAGGCCCAGACGCTGCCGCCGATGTTCGCCCAGCACCTCGACCCCGTCACCGGCGAGAACGAGTTCGCCTACGCGGAGGGTGCGGCCGGTGGGGGAGGGGGCGCCTACGAGTTCGCCGGCCAGGCGCTCAACCCCGACGCCCCGGTGCTGGAGCGCAACCCCGACGACGCCGCCACCTGGGGCCGGGTCGGGCGCAACGAGCCCTGCCCCTGCGGCTCGGGCAAGAAGTACAAGCACTGCCACGGCCGCTTCGCCGCGGACGACGTCTGAGCGAACGGCCCCCGGAGCGTGAGCCGGCCCGGATGCGGTGGATGCCGCGCCCGGGCTCGATGGGGACGGAACCCGGTGGGCCGGTCCTCCGCGGATGGGGGCGCACCCGCCCGGCGCGGGCCGGCCGATTCGGCGCCCTCCCTCGTCATCCCGGGCTCCGCTGCGCGGCCCGGGGATGACGAGGCAGGAATTCGCTACCCGTGCCGGGATCAGGCCCGATCGGCCTGCCGTCGCCGGGGGCGGCGAGCGGGGCCCTGCCTCTCTGCCCGAAAGCGGGTGTTTCCCACCCTCGCCTCATGCCGGGCGGCGGAGACGCACCGGGCCGCACCCGTATGCGAGCCCTGCCGGAATCCAGGCATGTCTCCACGGCGTGGCGTGGCCGTTGCAGCCCGGTCGCCGGTGCGCTAAGGTCGCGATGTCGGAAAAGGCAGACTTGGTTTGGTAAGCCCAAGTCCTTTCGGTAACGAAAGCTCTGGTCTTTGGCCTCGTGCCTTGGATCCCCACGGCGAACGAAGGACGCGCTCGCGCGCCCGACCGTTCGTCCGCGCGGGTTTCGGGTTCGGGAAACGCTCCGGTCGAACATCGACCCCGGAGTCCGACCATGCCCGCATCGACGACCCTCTACGATACGATCATCGCCGGCGCAGGCCCCGTCGGCCTGTTCCTCGCCTGTGAGCTGTCGCTGGCCGGCTGCTCCGTGCTGGTCCTCGAACGGGCCCGCGATCCGTCCTCGCCGTTGAAGCGCGCCCCGTTCGGGATCCGCGGCCTGTCGGTCCCGACGATCGAGAGCCTGGATCGACGCGGCCTGCTGGACGGGATCGTGGCCGACATGGCCGTCCGCGCCCCGGCGGAGGCGGCGCATTGGATGACGCGGTCCCGCCGCCCGGCGGGCCACTTCGCCGGCATCCAGTTCTTCCACGATCAGGTCGACGCCGCGCGCTGGCCTCGTCGCCTTCCCGGCCCGGTCGGCACCCTCGCTGCGGAGATGGCGAGCATCGAAGCCGTCCTGACCGCGCGCGCAGAGGCATCGGGGGTCGAGATCCTGCGGGGCGGGGGAGTCCGGGGCTTCGTCCGGACGGGCGAGGCCGTCGTCGTCCAGGCGGGCGGCGGGGAATTCCGGGGACGTTGGCTCGTCGGTTGCGACGGCGCCCGCAGCGTGGTGCGCAAGGCGGCGGGCATCGGCTTTGCGGGCACCGAGCCGGAATTCACGGGCTACTCGGCCCAGGCCGAGCTGGCCGACGCCGACGCGCTCGAGCCCGGCCGCCACTACACCGCCGAGGGCATGTACACGTTCACGCCGCCCGGCACGATCGGCATGGCGGATTTCGACGGCGGCGCCTTCCATCGCTCCGCGCCGATCACGCGCGGGCACGTCGAGGCGGTCCTGCGCCGGATCTCGGGCACCGATGTCGCGGTAACCAGGCTCGAACTGGCCGCGACCTGGACCGACCGCGCCTGTCAGGCGAGCGCGTACCGCGACGGCCGCGTGCTGCTGGCCGGCGATGCGGCGCACATCCATTCGCCCCTCGGGGGCCAGGGCCTCAATCTCGGTCTCGGCGATGCGATGAACCTGGGCTGGAAGCTGGCAGCCACGATCCGTGGTGACGCGCCGGCGGACCTCCTCGACAGCTACGAGCGCGAGCGTCACCCGGTCGGTGCGCGCGTGCTCGACTGGTCGCGGGCCCAGGTCGCACTGATGCGGCCGAGCCGGAGCTCGCGGGCCCTCGAAGCCATCATCCGCGACCTCATCGAGACGCCGGACGGCGCAACCTACTTCGCCGAACGCTCGTGGGGCGTCACGCTCCGCTACGATCTCGGCAGCGATCATCCGCTGGTCGGGTGCGGCGTTCCCGATTTCGTGCTGAGCGACGGGCGACGGGTCGGCAGCCTCCTGCGCTCCGGCAAGGGCTTGCTCCTGGACTTCGACCGGAATGCGCCTCTCCAGGCCCTCGCGGACCGGCGCTCCGCACGGCTGAGCTATGTCGCGGCGGACGTGCGGGACCGGCTGGGCTTGTGCGCCCTGCTCGTGCGGCCCGACGGGATCGTCGCCTGGGCGAGCGAGGCCTCCCCCGACGAGGCGGTCGCCGAGCGGGTTGCAACGCAATGGTTCGGCAACTGATCGGAGGCCGGTGACCCTGCCCCGGCCAGGTCGACCCCGAAGGCGTCGCGCCGTGATCCACCGGCGCCGGCCGTCACTCCCTGCCTCCACTGGCAGCTGAAGCGAGATCCGCCGCTTGGCGCCTCACGCCGTCCGGCGCAGCGGGTAGGACGGCATCTCGACCTGGGCCGGCACCCGGTCCCGGGCGACGATCACCTCCGGCACCCCGGCGGCCTCGGCGGTGTCGAACAGGCCGACGAGGCGCGGGTCGTCGGCCTCGGCGTTCGAGGCGATCACCACCGCGTCCATCCACGCCGCGAGCGCGCTCACCAGGGGCCAGGTCTCGGCCTCGAAGCCGTCGCCGAGGCAGGCGATCACCCAGTCGTAGGCCTCGCCCAGCGCATCGAAGGTGAGCCCGAGCGCGTCGCGCCCGGCGATCAGGGCCTCGGGCCCGCCGCGGCCGCGGCCGATCAGGTTGAGGCGCGGTCCGGCATCGGCCTGGATCACCGTGGTGAAGTCGGCGCGCCCGGCGACGAGGTCGGTCAGGCCCGGTTGCGCGCCCCGCGGGCCATCGAGGCGCACCATCAGGGCGCGGCCGTGCAGCACGGCCGCGCGGCCGAGGCTGCGGGCGAGGCCGTCGAGATCCGCCTCGTCGCCGGTGCCGACGAGCAGCACCCGCCGTCCGCCGCTCGCGGTCTCGATCGCGTCGAGCCGGGCCACCAGCACGTCGAGGTCGTAGCGCGCCTCGAACGGCGCCCGGGCGGCCGGCGCCGGCGCGGGATTTTGCGCGACCGCGGGGACCGGCTCGGCGGGCGGCGCCGGCTCCGCTGCGGGATTGGGTGTGGGGCTCGCGATCACCTCCGGCTCGGGCGCGAGGGCGGCGGAGGCCGCCGCGGGCATCGCCGGCAAGGGGCGCGGGGCCGCGACGAAGGAGGCGTCCGGCTGCGGCTCGGCCTCGCGCCGGCGCACGGGCGGGCGGCCCCGGCCGCGGCCCGGGGGATCGCCGGCGAGTAGCGCCTTCGCCACCACGCCGCCGACGGCGAACAGGAAGGCGATGACGGTGGCAAAGACGATGATCGGCAGCTTCTTGGGGAAGGAGGGCAGGTCGGGCACCACCGCGCGGGAGACCACGCGGGCATCGGCGGGGGCTGCGCTCGCCGCGTCGCGGGCCGCGGCCTCGCGGAAGCGGCCGAGATAGGATTCGAGCTGCTCGCGCTGGGCCTTCGCCTCGCGCTCCAGCGCCCGCAGCGCGACCTCGTCGCCGTTCGCCTTGGCGACCACGGTGCGCTGGGCGTCCACCGCCGCCTGGAGGCTCTCGACCCGGCTGCCGGCGATGCGGGAATCGTTCTCGAGCGCCCGCACGGTGCGGTCGGCGGCGGCGCGGATCTGCGTCTCGAGGCCTTCGAGCTGGGCGCTCAGCTCCTTCATGCGCGGATGCTGCGGCAGCAGCGTGCGGGCCTCGAGGGCGAGCTGGGATTTCAGGCCGATGCGCTGCTCGACCAGGCGGCGGATCAGCTCGTTGTTGGCGACGTCCGGGATCTCGAAGCCGCGGCCGTCCTTCAGCATCTCGCGGATCAGCTTGGCCTTGGCGCCGGCATCGGCCTGGGCGGCGCGGGCCTGGGTCAGCTGGGTCGAGAGCTCGGCGAGCTGCTGGGCGGCGAGCGGCTGGTTGGCCGTGCCGCCGCTGCCGATCAGCCCGTTGCGGGCCCGGAACGTCTCGACCTTCGCCTCGGCCTCCGAGACGCGGCTGCGCAGGGCCTCGATGTTCGAGCCGAGCCAGGTCGAGGCGTAGCGGGCGGTGTCCACCTTCGCGGCGGCGAGCGAGGAGAGGTAGAGGTCCGAGATCAGGTTGGCGGCCCTCGCCGCCAGCTCGGGATCCTTCGAGCGGAACTCGACCGTCAGGATGCGCGACTTGCCGGCGGGATAGACCAGGAGCCGCTCGTAGTACTTCTCGAGCACCCGGTCGAGCGGGTCGCGGTCGAGGGGGTTCTGGGCGAGGCCGAGCATCACCAGCACCTGCTGGAGCCCGCCGACGCCCTGGACCAGGGGATCGAATTCGGGGTTGCCGACGAGGCCGAGCTGCTTGATCGCCTCGCGGGCGAGGTCGCGCGACATCACCACCTGGACCTGGCTCGCCACGGCCTGCTCGTCGATCGGCTGGGGCAGCTCGCCGCGATCCTGCTGCAGCCGCGTGAGCGCGCTGTCGCGGCTCTCGAGCAGGATCTTGGATTCGGCGGTGTAGCGCGGCGTCACCACCTGCACGAAGGCGACGGAGAGCCCGAAGGCCGCGAGCGTCGGCAGCAGGATGACCAGCTTGCGCCGCCGCAGCAGGCGCCCGACATCGCCGAGGCTGAGGCCGTCCTCGGCTCCCCGCGCCGGCCCGGCCTCGGCGTCCGCCGCCGGGGGCTGCGGCGTGCGGGCGGCCTTCCGGCCCTTCCCGGCGAGGCGGTCGGGCAGGCGGGAATGCGACCGCTCGGCGAAGGAGAACACGCGGGGCATGGTGGACCGTCGGTCGGGGAGCGGGAAGACGACCCGGGGAGGGCCTTCGGCGCGAGAACACCCGATTAAGGTTGCGGGCGAGTTAAGGCCCTCCCGGCGGCGACGATCCGGTCCCGGACAGGCGGTCCCGTGCGTCAGACTTCATTAACCACGGCGCCCTAGAGCTGGGGACAACACCCCGCCGACACGATTTGGACTGGCCGGAAGCGATGAACCGACGCGCCCTCCTCGCAGGCATGGCGACCACCCTCGCGCTCGGCGGCTGCCTGCGGCCGGAATACCGCACGGCGCTGCTCGACGAGACCGGCACGGGCTCGGTCGGCGCCGCCTACTCGCTCGCCGCGGGCGACAAGCTGCGGGTGATCGTGTTCGGGCAGGACAACCTCTCGAACATTTACGCGGTGGACGGCGCCGGGCGCATCGCCCTGCCGCTGATCGGCCCGATCAAGGTCGCCGGCGGCAGCACGGCCCAGGCCGCCCGCGCCATCGAGGCGCGCCTGCGCGAGGGGTTCGTGCGCGAGCCGCACGTCACCGTCGAGGTCGACATCTACCGGCCGTTCTTCATCCTGGGCGAGGTCACGACCTCGGGCCAGTACCCCTATGTCAGCGGCATGACGGTCGAGACGGCGGTCGCGATCGCGGCGGGCTTCGGCCCGCGCGCCGCCCGCGACTACGCCGTGCTCACCCGCGAGGGGCCGACCGGCCTCGTCTCCGGCATCGTTCCGATGACCTACCCGGTCCGGCCCGGCGACACGATCGTCGTCAAGGAGCGCTGGTTCTGAGGTCCGGCGGTCGAGCCGCACGGCTCGTCTTGCGCGTGACCGGTCGTTAACCACGCAGCCAGCGATACCGGGCCGGGCTCGACTTGCGGGCGCGCCCTTAACCTCCCGGCCACGGGCTTCGGGCGAGATGGAGGCTGCCGCGCGCCGCGGCGCCGTCATCCGTCTCGAGGACACGCCCGTGGCCGCCTCCCATCGTCGCCTCGCCGCAGACACCGCCCCGTCGGACGCCGCGCCGACGCCCCGGGCGGCGGATGCCCCGCGGGAGCGGATCCTGCACGTGTTCCGCGCCCCGGTCGGCGGCCTGTTCCGCCACGTGGTCGACGTCGCGCGGCTGCAGGCGCAGGCCGGCCACGCGGTCGGCCTGTTCTGCGACGCGAGCACCGGCGGCGCCCGGGCCGAGGCGGCCCTCGCCGAGCTGACGCCGCACCTCGCCCTCGGCGTCACCCGGGTGCCGATGCGCCGCAACCCGCATCCGAGCGACCTCGCGGCGCTCGCCGCGCTCTCCCGCCTGGTGGGCCGCGCCGTGCCCACCGTGCTGCACGGGCACGGCTCCAAGGGCGGCCTGTTCGCCCGCCTGGCGCCGGTCGGGCCGCGGGCGCGCCCGGTCCGGGCCTACACGCCGCACGGCGGCAGCTTCAACTACCGCCCCGGGACGCCGCTGCACCGCCTCTACATGCGGGCGGAGGGCCTGCTCACCCGCCGCACCGACGTGTTCCTGTTCGAGAGCGACTACATCGCCGGGCGCTACCGGGCCTATGTCGGGCCGACCGACCGGCTGGTGCGGGTGGTGCACAACGGCATCGGCGCGGCGGAGTTCGCCCCGATCGTCGCGAGCTCCGACCCGTTCGACCTCGTCTATATCGGCGAGCTGCGCGAGGCGAAGGGCGTGCCGGTGCTGTTCGAGGCCCTGGCGCGCCTGCGCCGGGAGCAGGGGCGGCGCCTGACCCTCCTGGTCGTCGGCTCGGGGCCGGACGAGGCCGCCCTGCGCGCGCGCGTCGCCGCCCTCGGCCTCGCGCGGGACGTGCAGTTCGAGCCGCCCCAGCCGATCCGCGCCGCCCTGAGCCGCGCCACCGTGATGGTGGTGCCCTCGCTCGCCGAATCGCTGCCCTACGTGATCCTCGAGGCGGCCGCGGGGGCCCAGCCCCTGGTCTCGACCGACGTCGGCGGCATCCCGGAGATCTTCGGCCCCGCCGCCCCCGCGCTGGTGCCGCCGCGCGACGCCGCGGCGCTGGCCGGGGCGATCCTGCGCAAGATCGACCAGGATCCGGAGGAGCGCCGCGGCGAGGCGGCGGCGCTCAGCGCCTTCGTCCGCTGCCGCTTCTCGATGAACCGGATGGCCGAGGACGGGCTCGCCGGCTACGCCGCGGCGCGGGACCGGCGCGGCTGAGGCGGCCGGACATCGTCGATTTTCAACAATCTCTTCGCGGTCGCCTTAAGCCTTCCCTCAGTCCCGGCGGGCAGGCTCGCGACAGACCCCGTACGCGGCGGCCTCGCCCGCCGCGATCCGGGACCGGAACAGTGCCGTGAGAATCGTACCATGAGAACCGTACCATGAGTGCGTTCGACGTCCGCGACATCCTGAAGACCGTGGCGGCCGGGCAGTCCGGCCGCGAGGCGGTGCCGCCCGCCGAGACGGTGGCGCCGGTGCGGCCGGATCCGGTCGTCTCGCCGGTGGTGTTCACCGGCTGCGTCCGGGCGGTCGAGTTCGTCCTCGTCGCGCTCGCCGGCCTGTGCGCCCAGCGCTGGCTGCTCGCCGGGATCGTGCCGCTGCATCTCGGCTACGTCGCGGCGATCCTGGGTCTTGCCGCCCTCAACGTGCTGGTGCTCCAGGCGCTCGGCGCCTACGGCATCCGGGCGTTCCGGGCCTTCTTCAGCGTCGGCGCCCGGGTGGTGCTCGGCTGGTCGCTGGTGATGCTGGTCGCCGCCACCGTGCTGTTCTTCGCCAAGATCGGCGACCAGTACTCGCGGCTGTGGCTGTTCAGCGTCTACGGCGGCGGCCTGGCGCTCATGGTCACCGAGCGCCTCGTGCTGTCGATGGTGGTGAGCGCCCAGATGCGGCGCGGCCGCTTCGACCGGCGCGTCGCCGTGGTCGGCGGGGGCGAGCCGGCCGAGGCCCTGATCCGGGCGATCGAGGCGCAGGGCGATTCCGGCCTCAAGGTGGTCGGCCTGTTCGACGACCGCAACGACGGCCGCTCCGCCGACGTGGTCGCCGGCTACCCGAAGCTCGGCACCGTCAGCGACCTCGTCACCTATGCCAGGCGCACCAAGGTCGACCTGATCGTGTTCACGCTGCCGATCTCGGCCGAGGCGCGCATCCTGCAGATGCTGGCCAAGCTCTGGGTCCTGCCGGTCGACATCCGCCTCTCGGCCCACGCCTCGAAGCTCCGGCTTCGCCCGCGCAGCTACTCCTATCTCGGCTCGGTGCCGGTGCTCGACGTGTTCGACCGCCCGATCGCCGACTGGGACGTGGTGGTCAAGGGCGTGTTCGACCGCGTGGTCGGCGCGATCCTGCTCGTCCTGCTCTCGCCGGTGATGCTGGCGGTGGGGCTCGCCGTGAAGCTCACCTCGCCGGGCCCGGTCTTCTTCCGCCAGAAGCGCCACGGCTTCAACAACGAGGTCATCGACGTCTACAAGTTCCGGTCGATGTACACCGACCAGTGCGACCACGCCGCCGCCAAGGTCGTCACCAAGGGCGACCCGCGGGTGACCCGGGTCGGCCGCTTCATCCGAAAGAGCTCGCTCGACGAACTGCCCCAGCTCATCAACGTGGTGAAGGGCGACCTGTCGCTCGTCGGGCCGCGCCCGCACGCCCTCCAGGCCAAGGCCGCCAACACCCTCTACGACCAGGTCGTCGACGGCTACTTCGCCCGCCACAAGGTGAAGCCCGGGATGACCGGCTGGGCCCAGATCAACGGCTGGCGCGGCGAGACCGACACCAACGAGAAGATCCAGCGCCGGGTCGAGCACGACCTGTACTACATCGAGAACTGGTCGGTCTTCTTCGACCTCCAGATCCTGGCGATGACCCCGCTGGCGCTGTTCAAGACCGAGAACGCGTACTGACGAAGGCGCCGCGGCGCATCCGGCCTCCGGGCCGGGAGCCCCGCGAGCGGCAACCCCCCGGCGTCGCGCGCCGTCGCCCGGCCCTCGCCCGAGGCAGGGCAGCCTTGTCCGGGGAGAGCGTCGGGAGGCTGCGAGGGGCGCGACCCTTTCCCTGACGGTCCCGCGCGAGAAGGGAACGGTTCCCCCGGCCGTCGCGGGATGGCGAGACGATCAGGTGGAAAACTACGTACGGCGCGGATGCGCAGCCGCTTCAAGTGTTTCCTCCTTGTTCCGGTCGAATGTAGCCGAGTAGCCAGACAGCCATGGCGGCGATTCTGCGGCAATTTCGTCGTCGTGTCGGCGACGTCGATAAATATAAATGTAGCATAAATAATAATTGATACGCATCAAGTATATTATAGTCGGGTAGCGTATTGTCAGCCTTGGTCGATTTCCGTGCCCGAGCGGGTGACTCGCTGCACTTGATTGCTCCAAGCCGGTCCGGTTGCCGGGCCCGAGAAAGACTCCCTTGTGCCAGTTGTCAGGATTCCGACATTGCCTAACGGTTAAAAGATAGTTAACGAGGCGTATGTCGTTTCTTGAAACGACACAAGGCGCGCGTCTAAAGCGGCCGTCCTCGGAGGATCAACAAGATGTTTCTGCGCACTCTCGCTGTCGTCGGCATCGCGTCCCTGGTCACGGCGACCGCCGCTCTCGCCGGGAACACCGCCATCATCAACCAGAACGGCGTGTATAACGGCGCCTATACCGCCCAGCGCGGCCTGAGCAACACGGCGATCACGTCACAGAACGGCACCTTCAACGGTGCCGGGATCCGCCAGCGCGGCCCCGACAACGCCGCCGGCATCAGCCAGTACGGCTATTCCAACGGCGCCCGCGTGATCCAGACCGGCCCCCGCCCGAGCTACATGCCGTAAAGGCGCGGCGACGTCCGGAGCGGGCCGCTCCGAGCGACGATCGCGGCGCCCGCGATCCAGCCGACGCCGCCGCGTTCCCGCGGGGCGGCGTTCGCACCCCTCGACGGCGCGCCGCGGCGCTGCCGGGGCGATCGGGACGAGCACGGAGGCCGGGAGTGAGTGCCATGAGAGGGCTGGGCGTCTTGGCCAATCTGGGCCTTCAGGGCGGATCGGGCTTTCCCGCCGGGCTGGGCATCCTGGCCGGGCTGGCGGCGGGCCTCGTCGCGGGCGCGGTTCACGCGCAGGCGCTGAGCGTCACGCAGATGCGCCAGGCCAACGTCTACGGCGTGATTCAGGTCGGCCCGCAGGTCAGGCCGACGACCGTCACGCAGACGGGCCAGTCGAACATGGCCGGGATCATGCAGGCCGGTGCGAACCCGCGTGCCGGCATCGCACAGACCGGCCGCACCAACTCCGCCTTCATCGGCCAATACGAGACCGTCCTGCCGCGGGGCAGCCTGCGCATGCCGTGATCGCGGGCCGGGAGCCCGCCGCGCCCGCACGGCTGAATCTTTACGTACCTGCGCGACCCTCCCGATCTTCCTCGGGAGCGAGCGATGACGCGCACGACCATGCTGGCGGGCCTGGCCCTGTCCCACCTCCTGTTCCAGGCGGGCGAGGCCGGGGCCCAGGGCCTCTCGGTGCAGCAGGCCAGCACCCGCAACTACCTCCACGTGATCCAGGCGCGGAGCCCGTTCCACACCCGCTCCTACACCCTGACGGCCACGACCGGTCACACCACCGTCACCGAGATCGTGGCGATCGGGCCGGATCCCGCTCCCCTGAGCGTCGCCCAAACCGGACTCGCCAACCGCGCCTCGGTCTACCAGCTCGGCGTCGCGCCGAACCTCGACGTCCGGCAGCAGGGCGTCGTCAACGCGGTCCGCGCCCAGCAGATCGCCATGCCGTAGGCGGCGTCATACGATTTCCGGCCGATCGCGTCGCGATGCGGAAATCAGCGTCGCTCAAGCGCCGCGCGGGCTGGTGATACGAGATCCGGAAGTAATCTTCCGGATCTCGTATCAGTTCACCGCCGGGCTCGCGACGTCGCTTCTCCTGAGTTCGGCCAGGCGGCCGGCCGGCGCCAGCGTCCCGGTCCGGATCGGGGCGGGCGCGGTCTCGCCGCGGCGCGGCGCGTCGTCCGGCTTGCGCGGTGCGCGCGCCGTCGGCGTCTTGTCGGGAGCAGGTGTGGGGGAGGCGGGCACCTTGCGCATCCAGATGCCGCGGGCGCTGCCCTGGCGGACGAGCTCGTAGACGCTGGCCTCGATCGCCTCGCGCACGGCGGTCTGCACCGCCTCCTGGAAGCTCGCCGCCACCTGGGCGTCGAGGATGCGGCGGCCGAGGACGCGGGTGACGCTGGCATTCGCCCCCGCGGTCACGATCGGGCGCGAGGCGTTGATCGAGGTGACCACGACGCCGTCGCGCACGCGCACGAGGCGCAGGTTGACGGTGACGAGGTCCTTGCTCTGGTTGAGGCCGCCGCCGTAGCCGCCGAACAGCACGCTGCCCGATGCCGCCTGGGTCGGCGAATCGTAGGAGACGACGCCGCCGGTGACGATGTACTCGGCGAACCTCAGGGGGTCGATCAGGTCCTTGGGATCGCGCTTGAGGAAGGCGTAGGTGTCCTGGATCAGCTTGCGCTCCCGCAGCAGGCTGTCGAGGTAGCCGCGCTCCACGACGTTGAACCAGCAGCCCTGGCCGGCGGTCTTGAGCGCGTCGACGAGGATCGCCGAGGCACCCTGCGTGATGGCGCGGGAGAATTCCGGGAAGCCGACCCGGACCGACGACTTGTTCTGGCCCGTCAGGTCCTGGAAGTCGTAGACCGCGACGTTCAGCGGCGCGGCCGGGGCCGGAGGCAAGGTGGCGAGCTCCTGGCCCGTATTGGTCAGGGTGCCGACCGCCGGACGGATCCCGAGCGATCCGGTGTAGTCGTAGCGCGCGCAGGCGCCGAGGCCTGCCGGCAGGCCCAGCAGCGAGAGTCCGAGAGCGAGCCCGCGCATCCGTCTCATCACGTTTCCGTCCCACCTCGCCCGCGTTCCAGCGCGAAGGCCAGTATGGTTAATTCAACAGTAAGATTAATTTAGTATGAAACCGGCTCAGGCAGCGGTTCGTTGAGTCTTCGGTTCGATTGCAGACCGAACCAAGGGGCGGCCCGCCGTCGTCCTAGTGCACCTCACAAAACTCCCGCTGCGCGGACCCCGCCACAGCGAGCGGCGACGGTGATCGGGAGTTTTGTGAGAGACACTTTATCTTCGCTATGTCGCAGAAAGGGAGAAGACCATGTCGTTGCACGGGCCACTCATGTTCCTCCTGGCGGCCCTGGCCGCGACGGGCGCCCTCGCGCAGTCCGTGCCGGCAACGAACGACGTTGCGGCCTGCACGCTCATCGCGGACCCGACGGCGCAGAGACTCTGCCTGGAGAGCGCGCGTCAGTCGCGGCCGGCGGCGACCTTCGACCCGACGGCCCAGAAGCAGCGCGCCGAGCGGCGTCCGCCGCCCGGTCGCGACGCCCTGAGCCCGGTCACGAAGCCGGGTGCGGCCACGAAGGCGGCCACGACCCCGGAGAGCTATCGCGAGACCAAGTGGCGGCTGCAGATCCCTTGAGGATCCGGTCTCTCACTCCGCGGTCGCGTCGACCGTCAGGCGGTCGAAGATCTTGCCCGGGCTCGGGGCGGAGCTGAAATCCATCAGGCCGAGCCCGCCCGGATCCTTGGCGGCCGCGTTGACCGAGAGGCGGCCGGGCTTGACCACGAAGCGCGACACCGCTGCGCCGAGCGCCCTGGCGGAGGGCGAGCCGCCGAGGACGGCGGGGATCCCCAGCATCGCGGCGGTGCCGTACTCGCGCTGCAGCTCCTCGGGCTTGAGGCTCTGGGCCTTGGCCTGCTGGTCGACGAAGCGCTGGAACAGGCCGCCATTCTCCAGGGTGAGGCCCAGGGACTTGGCGCTGGCGCCGAGCAAGGCCAGGGACGACACCATCGGCTCGGGGTCGAACACCTCCTTGCCGATCCCGCCGATCGTGCCGGTGATCCGCGCGGTGCCCATGTCCTTGGCCGAGATGGTCACGTCCCGCAGGCTCACCTCCCGGGCCGCCTCGTCCCAGCGGGCGTCGATCCGGCCGGAGAGGTCGAGGGCGGTGTAGCCGAGGCCGGCGAGGTCGGAGAGGACCGGCGCCGTGGTGCCGGGCGGGACCGCGGTGGTGAAGCCGTCGACGACGAGGCGCGAGGCGGTCGGCACGCCGTCGCGCGGCTCGCTCATGTCGAGGCTGCCGCCGCGCACGGAAAAGCGCAGCGGACCCGACGAGGCGGCGAGCGGATCCGCACCTTGGGCCGGCAGATCCACGTCGAGGGCGTCGAAGGCGATGCGGGCGAGGGAGGGGGCGTAGCGGCGCATCTCGGCCGGGTCGAGCGGGCCGGCGGCGGCGCGGCGCAGGCCTTCCAGCACCGGCTTCAGCGACAGGCCGGAGAGGGACAGCCCCTTCAACGCGACCTGGCCGGACGCGGCCTCGACCTTCAGGCCCTCGGCCTTCATCAGGCCGGTGCCGCCCTCGGGCGCGTAGCTCAGCCGGGCGAGGCTCGCCTGGACCGGGTTCGGCTTCGGCCCGCCGCCGGGCGCCGCGAGGGTGATGCCGCTGATCTCGAGCCCGCCGAGGCCGATCCCGTCGAGGAGGTCCGCGGCGAGGCCCGCCATGCGCGCCCGCTCCGGGTTCCCGGGCTTCTCGGCCGCGTCCTTGCCCGCGCCCTCCGCCAGCGCCCGGACCGTCTCGCCCCACGGGATCGTGGTCGGCCGGGCGGCGAGGTCGCGGGCGTCGATCCGGGCGATGCGGAAGGCCGCCCCGTCGGGGCCGGTGAGCGCGATGTCCTCGGCGGTGATCCCGCCATAGACCCGGATCGGCGCCGCGTCGGGCCCGCCGGCCTCGGTGAACAGGCGCGCGAGGCCCGGAAGGTCGATCTCGCGGGCGCTCAGGCGGCCGTAGGCGCCGGCGGCGTCGGGCCCCGGCCCCTCGACCGTCAGCGTCGCGCCGCCGGCCTCGAGCGTGCCGATCCGGCCCGCGGTCACGTCGCGCGCGACGACGTCGTGATAGACCGCGACCTGGACGCGCCCGCCCGCCGGCTGCTCGACGCGCAGGACCGGGATCACGATCTCGCGGGCGGAGAGCGTGTCGAGGCGGGTCCGCCACGGGGCGGGCCCGGCCGGATCGAGGATGGCCCGCGCCTCGTCCCGCGACAGGCCGGTGCCGCGCAGTTCGAGCTTCGGCGCCTTCAGGGTCACCGGTCCCAGCGGCACCACCACCTCGTCGAGGGCGACGGTCGCGCCTTGTCCCGGCGCCCCTTGTGCGAGCGCCGGGCCGGCGAGGAGCGGCACGGCCGCCGGCAGGCCGGCGGCGACCGTCGTGCAGGCGAAGACACCGAGCGCGGCCCGGGCCACGCCCGTTGTGAGAGAGCGGGTCATGGCGGAACGTCCCGGGATCGAGAGAGACAGAAAGTGGAGCCTAGAGGGAGAACGAGGTGCCGCAGCCGCAGGAGGCGGTGGCCTGCGGGTTCTCGATCTTGAACGACTGGCCGATCAGGTCGTTGACGAAGTCGATCGTCGCGCCCTCCATGTACGGGAGCGAGGTCGGATCGACCAGGACCGTGGCGCCGTCCTGCTCCACCGCCAGGTCGTCGTCGGTGCGGTCCTGCGCGATGTCGAAGGCGTACTGGAACCCGGAGCAGCCGCCGCCATTCACGCTGATGCGCAGCATAGAGCCGGGCGGCTCGGAGCCCATGATCTCGTTGATGCGGCGGGCGGCGCGGGACGTCAGGGTGATCGGGGTCATCGACGGCTTCTCGGGTGGGGGTCCGGCGTGCGATGGCAACATAAGAATTGAGAGCGTGCGCCGCAACAGCGGCGCGAGAATGGTCATGGACGCCTGCGCCGCGACGGCGGCGCGAGAGTGGTCACGGACGAGCTGCGCCGCGACGGCGGCGCAGGGATGCGATCGGGGGGCTGGAACGTGAGACGGACAGGCGAGCGCTGGCGGGCCCCTACGGCAGCGACCCGTTCGCGTCGCGCGGGCGGCTGATCCCCGAGGGCGCCTCGCCGACCCGCACGGACTTCCAGCGCGACCGCGACCGGATCGTGCATTCGGCGTCCTTCCGGCGGCTCAAGCACAAGACCCAGGTCTTCGTCCACCACGAGGGCGACCATTACCGCACCCGCCTGACCCACACCCTGGAGGTGAGCCAGATCGCCCGGGCGCTCGCCCGCGCGCTCGGCTTCGACGAGGACTTGGCCGAGGCGCTGGCGCTCGCCCACGACCTCGGCCACACCTGCTTCGGCCATACCGGCGAGGACGCGCTGCACGCCTGCATGCGCGATCACGGCGGCTTCGACCACAACGCCCAGGCCCTGCGCCTGGTGACCCGGCTGGAGCGGCGCTACGCCACCTTCGACGGGCTCAACCTGACCTGGGAGACCCTCGAGGGCCTCGTCAAGCACAACGGCCCGCTCCTGACCCCGGACGGCCGCCCGACGCCGCATTACGCCGAGGGCGGGATCCCGGTCGCGATCACCGAGTACAACGCGCTCAACGACCTCGAGCTCGCGACCTTCGCCGGCCCCGAGGCCCAGGTCGCGGCGCTCGCCGACGACATCGCCTACGACGCCCACGACCTCGACGACGGGTTGCGCGCCGACCTCTTCTCCCTCGACGACCTCGCGGAGGTGCCGTTCCTCGCCGGCCTCCTCGACGAGATCCGCCGCACCTATCCGGGCCTCGAGCGCTCGCGGGTGGTGCACGAGCTCGCCCGCCGGGTCATCACCCGCTTCGTCGAGGACGTGATCGCCGAGGCCGAGCGGCGCCTCGCCGATCTCCGGCCGGCCGACGCCGCCGCGATCCGCCACGCCCCGGCCCCGGTGGTCGCCTTCTCGGAGGCGATGGCCGCGGCCGACCGGGACATCAAGACCTTCCTGTTCGCCCGGATGTACCGCCATCCCGGCGTGATGGCGGTGCGCCGCCGCGCCGCCTCGATCGTCGACGATCTGTTCTCGGCCTTCCGGCGCGACCCGACCCGGATGCCCGAGGAGTGGAGCGCGGGCCTCGCCGGCCCCGACGACCCCCGCACCCCGCGCCGCGTCGCCGACTTCATCGCCGGCATGACCGACAACTACGCGGTGAGCCAGCACCGCCGGCTGTTTCCCGAGACGCCGGACCTGCACTGGGTGATCTGGCCGGGGCTGGAGGGGTAAGGGGCGCGGCCCGGCCGGCTGCGCCCTCGTCTCGGTCAGCTGCTCGCGGTCGGGGCGATCAGCGTCTCGGTCGCGCCGGCCGGGTCCATGCCGATGCGGCCCCAGCCCGGCAGCTTCAGGGCCGGGCGGCGCAGGTCGAGCCCCGCCACCGCGCCGAGCACGTTGACCTCGATCCCCTCGACCCAGCCGAGGGTGAGGCCGAGATAGCCCCGGGCCGAGAGCTGGAACCCCGTGCGGCTCGGGGTCCGGGCGATCGGGCGCTCCGGGTAATCCTTGCCCAGAGCCGTCGGCGGCAGCGCGACCTGGAGTTCCGGCACCGCCCGCAGCACGTGGGCCACGAAGGTGTTGGAGTTCGGCCCCGGCCAGGCGCTGTAGCTGCCCGCCTTCCGGTAGGGATAGGCCGCGACCGCCTCGCGGATGCGCGGCACGGCGCGCGCCGCCGCCTCGCCGTCGAGGGCGAGCACCACCTGCGGCGGGTTGCCGAACCAGCGCGCGTCGGCCGCGTAGGCGTCGGTGCGCACCGGCAGGCCCCAGCCGACCACGTCGTAGCGGGTGTAGCGCGGGGCGCCGGCCTCCTTGACGACGATCCAGGTGTGATGGGCGAAGATGCCCCGCCAGCGCCCGACCCGGGCGGCGTAGATCCGCACGGTCGCCTCCGGTGCAGCCGCCGCGGCGGGCAGGAGCCGCGCGCTCGACCAGTCGGCGGTGGCCCAGTCGGGCGCGAGGTCGTCGCGGCTCCACCACCACAGGGCGTGGGTGGCGAGCGGCAGCAGGAACAGGAGGAGAAGCGCGAGCACGACCGTGCGCGCGAGCCAGGCCAGGGCGAGGAGCATGACCGTGAAGATGGTCACCCGAGCGTGGCGGCGCAACCGGCAAGGCCCTGCGCCGTTCTCGTACGAACCGGAGCCGCACGAGACCGTTATCGACGGGCAAGTGTACTGCGGACAGGTATGGGAGAGCGCGATGGCCGAGGTGAAGCGGGTGCTGGACGCCCTGGTGCGCAGCCGCCGCGGTGGGCTCGCGGCTTCCGCCGCCCTCGGCGGCCTGGCGCTGCTCACCGGGCTCGCCCTGCGGGCGACGCAGCGCGAGGCGCCGGCCGGCACGGCCGGGAAGCCCGCCGGCACCCCTGTCGAGGCCGGCGCGCTCAGCGACGACGACGCGACGCTCTGCCTGCGCATCATGGTGGCGGCCTCGGCCGCCGACGGGGTGATCGATGCCCGCGAGCGCGAGCGCCTCGACGCGGCGGTGGCCGAGTCCGGCCTCGACCTCGCCGGCCGGCAATGGCTCGCCCGCGAGCTCGAGGATCCGGCGACGATCGACGAGATCGCCGACCGGGTGCGGGATCCCGAGACCGGCGCCCGCGTCTACGCCGCGGCCCGCCTCGCCATCGATCCCGATACGATGCAGGAGCGCACCTTCCTGCGGATGCTCGCCGAGGCCCTCGACCTCGACGAGAACGCGGTCGCCCGGGTCGAGACCGGCCTCGCGGCCTGACCGGAGCCGGGGATCCATGCACGCCGCCGGCCGGCACGCCCTCGAACTGCTCGCCCGCCTCGGCTACGGCGCCCGCGGCGTCACCTACTGCCTCGTCGGCGGCCTCGCGGTGCTGGCGGCGATCGGCGTCGGCGGCCAGACCGGGGGCAGCCGCAGCGCGCTCCTGATCCTGCTCGAGCGGCCCTTCGGCTGGATCCTGCTCGGGATCGTCGCGTTCGGGCTTGCCGCCTTCGCGCTGTGGCGGGTGGTCGAGGCGATCACCGACGCCGATGCTTACGGCCGCTCGGCCAAGGGGCTGGCGACCCGGGCCGGCCACCTCGTCAGCGGCGTGACCTATGGCGGCCTCGGCGCCTCGATGATGACGGCGGCACTCGGGCGCGGCACCGCCCGCCAGGCGGAGGACCAGGGCGCCCGCGACTGGACCGCCTGGCTCTTGCAGCAGCCTTTGGGCCAGTGGCTCGTCGGCGCGGTCGGGCTGATCGTGATCGGCGCCGGCCTCGCCTTCGCGTGGAAGGCCTGGAAGGGCGACGTGTGCAAGCGCCTGTCGGTGCCGCACGACGCCCGCGACTGGGTGCGCCATGTCGGCCGCTTCGGCTACGCCGCCCGGGCGCTGACCTTCGGGCTGATCGGCGGCTTCCTGATCGCGGCGGCGCTCGCCAGCCGGTCGAGCGAGGTCAAGGGCCTCGGCGGCGCCCTGCAGACCCTGCGCGGCGAACCCTACGGCTGGGTGCTGCTCGGCCTCACCGCGGCCGGCCTCGCCGCCTTCGGGGTGTTCGGCCTCGTCCAGGCCCGCTACCGCCGCATCGAGCCGCCGGACCTCGACGCGGCGCGCCGGGCCGTGAAGGATATCGCGGGATAGACCGATCCGTCAGGAGATTGCATGGACGCGCCGCTGCCGCTTCGCACCGAGTTCCTGTTCCGCATGAGCCTCACGGTCGGCGCGCCGCAGGCCGTCGGCCCCTCCCGCGGCACCGACCTGCGGGTGGTGCCGGTGACCGGAGGCACCGTCTCCGGCCCGCGCCTCACCGCCGAGGTGCTGCCCGGTCCCGCCGGCGACTGGTTGCGTGTCGAGCCCGACGGCACCACGCATCTCGACGTGCGCCTGACCCTGCGGGCCTCAGGCGGCGCCCTCGTCTACTGCCACTATACCGGCCTGCGCGCCGGCCCGCCGGAGGTGCTGGCCCGCCTCGGCCGCGGCGAGGCGGTGGCGCCGGAGGATTATTATTTCCGCACGGCTCTCCACTTCGAGACCGGGGCGCCGGATCTCGCCTGGCTCACCCGGATCCTTGCCGTGGGGGTGGGGCAGCGGCTGCCGCAGGGGCCGGTCTATGATGTGTATGGCGTGATGTAGTTTTAATATTTAAATTAATTTAATTCATTAATTTTTTTATAGAAATAATATCTAGATAGCTAACTTATTGCTTGTATTATTGTAGTTTTGTGCGTATTTGATGTCGATTTGCTACTATCTCTGATATGAATGAAGACAATTCAATGCTATAAAAATGCGGCATCATATCAACAAGGTATCAAGAGGTAGCCAGTGTCGGATAACGCCAATAAAAATCCAAATAACGATCTTAATGATTATAATGAATCCGATCTTAATTTGAGCAAAAAGAGATACGAGCTTAATGTTCTTGGCTTATTCCAGGCGGACGCCGGAGATATCGCTGCATCTCGTGTGCGTGCTCGATATCTTCATAAAGGCGGTAACATAAGGAGTGCTGGAGACGAGGTTGAGTCTGCCGTCAGAGAGTACTATCGGCGCAGGCTTCCCACGGATTATTCTGTACACCACGGCCACTTTCTTGATAAAAATCTTTCTCTTAGTTCTCAAATGGATTTGATTATTGCCGATGCTTCTCGATTTCCGATTTTCTTTAGAGGGCAGGAAGGAATGGAGTATGTGCCGTATGAAGGTGTTTATGCCTTTGGGGAAATAAAATCCTCTTTGACAAATGCAAATATAATAGATTTTGTAAATCAAACAAATATTATATTTAATAAATTACAGAGGGCAAATGTCTCTAATGGATATATAGATACATTTTGCATGAACGAACATGGCGGTATTACTGTTTACCCGCGACCAGAGAGGGGAGATATTTATAGATTTATATTTGGCGTTACGAGCAAGACTTTTAATGTGAATAAATGTTTAGAGGATCTTTGCAATACTGACCCTAGATTTGCTCCTAATGCGATCTGCATGCTCGATAAAGGGATAATAACTTCGGCTAGAGCATGGAAGGCTGATAGTCGCGTAGATGTAGTTTATGTGCATCCTCAGAAAAAGCGCGACCCAATAAGGGATGATCAGGTTGATGGTTGGGCTTTTATTGAACCAGAAAATGACTACAAAGAAGGATCAACATTGTTTTATGCGTATGCACTTTTACTTGAGCATCTAAAAAATGCCGTTTTGCTGCCTGCAAACTACCTTGATTATATGGAAGGATTTTTTGGGCGCACTACAAGATTTATGGCCGGAAACCGAAGAAATAATGATTAGGCCTAAGTTTTGATAGGTCTGCTCATTATGGCTTCTATCGAACTTTTCATACTAACAGCGCCGGTTCCCCTCCAGGAAGCTTCCGATTCGCTCTAGCGCCTTTGAGATGTTCTCCGCCGAATTGGCGTAGGACAGGCGCAGATACCCCTCGCCGTGCACGCCGAAATCCGGCCCGCCGATCGTCGCGACGCCGGCTTCCTCCAGGAGCGCCGAGGCGAGCGCCTTGGCCTTCCAGCCGGTCTCGGCGATGTTCGGGAAGGCGTAGAACGCGCCCTTCGGGGTGATGCAGGAGACGCCCGGCAGCCGGTTCAGCCCCTCGACCACCAGGAGGCGGCGACGGTCGAACTCGGCCATCATCGCGGCGACGCAATCCTGCGGCCCGTCGAGGGCCGCGATGCCCGCCCACTGCGTCGCGGCGTTGACGCAGGAGAACGAGTTCACCGCGAGCTTGCGGGCGGCGTCGTAGAACGGCGCCGGCCAGACCGACCAGCCGAGGCGCCAGCCGGTCATCGCGTAGGTCTTGGACGCGCCGTCGAGGTAGATCAGCCGGTCGCGGATCTCCGGATAGGCGAGCAGCGTGTGGTGGCGCTCGCCGTCATAGGTCATCGTGCCATAGATCTCGTCCGACATGATGGTCACGTCGGGATGCGCGGCGAGGCCGGCGACGAGCGTGTCGATCTCGGCCTTCGGGGTGACGCCGCCGGTCGGGTTGGCGGGGGAATTGAGGATCAGCAGGCGGGTGCGCGGGGTGATGAGCGAGAGCGTCTCCTCGGCCGAGAAGGCGAAGCCGTTCTCCTCGCGGATCGGCACCGGGACCGGCGTCGCGCCGGTGAACTCGATCATCGAGCGGTAGATCGGGAAGCCCGGATCCGGGTACAGGATCTCGGCCCCCGGCTCGCCGAACATCAGGATCGCCATGAACATGGTGACCTTGCCGCCCGGCACGATCATCACGCTGTCGGGCGAGACCTGGACGCCGAGGCGCCGGTCGAGGTCGCGGGCCACCGCCTCGCGAAGGGGCAGGATGCCGGTCGCCGGCGTGTAGCCGTGGTGACCGTCGTGGAGGGCCTTCACCGCCGCCTCGACCACGTGGGGCGGGGTCGGCATGTCGGGCTGGCCGATGCCGAGATTGATCACGTCGCGGCCCGCCTGGGCGAGCGCCGTGGCGCGGGCGAGCACCGCGAAGGCGTTCTCCTCCCCGATGCGCGAGAAGGCGGGGACGACGACGGGCATGGCGGTCTCTCGTTTCCTCGAGGAGTCGAGGCGGGGCGATCAGGGCTCCGCCGCGCAAGGTCCCGCGGCCTTCACGGTGCCGTCGGGACGGAGATCTGTCCGCTCAGCGCGGGGTGTTGCGCTCGGCCAGCCGGCTGACGCCGAACGAGATCGCGCCGCCGATGACGGTCAGGATGATGCCGGTCTTGATCGCCGCCCAGAGCAGCGAGCGCTCGATGCCCTGGTCGGTCAGCATGATGATCAGGCAGACGATGACCGGGATCGACACCACGATGGCGATCGGCACGAGCGGGTTGGACGTCTTCTCTTGGCTCATTGGGCGGCTCCCCCGAACGATCGAGCGGTATGGTTCAGCCGGCCTCATAGCACCGCTCGCCCGCGTTGCGACAGCGCCCGCGCGAGAAACTTATGCGCCCTCGGGGTCGCATCCGGCGGGGCTCCGGCCATGCGCCACGCGGTGTTGCGTTCCTGCACCGGCCGGGTCCATAGCTTCCTGCGAACGGTTCTCGACAAGAACGATCTCGGGAAGGACGACCCCGCCATGGCCCAGACGCCGCGCCCCCGCATCGACGCCAGCCGCCTGCGTTCGCGCCTCTGGTTCGACAACCCGGACAACCCGGGCATGACCGCGCTCTACCTCGAGCGCTACCTGAATTTCGGCCTGACCGTCGGCGAGCTGCGCGGCGGCAAGCCCCTGATCGGCATCGCCCAGACCGGCTCCGACCTGTCGCCGTGCAACCGCCACCACCTGGAACTCGCCAAGCGCGTGCGCGAGGGCATCACGGCGGCCGGCGGCGTGGCGTTCGAGTTCCCGTGCCACCCGATCCAGGAGACCGGCAAGCGGCCGACCGCCTCGCTCGACCGCAACCTCGCCTACCTGTCGCTCGTCGAGGTGCTGTACGGCTACCCCCTCGACGGCGTCGTGCTGCTCACCGGCTGCGACAAGACCATGCCGGCCTGCCTGATGGCGGCGGCCACGGTGAACATCCCGACGATCTCGCTCAATGTCGGCCCGATGCTGAACGGCTGGAGCCGCGGCGAGCGCACCGGCTCGGGCACCGTGGTGTGGAAGGCGCGCGAGCGCCACGCCGCCGGCGACATCGACTACCAGCAATTCCTCGACATCGTGGCCTCCTCGGCGCCCTCGGACGGGCACTGCAACACGATGGGTACCGCCTCGACCATGAACGCGCTGGCGGAAGCGCTCGGCATGTCGCTGCCGGGCTCGGCGGCGATTCCCGCGCCCTACCGCGAGCGCGGCCAGGCGGCCTACGCCACCGGCCAGCGCATCGTCGACATGGTGTGGGAGGACCTGAAGCCCTCCGACATCCTGACCCGCGAGGCGTTCGAGAACGCGATCGTCGCCAACACCGCCATCGGCGGCTCGACCAACGCGCCGATCCACATCAACGCCATCGCCAAGCTGATCGGCGTGCCGCTCTCCTGCGACGACTGGGAGCGCGTCGGCTACGACATCCCGCTGCTGGTCAACATGCAGCCCGCCGGTCAGTATCTCGGCGAGGAATACTACCGCGCCGGCGGCCTGCCGGCGGTGATGTCGGAGCTGATCGAGGCCGGCAAGCTCCACGGCGAGGCGCTGACCTGCAACGGCAAGACCGTGGCGGAGAATTACACCAACGCCCACACCTGGGACCGCGATGTCATCAAGCCCTACGGCGAGCCCCTGCGCGAGCGCGCTGGCTTCCTCAACCTCAAGGGCTCGCTGTTCGATTCCGCGATCATGAAGACCAGCGTGATCAGCCGCGAGTTCTACGACCGCTACCTCGCCAACCCGGACGACCCCTACGCCTTCGAGGGCCGGGTCGTGGTGTTCGACGGGCCGGAGGATTACCACCACCGCATCGACGACCCGGCGCTCGAGATCGACGAGCACACGGTGCTGATCATGCGCGGCGCCGGGCCGATCGGCTATCCGGGCGCGGCCGAGGTCGTGAACATGCAGCCCCCGGGCGAGCTGATCCGCCGCGGCGTGCTCTCGCTGCCCTGCATCGGCGACGGGCGCCAGTCCGGCACCTCGGGCACGCCCTCGATCCTCAACGCCTCGCCGGAGGCGGCGGCCGGCGGCGGCCTCGCCCTGCTCCAGAACGGCGACCGGGTCCGGATCGACCTCAACAAGCGCACCGCCGACATCCTGCTCCCCGAGGAGGAGATCCGGCGCCGCCGCGACGACCTCGCGGCCCGGGGCGGCTACCCCTACCCGGCGAGCCAGACCCCCTGGCAGGCGATCCAGCGCGCGATGGTCGACCAGCTCTCCGAGGGCATGATCCTCAAGGGCTCCGAGGCGTTCCAGCGCATCGCGCAAGTCCACGGCGTGCCGCGGGACAACCACTGACGGGGCCTCGCCCCTGGATCGCACTGGCTGGTGCACATTCCCCTCTCCCCGCGGGCGCAGGGCTGTCCGGGGAAAGGAGGGGCGCGGGATCCCCTCTCCCGAGTGGGAGAGGGGTAGGGGTGAGGGTGACACGGTTCTGAGTCAGGCTCTGACCGTGCCGCTACCAGCACCACGCTCAGCGCATCACACGGAATCGCGTCACCCTCACCCCCGTCCCCTCTCCCACACGGGAGAGGGGAGACGCGCTTGATCTTGAAAGGGATTTTTCCCGGACAGCCCTGCCGCGGGTGGGGAGAGGGCCGCGGACCCCTCGTCGGGTCCGCGGCAAGCGGAGACGAAGCCGGAGCGAGGGTGAGGGGGTACCTCCGGAAGAGGCTTCTCCGGACGCACCCCCTCACCCTCGCGGCGAACCTGCGGGTCGCAGCTCGCTCTGCCGACGACAAGGTCGGCAGAGCCCTATCCCCGCCCGGCGGGGAGAGGAGGTTTCCCGCGCCTCATCCGGGCAGGACAGCTCGCTGCCCGGCCCGCAGGCCGACAGGAATGATTTCGTCCGCCCGGCCGATTTACAGCCGCGCTCGCGGCGTGTGAGGAAGGATCAGGACGCCCGGGAGGGGAAGCCCCGATGACCGATCTCGCCGCACGCCGCGCCGCCTTCCGGCGGCTCCACGAATCCGGCTGCTTCGTGATGCCGAACCCCTGGGACATCGGCACCGCTCGCTACCTCGCGGCGATGGGGTTCCCGGCGCTCGCGACCACCAGCTCGGGCTTCGCCTTCACCCGCGCCCTGCCGGACACCGACTGGGCGGTGCCGCTCGATGCCATGCTCGCCCACATCGCCGAGATCGTCGCCGCCACCGACCTGCCGGTGAACGCCGATTTCGAGTCCGGCTACGCCCACGACCCCGAGGGTGTCGCCCGCAACGTCGGTTCTTGCGTGGCCACCGGCGTCGCCGGCCTGTCGATCGAGGACGCCACCGGCGATCCCGCCCGGCCGCTCTACGACATCCAGGAGGGCGCCGCGCGCATCCGCGCCGCGAAGGCGGCGATCGATGCGTCCGGCGCCGACGTGGTGCTGACCGGCCGGGCCGAGTGCTACCTCACCGGACACGCCGAGCCGCTGCCCGAGGCGATCCGCCGGCTCCAGGCCTATGCCGAGGCCGGCGCCGACGTGGTCTACGCGCCGGGCCCGAAACGGCGCGAGGAGATCCGCACCCTCGTCGAGGCGCTCGCGCCGGTGCCGGTCAACATCCTGATGAGCACCAATCCGGGCCTCAAGGTCGCCGATCTGGAAGCCCTGGGCGTGCGCCGGATCAGCGTCGGCTCGTCGCTCGCCCGGGCGGCCTGGACCGGCTTCATCCGAGCGGCGCGGCGCATCCACGACGAGGGCAGCTTCGGCGGCTTCGACGGCTCGGTCAGCTTCTCCGAGATCAACGGCTTCTTCCGTAACGACCTGAAGGAGCGGGACCCCGCATGAGCCCCGACCGCGATCCCGTCACCGGCCTGCCGATCGGCCGCCCCGTCGCGCAGACCGGCCCGGCGCCCGGTCCGGACCGGATCCGCCTGAACGGGCGCCACGTCCTGATCGTGCCCCTCGACGCGAAGGTGCACGGCGCCGATCTCGCCGAGGGCGCGGTCGGGCCCGGCAAGGAGGCGCTGTGGCAGTACATGGCGGCCGGCCCGTTCGACGATCGCGAGAGCTTCCAGGCCTATCTCGCGGCCTGCGAGGCCTCCGCCGATCCGCTGTTCTACGCCATCCTCGATGAAGAGAGCCGCAAGGCGATCGGCCACGCCTCCCTGATGCGGATCGACCGCGCCAACCGGGTGATCGAGGTCGGCAACATCCTCTACACCCCTGCCTTGCAGCGCACCCCGGGCGCCACCGAGGCGATGCGGCTCCTCGCGGGATACGTCTTCGACCTCGGCTATCGCCGGTACGAGTGGAAGTGCAACGCCCTGAACGCGCCCTCCCGGAGCGCGGCCGAGCGCCTGGGCTTCTCCTCCGAGGGCTTGTTTCGCCAGGCGATGATCGTGAAGGGCCGCAACCGGGACACGGCCTGGTTCTCGATGCTCGACGGCGAGTGGCCGCAGATCGCCCAGGCCTTCGACCGCTGGCTTGACCCGTCCAACCTCGACGGCGGCCAGCGCCTTCGCCTCGGCGCGCTCACCCGGGCGGCGATCCCGGGCGCCGCCCTGCGCCGCGCGACCCGCGCCGACGCCGAGGCTTTCGACGCCCTGCAGCGGGCGGCCTACGCGCCGAACCGCCCGATCCTCGGCGTCGAGCCGGTCCCGCTCCTCACGCCCGCCGACGAGGTGCTGTCGCGCTACGAGGTCTGGCTGGCGCAGACCGACGGGGCGCCCGCCGGCGCCCTGGTGCTCGATCCGACGCCCGAACACCTGACGATCTGGAGCGTGTCGGTCGATCCGGCGCATCAGGGCACCGGCCTCGGCAACGCGCTGCTCGCGGCGGCCGAGGGCCGGGCGCGGGACCTCGACCTGTCAGAGCTACGGCTCTACACCGGGGACAAGCTCGCGCGGAACATCGACTGGTACGCGCGGCGGGGCTACGCCACCGCGCGGGTCGAGGATCTGCCGGACCGGCGCCTGGTGCACATGCACAAGCGCCTCGCCTGAGGGCGACGACTCAACCTTCGAGAGCCCCGCCGGTCGAGCGGGGGCACGGCATCACGGGAGGATACACCATGGCGGGACGGCTGACGGGCAAGCGCGCGGTCGTGACGGCGGCGGGGCAGGGGATCGGGCGCGCCATCGCGGCGGCGTTCCTGGCGGAGGGCGCCGAGGTGCTGGCGACCGACCTCGACGCGGGCAAGCTCGAGGGGCTGGCCGGCGCCAAGGCCCACTCCCTCGACGTGCGCTCGGAGACGGCGATCGCAAGCTTCGCCAAGGGGGCCGGGCCGGTCGACGTGCTGGTGAACGCGGCGGGCTTCGTCCACCACGGCACTATCCTCGATTGCACCGACGCCGAGTGGGACCTGGCCTTCGACCTCAACGTGCGCTCGATGCACCGCACCATCCGGGCCTTCCTGCCCGGCATGCTGGAGCGCGGCAACGGCTCGATCGTCAACATCGCCTCGGCGGTGGGGGCGGATGCCACCGCGCCCAACCGCTACGTCTACGGCGCCTCGAAGGCGGCGGTGGTGGGTCTCACCAAGGCGGTGGCGCGCGACTTCATCCGCAGCGGCGTGCGGGCGAACGCGATCTGCCCCGGCACCATCCAGTCGCCCTCGCTCGACGAGCGCATCGCGGCGCTCGCCGCGATGAACGAGACCTCGGTCGAGGCCGCCCGCCAGGCCTTCATCGACCGCCAGCCGATGGGCCGGCTCGGCACCCCGGAGGAGATGGCCCTGCTCGCGGTCTACCTCGCCTCCGACGAGTCGCGCTTCACCACCGGCCAGACCCACGTCGCCGACGGCGGCTTCACGCTCTGACGACGGCGAAGGAGGCAGTTCCCATGCATATCCTCATCCTCGGCGCCGCCGGCATGGTCGGCCGCAAGCTCCTCGACCGGCTGGTCAAGGACGGCAGCTTGGGCGGCGAGACGATCTCGCGCCTGACCCTGCACGACGTCGTGCCGCCGGAGGCGCCGGCCGGCACCAAGATCCCGGTCTCGCTCTCGGCCTCCGACTTCTCCGAGCCCGGCGAGGCCGAGCGCCTGGTCGCCGCCCGTCCGGACGTGATCTTCCACCTCGCCGCCATCGTGTCGGGCGAGGCCGAGGCCGATTTCGACAAGGGCTACCGCATCAACCTCGACGGTACGCGCCGCCTCTACGACGCGGTGCGGGCGATCGGCGAGGGCTACAAGCCCCGCTTCGTCTTCACCTCGTCGGTGGCGGTGTTCGGCGCGCCGATGCCGGAGCCGATCCCCGACGAGTACCTGACGGCGCCGCTCACCAGCTACGGCACCCAGAAGGCGATCGGCGAACTCCTGCTCTCCGACTACTCGCGCCGCGGCATCTTCGACGGCGTCGGCATCCGCCTGCCGACCATCTGCGTGCGGCCGGGCAAGCCCAACAAGGCGGCCTCCGGCTTCTTCTCCGGCATCATCCGCGAGCCGCTGGCCGGCCAGGACGCCGTGCTGCCGGTCTCCGACCAGGTCCGCCATTGGCACGCCTCGCCGCGCTCCGCGGTGGGCTTCCTGATCCACGCCGCGACGATCGACACCGGGCGCCTCGGCGACCGCCGCAACCTGACCATGCCGGGCGTCGGCGCGACCGTGGCCGAGCAGATCGAGGCCCTGCGCCGCGCCGCCGGCGACGCCGCCGTCGCCCGCATCCGCCGCGAGCCCGATCCCACGATCGAGCGCATCGTCGCCGGCTGGCCCCGCACCTTCGACACCCGGCGGGCCCTGGAGCTCGGCTTCAAGGCCGAGCCGGACTTCGACGCCATCGTGCGGGCGCATATCGAGGACGAGCTGGGCGGGAAGGTGCCGGCGTAAGGTCCGTCCTTGTCATCAAAACGCGGGTTTCTCCTCGCCCCGCGGGCGGGGAGAGGACTGTGCTCCCGTTCAGGGAGCGCAGTGAGCCCGCAGGGCGAGGGTGAGGGGGTGTTTCCGGAGGAGCCTCATCCGGAGATACCCCCTCACCCTCGCTCCGGCTGCGCCTTCGCTTGCCGTGCACCCTGAACAGGCGCACGGCCCTCTCCCCGCCTGCGGGGAGAGGAGAAGACCCGGCCAGCAACGCCAAAGTTGGCGCACAAAAAGAAACGGGCGGCACTCGCGTGCCGCCCGTTCTCAATTCCAGCCGGGTGAAGCTCAGCCGCGCTGGGCCACGGTCACGTAATCCCGCTTCGGGGCGCCGGTATAGAGCTGGCGCGGACGGCCGATCTTCTGGGACGGGTCCTCGATCATCTCGGCCCACTGGCTGATCCAGCCGACGGTGCGGGCGAGCGCGAACAGCACCGTGAACATCGAGGTCGGGAAGCCCATCGCCTTGAGGGTGATGCCCGAGTAGAAGTCGATGTTCGGGTAGAGCTTCTTCTCGATGAAGTACTCGTCCTTGAGGGCGATCTGCTCCAGCTCCATCGCGACGTCGAGCAGCGGATCGTCCTTGATGCCGAGCTCGCTCAAGACCTCGTGGGTGGTCTTCTGCATGATGCGGGCGCGCGGGTCGTAGTTCTTGTAGACCCGGTGACCGAAGCCCATCAGGCGGAAGGGATCGTTCTTGTCCTTGGCCTTGGCGACGTACTCGCCGACGCGCTCAGGGGTGCCGATCTCGGCCAGCATCTTCAGCGCCGCCTCGTTGGCGCCGCCATGAGCGGGACCCCACAGGCAGGCGATGCCGGCGGCGATGCAGGCGAAGGGGTTGGCGCCCGAGGAGCCGGCCAGACGCACCGTCGAGGTCGAGGCGTTCTGCTCGTGGTCGGCGTGCAGGATGAAGATCCGGTCGAGAGCCCGCGACAGCACGGGGTTCGGCTGATACTCCTCGCACGGCACCGCGAAGCACATCCGCAGGAAGTTCGAGGTGTAGTCGAGGTCGTTCTTCGGATACACGAAGGGCTGGCCGATCGTGTACTTGTACGCCATGGCCGCCAGCGTCGGCATCTTGGCGATCATGCGCATGGAGGCGACCATGCGCTGCTTCTCGTCCGTGATGTCGGTCGAGTCGTGGTAGAAGGCCGAGAGCGCGCCGACCGAGGCGACCATGACGGCCATCGGGTGGGCGTCGCGGCGGAAGCCCTGGAAGAACCGGTTCATCTGGTCATGCACCATGGTGTGGCGCGTGACGCGGTAGTCGAAATCGGCCTTCTGCGCCGCGGTCGGCAGCTCGCCGTACAGCAGCAGGTAGCAGGTCTCGAGGAAGTCGCCGTGCTCGGCCAGCTGCTCGATCGGGTAGCCCCGATACAGCAGCACGCCCTCGTCACCGTCGATGTAGGTGATCTTCGATTCGCAGGACGCCGTCGAGGTGAAGCCCGGGTCGTAGGTGAACTGGCCGGTCTGCGCGTAGAGCTTGCTGATGTCGATGACGCTCGGACCGATGGTGCCGGTCTTGGTGGGCATCTCGATCGCGCGGTCGTTCACCGTGAGGGTGCTGGTGGGGAGGCTCATGGGGTTGCGGACCCTTTCCATCAACGAGACTGAGCGTCGTCGCCTCGACCGCGGCCCCCGGGGCAGGGCGGCGAACTTTGCTGCGGGTGCTCACTCGCCGACCGGGTTAGCGGATCGACGCACCGGCATCAACCACGCCCCCCGGCTCGGGTGACAGAATTCAGTTTCTGTTCAGGGGTCGTCGGATCACCCCCGCGACACGGATTCGCGGGGGCTGCGCGGTGGGGTTGTGCCTCGGGCGGCGGCATGCCCACGCCTTGGGCAGCCGCTTCTCCCTGCCTCAGGCGGCGGCTTCTCTCTGCCTCAGGCGGCGGCCTGCACCCGCAGGCGCGCGAGGCTCTCCTCGCGGCCGAGCACCGCCATCACGTCGAAGAGCGGCGGCGAGGTCGTGCGGCCGGTCAGCGCCGCGCGCAGGGGCTGGGCCACCTGCCCGAGCTTGACCCCGGCGGTCTCGGCGAAGTGCCGCACCGCACCCTCGGTCGCGGCGGCGCTCCACTCGGTCAGCGCCTCGAGGTGGGGCAGGGCGCCGGCCAGCCGCTCGCGCCCGCCATTGCCGAGGAGGCCGGTCGCCTTCTCGTCGAGGGTGAGCGGGCTCGCATAGAGGTAGTAGGCGCTGTCGACGAGCTCGATCAGGGTCTTGGCCCGCTCCTTCAGGCCCGGCATCGCGGCGATGAATTTTTCACGGAGCGCCGGGGCGAGGGGGGCCGAGAGGCCCCAGCGCCGGCCCTGCGTCGGCAGGATCGCCTCGATCGCCTCGACCAGGGCCTCGTCCGAGGACGAGCGGATGTAGTGGCCGTTGAGGTTCTCGAGCTTGGCGAAGTCGAACCGGGCCGGCGAGCGGCCGACCTGGGCGAGGTCGAAGGCGGCGATCATCTCCTCGGTGGAGAAGATCTCCTGGTCGCCGTGGCTCCAGCCGAGGCGCACGAGGTAGTTGCGGAGCGCCGCCGGCAGGTAGCCGAGGTCGCGATAGGCGTCGACCCCGAGCGCGCCGTGGCGCTTCGAGAGCTTGGCCCCGTCCGGCCCGTGGATCAGCGGGATGTGCGACATGTTCGGCACGTCCCAGCCGAGCGCCTGATAGATCTGGGTCTGGCGCGCGCCGTTGGTCAGGTGGTCGTCGCCGCGGATGATGTGGGTCACGCCCATGTCGTGGTCGTCCACCACCACCGCCAGCATGTAGGTCGGGGTGCCGTCCGAGCGCAGCAGGACGAGGTCGTCGAGATCCTTGTTCTGCCAGACGACGCGGCCCTGCACCGCGTCCTCGACCACGGTCTCGCCGTCGGTGGGCGCGCGGAGCCGAATGACCGGCTTGACGCCGGCCGGCGCCTCGGACGGGTCGCGGTCGCGCCAGCGGCCGTCGTAGCGGATCGGCCGGCCCTCGCGCCGGGCGGCCTCGCGCATCTCGGTCAGCTCCTCGGGCGTGGCGTAGCAGTGATAGGCCCGACCCGTTGCGAGCAGCCCCTCGGCCACCTCGCGGTGCCGGGCGGCGCGGGCGAACTGGTAGACCACGTCGCCGTCCCAATCGAGGCCGAGCCAGGCGAGCCCGTCGAGGATCGCGTCGATGGCGCCTTGCGTCGAGCGCTCGCGGTCGGTGTCCTCGATGCGCAGCAGCATCCGCCCGCCGTGCCGGCGCGCGTAGAGCCAGTTGAACAACGCCGTGCGACCCCCGCCGATGTGGAGGAAGCCCGTGGGCGACGGGGCAAAGCGGGTGACGACGGAGGACATGCGCGACGAGAACCGGGTGAGAGCGAAAAAACGGTGTGGCCGGGGCCGTTAGGGCAGGGTCGCTCGAGTCGACCCGCCGGCGCCGGGTCCTGTAGCATGCGCGAGACGAGCCGTTAAGAAACCGTCTCCGGGGCCGGTCCTTCGCCGCATGCCCGGGATGCGCGCGGGATCGTCGCATCGGGACGCGGGATGGCGGGAGCGGGTGCAGGGGCCGGGGGTGTAGGGACCGGGATCGTGACGCGCGGCTGGCGCGCGCTGCCGGCGCCCGCTCTGCTGCTGCCGGCGCTCGGGGCCCGCCTTTCCGCCGGGCTCGCCGCGGAGGCCGCGCAGCGCCGGCTCTTTCCGTGGCTCGCCGTCGCCTTCGGGGCCGGGGCGCTCCTGTTCCTCACCGTGGCGGACGGCCCGCCGGTGCTGGCCGCGCCGCTCGGCACCGGCCTCGCGCTGGCGGGCGCCGCCGTCGCGCTCCGGGCCCGCGCGGTGGCGCCGGCCCTCCTGCTCGCGGCCTCCTTCGTGTTCTTCGGTTTCGCCGCTGCCGCCATCCGCACCGCGAGCGTCGCGGCCCCGGTCGTCGCCCGTACGGTGATCGCGCCGCTCCACGGCTTCGTCGAGGCGCTGGAGGAGCGCGAGGAGGGCGCGCGACTGGTGGTGCGGGTCGTGCGGCTCGGCGAGATGCCGGCCGCCGAGCGCCCGGCCCGGGTGCGGGTGTCGTACCGCCGCGCCGACGGATTGAGGCCCGGCGACTACATCGAGGCCAAGGCCCGCCTTCTCCCGCCGCCGGAACCGGCGCGGCCGGGCGGCTACGACTTCTCCCGCGACGCGTATTTCCGCGGCATCGGCGCGGTCGGTTCGCTCCTCGGCTCGGCGACGGTCAAGGCCCCGCCCGAGCCGGCGCCGCTCGCCTTGCGCCTCGCCGCCGGCCTCGACGAGGCCCGCAACGCGCTCACCCGCCGCATCGCCGAATCGAACGGCGGCCAAGGTGGTTCCGCCCAGGGCGGCATCACCCAGGCCGGCGCGGTGGCGGCGGCCCTCGTCACCGGCAAGCGCGGCCTGATCGACCAGGACACCAACGACACCCTGCGGGCGGCGGGGATCTACCACGTCGTGTCCATCTCCGGTTTGCACATGGTGCTGGCCGCCGGCGTGGTGTTCTGGCTCGCCCGGGCGCTCCTCGCCCTCGTGCCGGGCCTGGCGCTCGCCTGGCCGATCAAGAAGATGGCCGCGGTCCTGGCGATGGTCGCGGTCACGGGCTACTGCGCCTTCTCCGGCTGGGACCTCGCGGCCGAGCGCTCGCTGGTGATGACCCTGGTGATGCTCGGGGCGATCCTGGTCGACCGGCCGGCGCTCAGCCTGCGCAACCTCGCGCTCGCCGCCCTGATCTCGCTCGCCCGCGAGCCGGAGGGGCTGCTCGGCCCGAGCTTCCAGATGTCGTTCGGCGCCGTGGCGGGCCTCGTCGCCTGCGCGCGGCTGATCGACGGGCGCCTGTGGAACCCGGAGGGGGCCGGGCCGGTCACGCGGGGTCTCGCCTGGCTGCTGGCCACCGTGATCGGCACGCTCGCCACCACGCTGGTGGCGCAGATCGCCACCGCGCCCTTCGCCACCTACCACTTCCAGACCGTCCAGCCCTTCGGCCTCGTCGGCAACGCCCTGACCCTGCCGCTCGTCTCGCTCGTGGTGATGCCGGCGGCGGTGCTCGGCATCCTGGCCCACCCCTTCGCCCTCGACCGGCCGGTCTGGTGGGCGATGGGCCTGGCCGTGCGCGGCATGCTCGACATCTCGGCCTGGATCGAGAGCTTCGACCGCGCGACCGTGGTGCTGCCGGCCTTCGGCCCCGGCGCCCTGGGCCTGATGACGGTAGCCCTCCTGCTCCTGGTGCTGCCGGTGTCGGGCCTGCGCTGGCTCGGCCTCGCCCCCGGCCTCGTCGGCCTCGCTCTGGCCGCGAGCCCGGTGCGGCCCGACCTCTACGTCGACCGCGAGGGCGGGGCCGCGGCCCTGCGCGGGAGCGACGGGCGCCTCGTCGTGCTGGGCAAGCCCCCCGCCTTCGTGCTCGAGCAGTGGCTGAAGGCCGACGGCGACGGCCGCTCGCGCGACGATCCCGGGCTGACGGCCGGCGCCCGCTGCGACAGGCTCGGCTGCGTCGCCCACGGCCCCGGAGGCGTCAGCGTCGCCCTGGTGCGCGACAAGCGCGCCTTCGCGGAGGATTGCGCCCGGGCGACCGTGGTGGTCACCCGGCTCGAGGCGCCGCCGGGTTGCGCCGCGGCGCACGTCCTCGACCGGAGGTTCCTGGCGGCGCACGGGTCCACGACCCTGCGCTTCACGCCGGAGGGCGCGGTGGTCGAGACCGCCAAGCGGCCGGGAGAGGCGCGGCCGTGGCGGCCGGCGCCGGTGAAGGCGCCCGCCCCGCCGGCACCAGCCGCGCCATCGCAGATCACCCCCGGACCTGCCGCCCCTGCCGAGGCGCCCGGACCGACGGCGCCGGCCGCGCCGCCGGACGGCGAGGATGCCGAGGTCCAGGCCGACCCGTGACGCACCGGCCGCCGGTGCGGAAAGCCGGCCTCTGGCGACCGCGAAGGCAGCGTTCGTCCCTTACGGCTTGTTGCCCCCTTCGCCGCCGCCCAAGCTGCGGGCATCTCGGAACGGAAGGACCCCCACCATGCCGCCGCGCATCCCGCTCAGCCCCGGCGGACCGGGGCCGCTCGGGCTCGTCGCCCTCGCCCTCGCGATCCTGGCCGCCGGCCTCCTCCTCGAGGGACGTCCCGTCGACGCCTCGGTCGCGCCGCGGCTCACGGAGCCCGAACTCCCCGCCCGCCCGCTGCCGAGCCCGGAGACGATGCTCCGGGACATGATCGGCCGCGACTGACGGAATCCTGCCCGTGACCGACCTTCTCTCCGGCGTCGCCGGCCCGCTCGGCTGGGCGGTGATCCTCGCCACCTTCCTCGCCGCCGGCTTCGTCAAGGGCGTGATCGGCCTCGGCCTGCCGACGGTGGCGGTCGGGCTGCTCGCCACGGTGATGACGCCCGCCCAGGCGGCGGCGCTGCTGATCGTGCCCTCCTTCGTCACCAACATCTGGCAGCTCTTCGCCGGCCCGCGCTTCGGCGGCCTGCTGCGGCGGCTGTGGCCGATGATGGCGGCGGTCGCCGTGGGCACCGTGGCGAGCGCCGGGCTGATCGCCGGGGCGAAGGGACCCGGACCCGCGAGCGCCCTCGGCGTCGCGCTGGTGGCCTACGCGGCGTTCGGGCTCGCGGGCCTCGCCTTGCGGGTGCCGGCGCGGGCCGAGCCCTGGCTGTCGCCGGTCATCGGCCTCCTCACCGGCCTCGTCACCGGGGCGACCGGGGTCTTCGTCCTGCCGGCGGTACCCTACCTCCAGGCGCTCGGCCTCGACCGGGACGGGCTGATCCAGGCCCTCGGGCTGTCCTTCACGGTCTCGACCGTGGCGCTCGCCGCCGGCCTCGCCCGGGAGGGCGCGCTGCCGCTCGCCGCCGGCGCCGCCTCCCTCGCCACCCTGGTCCCGGCGCTCCTCGGCATGGCCGCCGGGCAGTGGCTGCGCGGCCGGGTCTCCGCGCCGACCTTCCGGCGCGCCTTCCTGGTCGGCCTGCTGCTGCTGGGCGCCCACCTCGCCCTGCGGCCGTGGATCTGACGGCAGGCCTTTCCTCGGTCGGGCCTACTCGTCCTCGTCGTCGAGGGGCCGCAGGATCTGAATCCGACGGCCGGTCGGGTCCTCGATCGTGGTGCGGCGCATCACCAGGAAGCCGCCGTCCTGGGCGCGCCGGATCCGGTCGGCCCGGGCGTCGACCCACAGGTCGATGTCGCGGTGCCCGCCCACGAAACGCTCGCCGACGAAACGCACGCTCGTGTCGGGCGGAACCGGGCGGGTGACCCGCACCCGCCGCGTCTCCGGCGACCGGAAGGCCGGGGCCCGGGGCGCCTCGGCGACGGTTCGGCGGCGCGGATGCCGGGTCTCCCGCGGCGTCTCCGTCACCGCGGCGGCCCTGCGGCGCGGCGCCGGGCGCTCCGCGCGCCGCTGCCGCGGGGCGGTCCGCGCGGCGACCGGGTTCGGCCGGGCGGTGGGCGCGGTCTCGGGTCCGCCTGTCGCGGCCTTGCCGGCCTCCGGTGCCTCGGCGGCCTTCGCCGGCGGATCGCTCCAGGGTCGGGCGCCAGCGGGATCCTGGGCGCGCGCCGGCGGGGCGCACAGGAGGCCGAGGAGCAGGGCGAGGCCGAGAGAGCGGCGCAGTCCGTCACGCATGATCGCACCTCCGGATCGGCAGGCGGGGCCTGCCCGGCGCCCCGGATCCGCCGCGTGGAGCGGGCCGCGCGGTCGCCGAGGCGATCGGCCACAACCTGACCGTGTCGGGGAAGGTAGCGAGGCGCGGCGGCGGCGTCCACGCGCGGAGGTTACGAATCCACGACGGCGTCCCGCGCCGGTGCGTCCCGCCTCGGCACACTGGGCCGCGTCATCGGGTCTTGCGGCTGGCCGGGAACCCGATCGCCCGTTCGTCGTTCATGCGCCTGCACGCTGCGCGCCGGTCTGTCATCACCTGCTTTCCCGGGTCGGGCCCGCTGCTTGCCACGTCGGCGCCAAGACCTCCCGGAGACCGGCAGCGATGATTCAATTCGGCACGAAAGCGTCCGCCCTGGAGCAGGCTGCAACCACGTCCGCATCATTCGAGGCCAAGTTGAGCGAGGCCAAGTTGAGCCAGGCCAAGTTGAGCCAGGCCAGGCTACGCGAGGCCAGATTGCGCCAGGCCGCCGTGATGCTGACCCTGGCTTTCGGCGTCCCGCTGGTGCTGGCGTGGTTCGGCCTCCTCGGCTGGGGCGTGGTCTGGCTCGCCCGGAGCGCGCTGTCGCTCTGAGGGCACCGGAAGACCCCCGGACCGGAGAGGCGCGGAAAGCAACCCGGGCCGGCGCGGCCCGCGGGTTGCAGGGGCGCCGGGGCGGTGCCAGGAAAAGGCGTCCGCCCATCGCCTGCCCGGAGTGCCCGCCATGCTGTCCATCGATCTCAATTCGGACCTCGGCGAGGGCTTCGGCGACTACCGCTGCGGCGACGACGCGGCGATGCTCGAGGTGGTGACCTCGGCCAACGTCGCCTGCGGCCTGCATGCGGGCGATCCCGAGATCATGGCCCGCGCCTTCGCCATCGCCCGCGAGCGCGGCGTCGCGGTCGGGGCCCATCCGGGATACCCGGACCTGTGGGGCTTCGGCCGCCGCGTGCTGCCCTTCACCCCCGGCGAGGTCGAGCGGCTCGTCGCCTACCAGATCGGCGCGGCCGCGGGGCTCGCGGCCTATGCGGGCCACCGCCTCACCTACGTCAAGGCGCACGGCGCGCTCGCCAACCTCGCGGCGGTGGAGCGCGAGGTGGCGGACGCCATCGCCCGGGCCGTCAAGGCCGTCGACCCCTCGCTGTCGCTGCTCGCCATCGCGCTCACCGCCCAGGTCGCGGCCGGCGAGGCGCAGGGGCTCGACGTGCACCAGGAGATCTTCGCCGATCGCGGCTACACCGAGGCCGGGTTCCTGATCCCCCGCGGCCAGCCCGGCGCCCTCATCACCGACGAGGCGCAAGCCGCCGACCGCGTGCTCGCCATGGTGCAGGAAGGGGCGATCATCGCGGCGAGCGGCCGGCGCCTGCCGACGCCGATCCGCTCGGTCTGCGTCCACGGCGATTCGGCCCATGCGGTGGCCACGGCGCGCGCGGTGCGCGCCCGGCTCGAAGGCGCCGGCGTGCGCCTCGCCCCGTTCCGGGCCTGACCCGCGATGGAAAGCCCCCGCCTCCTCGATGCCGGCGAGGCCGCCCTGGTGGCGGAGTTCGGCACCACCGTCGATCCGGCGATCCACGACCGGGTGCTGGCCCTCGACGACGCCCTGCGCGCCGCGCCGCCGGAGGGCCTCACCGAGACGGTGCCGACCTACCGCTCGCTGATGATCCACTACGATCCCCTGGTGCTCGACCGGGACGACCTCGCCGAACGGGTGCTGGCACTCGCCGCCCGGCCCGGCGCAGCGCGGGCCGGCGCCGCGCTCTGGACGCTGCCCTGCTGCTACGACCCGGCTTGCGCCGAGGATATCGGGGCGGTGGCGCAGGCGACGGGATTGACGGTCGAGCGCGTCGCCGCCCTCCATGCGGGGGCCGAGTACCGGGTCTACATGTACGGCTTCGCCCCGGGCTTCGCCTATCTGGGCGGGCTGCCCCGGGAACTGGCGGTCTCGCGCCGCGCCACCCCGCGCCCGCCCCACCCGGAGAACGCCCTCCTGATCGGCGGCGGGCTGGCGGCGGTCGGCACCTTCCCGATGCCGACCGGCTGGTACGTGGTCGGGCGCACGCCCGAGCGGCTCTACGCGCCGCACCGGCCCGATCCGTTCCCGGTCGCCGTCGGCGACACCCTGCGCTTCGAGGCGGTCGACGCCGCCACCTTCGCGGACCTCGAGACCCGCGCCGCCGCCGGCGAGTTCGTCGCCCATCGCCGCGAGGCCGCATGACCCCGAAGCTCAGCATGACGCCCAAAGTCAGCATCCTCTCGGCCGGTCCCGGCGTGACGCTCCAGGATGCCGGCCGCCACGGCTACCTGCGCTACGGCATCACCGCCGCCGGGCCGATGGACCCGCTCGCCCACGCCACTGCCAACCGGGCGCTCGGCAACCCGCTCGGCGCCACGGCGCTCGAAGTGTCGCTCGGCGGGGTCGAGGTGACGGCCGAGGGCGGCCCCGTCGGGATCGCCCTCGCCGGCGGCGAGTTCCGGATCAGCCTCGACGGTACGCCGATGCCGCCGGCCTGCGCGCTGACGCTCCAACCCGGCAGCCACCTCGTCGTCCGGGCGGGGCGGGCCGGGGCCTGGACGTACCTCGCGGTGGCGGGCCGCCTCGACCTCGCCCCCACCCTCGGCTCGACCGCGACCCACACCCGCTCAGGCTTCGGCGGCCTCGACGGGCGGGCCCTGCGGGCCGGCGACCGGCTGGGGATCGCGGAAGGCCGCCCCGGCCCGGCCGATCCCCACGCCCTCGTGGCGCCCTGGCTCGCGCGTCCGGCCGAGGAGATCCGGGTCGTGATGGGCCCGCAGGACGACGTCTTCGCCGAGGACCAGGTCGCCGCCTTCCTCGCCGGTCCCTGGACGGTGACCACCAAGGGCGACCGCATGGCCTGCTTCCTCGACGGCACGCCGCTCACCCACGCCAAGGGCTACAACATCGTCTCGGACGGCATCGCCATGGGGGCGATCCAGGTGCCGGGGGAGGGCTGGCCGATCGTCCTGATGGCCGACCGGCAATCCACCGGCGGCTACCCGAAGATCGCGACGGTGATAGGCCCCGATCTCGGGCGGCTCGCCCAGGCGCAGGGCGGCACCCGCCTGCGCTTCCGGGCGGTCGACCGCGCCGAGGCGGTGGCGGCCCGGCGGAGCGAGGCGCAGGCGCTCGCCGGCCCGGTGGCGATGGAGCCCCTGATCCGCACCGATTTCAGCGCCGAGTTCCTGCTCGGGCGCAACCTGATCGGCGGCGTGGTGGACGGGGCGGGGGCTCACGCGCCGTAGATCGGACGCCGCCGGCAGAGCGCCGGCACCTCCTCGCGCACCGCCAGCCCGGCCCGATCGTGGGGGCGGCGGGAGCGCCGCTGCGGCGGATCGTGCCGGAGGGCGGGGAGGGGGCGCGGCTGGCGCCGGTGGTTGAGCGGGCGGGAGGAGCCGTCATCCAACTCGTCCCGAGCGGCCGGACGGTCGCCGGGGCGAGGGTCAATCGCGGCCGACCCCGCCTTCGGCGTCCTACATGACCTTCTCGAACCGGAACCCCTCGTTCCCCCCGGGCAGGTCGTCCGGACCGGGCCCGTGCGGGTCCGGATGCTGCGGGCCGAAGAACTCGACGATCTTGAAGCCGCACTTGTTCACGTAGAAATGGATGTTGCGCTTCTCGAAGTACGGCGTGTGCGTCTCCCAGATGCGCGTCTCCGGGTACATCCGCTCGATCGCGCGCCAGGCCGCGTGCCCCAGTCCACGACCGTGCTCCGCGGGCGAGACGAAGAAGAGATCGAGCGCGCTGCGCTGCGTGGCGGCGTCGATCCGCACGACGGCGCCGCCGACCGGCCGGCCGCCGCGGAGGACGCGCAGCGCGACGGCGCCCGGTGCGGCGATCGAGGCGTCGAGGCCGTCGTCGGACGGGATCGGGCCGCCGCCCGGCAGGGATCCGAACTGCGCGATGACGGCCACCGCGAAGGCCTCCTGCAGCTCTCGCTTGAACGCCGCGAGATCGTCGGTGCGAGCCGGCGCGAGGGTGATCGGGTCGTTCGTCATCCCCCGCGTCTAGACCAGGGCGGCATCGGCTGCCAGGACGCGGGCCCCCCGACGGGATTCGCCGGCGCGGCTCACGCCGCCGGGGTGCCTTCCGCGCGCCCCGCCACCTCCGGCAGGGGCGCCTCCACGGTCGCCACCACGCCACGCGGCCGGTACTCGACCTCCGCGGTGCCGCCGAGCTCGGCCGCCAGCACCCGCTCGATCATCCGCGAGCCGAAGCCGCGGCGGGTCGGCTCCGCCACCGGCGGGCCGCCGATCTCCTCCCAGCGCAGCCACAGGCGGCCGGGGCTCGCGCCGTCGACCACGTCCCAGTTGAGGATCACCCGCCCTTGCGCGTTCGAGAGCGCGCCGTACTTGACGGCGTTCGTCGCCAGCTCGTGCAGAGCCATCACGAAGGCCAGCGCCAGCCGCGGCGGCAGGCGGACCGGAGGCCCCCCGGTCTTGAACCGCGCACCCGTGGCGGTGCGGAACGGGCGCAGGGATTCCTCGACGATCTCCGCGAGCGTCGCACCCTCCCAGCTCTCGCGGGTGAGGACGTCGTGGGCGGAGGCGAGCGATTGCAGGCGCGCGTTGAAGGCGGTGCGCGCCTCCGCCAGCGAGGTCGCGTGGGCCAGGGTCTGGTTGGCGATCGACTGGACGGTCGCCAGCGAATTCTTCACACGGTGGTTCAGCTCCTCGGCGAGCAGCGCCCGGTGCTCGTCGCCGCGCTTGCGCTCGGTCACGTCGAGGGTCACGCCGGCCATGCTCAGCGGCGCCCCGTCGGCGTCGTAGAACGGCTGGCCGCGGAACTGCACCCACCGCACCTCGCCCGCGGGCGTGCGGATGCGGTACTCGATGTCGTAGTCGCTCCGGCTCGCGACCGAGGCCGCGATCGCGGCCTGCACCCGGTCGCGGTCCTCCGGCAGAATCGCGGCGACGAGGTCGTCGTAGGAGAACGGCTCGCCGGGATCCCGTCCGAGGGTGCGCTTGCAGCTGTCGGAGGCGACCAGCCGCTTGTCGTCGAGGTCGAGGGTCCAGGAGCCGAGGCGCGACGCCTTGAGGATGAAGTGCAGGCGCTCCTCGCTGCGGCGCAGGGCGTGCGAGCGCCGCTCGATCTCGCGCTCCAGCGCGTCGCGGTCGCGCTGGATCCGCACCAGCCGCTCGCGCTCCAGCGTCACGTCGAACTGCGAGGCGAAGAAGTAGGTCAGCTGCCCGTCGTCGTCGAAGACCGGCGAGACGAGCAGGCGGTTCCAGAACGGCTCGCCGTCCTTCTTGTAGTTGCGCAGGTCGATCTCGACCGAGACCCGGCGCTCGATCGCGTCGCGGATCTTCGCGACGTCGTCGCGGCTCGTCTCGGGCCCCTGCAGGAAGCGGCAGTTCCGGCCCAGGATCTCGTCCCGGGCGTAGCCGGTGAGCCGCGAGAAGGCGTCGTTGACGAAGACGATCGGGTTGTCGTCCCGGTGCGGGTCGGTGACGAGCATCGGCATCCGCGTCGCCCGCACGGCCGCCGCGAACGGGTCCGAGCTGGTCCCGGTCCGGGTCAGCTCGGCGGCGATGCGGTTCTCCTCGCGGCGGTCGCTCACCCTCTCATCGCCTCCTGGCCGGATCCGGATCCGGATCAACAAATGTTGCGTGCCGTGTCGCGACGCAAGGTCAACGCCGCGGCGTCGCTCGGCGCACCCGGAAGAAGGCGTTTGATGCGGGATCGTTCCGACGGCCTGCGATAAAATCGACCACAATGTACCGTGCCGTCGACCGCCGTCCGCGGGTCACGGGGACCGCGATCGATCCTAGAACACCGCCCGGTCGGGTTGCAACCGGCCGTGCTCCCGGTCTCCGGTTTCGCCGCATTTTCGTCGACGAGCCGATATCCCCTTGATCGGGTCGCGCTCTAGGGGTGCGCCTCCGGAAATCCGTGGCGGAGGTGCAGGACCCGCAGGATCGCGTCCTTGCCGTCGATGAAGCGCACCGCGCCGTGGCGGCCGGTGGCGAGGGAATCCGGCGCGTCCGGGGCGAGCACCAGGAGCGGCAGCGACTGGTGGGCCTCGCCGACGCGCTCGACGAGGGCCTGCCGCGGGCGCGGCCAGGGCAGGCGGCTCACCTCGAGGCGCGCGGCGAGGCTCGGGAAGCCTGCGAGCACGCCTTCCAGCAGGGCGCAGTGCCAGCAGTAGAAGCGCCGGCCCGGAAAGGCCGGATCGGCGAAATCCGGCGCCAGCAGGTAGAGGTGGTCGCGCACGGTGTCCTCGCGGCTTGCTCAGACGTCTCGGCCCAGACGTCTTGGCTCAGACGTCCTGGCGCGGCAGCATCCGGTCGAGGAGGGCGTCGCGGCGCGCGATCAGGTGCCAGGCGGTGGCGGCGACGTGGAGCGCCACCAGGGCGTAGACCGCGTATTGCCCGGCGAGGTGGATCTGGTCGGCGAGGTCCTGCACCGCCTTGTTCTTCTCCATGAAAGGCGGGATCGGGAACAGGAAGAAGTACTGCGTGGTATTGCCGGCGGCGGCCGACATCACGAAGCCGCTGATCGGCATCAGCAGGAAGACGAGGTAGAGCAGCCAGTGGTTGATGCGGCCGAGCACGGCGAGGCCGCGGGGCACGTAGACCTCCGGCGGGGCCGGGTGCCAGGCCCGCCACAGGATGCGGAGGGCGACGATGGCGAGGATCGTGATGCCGACCGACTTGTGCAGCTGGAAGTAGAAGCCCTTGGCCGGGCTCGCCGGCAGGCTGACGGCGATCCAGGCCAGCGGCAGAACCGCCAGCACGAGGATCGCGGTGATCCAGTGCAGGGCCTGCGCGACCGGATTGTAGCGGGGCTGCTCGACGCGGGCGATCGTCGCCGGGGCGCGGGTGGACAGGTCGAGCATCCGGGATGGTCCTCTTGCGGCAGGCGGCCGTCACGGGCGGGCGGCGATCGCTCCCGCAGGCTAGACCGCGCGCGACGCGCGGTCACCCTGGAACCTCTCGAAACACCGTGGAGGGACGCGGCGTCAGATCGCCGCCGCCGGGTCGCCCCCGAGCGGATTGCCGTCGTCCTCGTTGCGCGTGTCCTCGCGGGCGTCGTCGCGCCGGCGACGGCGGCGGCCGCGCTCGGTCAGCGACTGGGCGAGCGCCCGGAACGGTGCGGTCAGGCGGCGCACGTCCTCGGCGCGCTCCATGAAGCGCTCGCCATTGCGGATCTCGCGGTCGAGCGCGGCCATCGTGCGGGCGAGCGCCGGGTCGTCGTCCTCGAGCCACACCTCCATCACCCGCGCGAAGGCGATCACCACGCCTTGGAGCTTGACGCGGCCGAGCGGCCCCTCGGTGCTGATGCCGGCCGAGGCCAGCATGAAGCGCTGCGAGTTGAGCGCGACCTGGTTGAGGGCGGCGAGCGACAGGGGATCGCCGCGCAGCGCGAAGGCGATGCGGCGCAGGGCCGGCTTGTAGGGGTCCATCGCGTCGAGGCGGCGCATCAGCACGTCGAACAGCCGCTCGCGGGTCGGCTCCTCGTCGAGGTCGTCGCTGGCGCCCTCGAGCACCTGCTTGTCGATCATGCGGGCGAAGCCGCCGAGCACCGCGCCCTTCGACGGGTAGGCGTCGCGGAACTCGGCCAGGCTCACGCCGGCCTCCTGGGCGATGTCGGCGATCTCGATGTCGTTCCAGGGCTGCTCGGCGGACAGACGCATCAGCGCCTCGACGATCGCCTCCCGCGGCGGCAGGCGGGCGGCCCCGGGCGCATCGCCGGCGCCAGCGTGCTCGCCGGACGTCTTCTCGTCGGACGTCTTGGGATTGCGGACCATGGGGGCGCTCCGATACCTCAGGCTTCAGTCGCGGGCCGGGATCGAGGCCGATCCCGCCGTTGCTGCCTCATCTAGGTATCGCCCCGCCCGCCGGGCAGGGGTCGGCAGTGACGCGACCGCCCGCGCGCGCTCAGCCCGCCAGTTCCCCGGCCCGGCGCTTGGCCGCCGCCACGGCGTCCCGCATCAGGGGCCCCAAGCCGTCCTCGGCCATCAGCACCCCGAGGGCCGCGGCGGTGGTGCCGCCCGGCGAGGTGACGTTCTGGCGCAGGCTTCCCGGCTCCTCGGGGCTCTGCCCGAGCAGCTCGCCCGCCCCCGCCACCGTCTGGCGCGCGAGGCGCGCGGCGACGTCGGGGGGGAGCCCGGCGGCGACGCCCGCCGCGGCCAGGGTCTCGGCGAGCAGGAAGACGTAGGCCGGGCCGGATCCCGAGACCGCCGTCACGGCGTCGATCAGGTCCTCGCTCTCGAGCCACTCGACGTGGCCGTTGCTGGCGAGCAGGGCGTGCGCCGTGCGGCGCTGCTCCTCGCTCGTCTCCGGCGAGGCGGCGGCGCCGGTGGCGCCGCGGCGGATGCTCGCGGGCAGGTTCGGCATCGCCCGCACCACCGCGCGGGCCCGCGGCAGGCGGTCCTTCAGGTTGGCGACGGTCTTGCCGGCCAGCACCGAGACCACGACGGTGCCGGGCCCGGCGAGCGGCGCCAGGCCTTCGGCCGCCGCCTCCAGCCCCTGCGGCTTGATCGCCAGCACCAGGGCCTCGGGCTCGGCGGGCGCCGCCGGATTGAGGCTGACGCCGTGCGCCCGGCACAGCTCCACCATGGCGGCGGAGGGGTTGGGATCGATCACGGCGACGCGAGCGCCCGGCAGCCCGTCGGCGAGCCAGCCCTCGAGCATCGCCCCGCCCATCTTGCCGGCACCGACCAGGATCAGCGAGGCCGGGAGGGTCGCGCTTCCGCTCACGCCTCGCCCTCGGTCTCGAACAGCACGGCGTCGAGCGCCTCGCGGGCGGTCTTGCCGGCCCAGATCACGAACTGGAACGCCTGGAAGTAGCGCTCGCAGGCCTCGACCGCGGTCTTCAGCATCGTCTCGCACTGGCCGTGCGTCGGCTCGGCGCCGCCGGTGAGCAGCAGCGCGTGGCGGAACATCACGACGTGCTCGCTGTTCCAGAGGTCGAAATGGCCGACCCAGAGCTGCTCGTTGACGAGGGACACGAGCCGCAGCACCTCGTTGCGCCGACGGTCCGGCACCTTCAGGTCGAAGGCGGAGGCGACGTGCAGCGCCTCCACGTCCTCGATCCACGTGAAGGCGACGTGGTACTCGGCCCAGCGGCCGGCGACCGCCACCGACATCTCGTCGGTCTCGGCGCGATCGAAGATCCAGTCCCGGAGGGAGGCGAGGCGCTCGACGACATCGAGCGGGTGCTCGGCGCGGGTCAGGTCGTCGATGTTGAGCTGGGTCATGGCGATCCAAGTTTGGCTCGTCAGAGCGGGAAACAGCTGCGTCAGCGGACGCGGCGGCGTGTCGTCTTCAAGGCAGATCGCGACCCGAGCACGGTGAGGGCGTGCAGGCGATAAGCTTAAGCGTCGACTTGTTGTCCCCCGGAGCGGCGGCGAATCAGTGCGTGACCCACTATAGCCCGGGCGAGTCCAGGGACTCAAAGCGGAAAGCCGGGGCGCCGGCGGCACGCCGCCGGCTATCCACCGAAGCTTCCTGTGCACAAGCGTCGCGTCGCGCGGGGCCGCCCGTCAGGCCGTCGCGGTGCCGCCCGTCGCAGCGCCGCCCGTCGTGGAGCCCTTGGCCTTGGCGGGCTTCGCCTCGGGAGCGGGTGCCGCCTCCAGCGCCGCGACGCGGGCGGTCAGCGCGTCGTTCTGGGCGCGCAGGGAGGCGACGAGGTCGCGCAGCACCTCCACCTCCTCGCGGGTGGCCACGTCCATGTCCCGCAGCATGCGCTCGATCTGGGCCTTGACCATGGTCTCGGCCTCGCGGCGCACGCCCTGGGCCGCGCCGGCGGCGTCGGTCATCAGGCGGGCGAAGTCGTCGAACAGGCGGTTCTGCTGCATGGGTGTCCTCCGGGCTGGTTCCTGCGCACGGTCTCTAGTGCATTTCTCGGCCCGGTGGGCCCCGGTGTCACGGTTTTCCCGGACCGCCGGCCTCGTGCCGGCTTCGCATCCCCGAAAAATGCGGCACCATCGTGGGGATGGACCCTCCCGGGCGTCCCGCCCGCGGCGGTCCATCCCTGCGGGGTTGCGCGACGATGTCGCGCCGCCCGTCAGCAACACACGGATGCACTTTGGTGGCTTCAAGCAAAACCCCGTCTGCGGCATAAGGCGAACCGTGAGCACGACACCGCACATCCTGATCGTCGAGGACGATCGCGAGATCAGCACGCTGGTCGCCCGCTACCTCCGCGGCAACGATTGCCGGGTCTCGATCGCCGGCGACGGCCGCGAGATGGACCGGCTCCTGGCCGATTCCCGGGTCGACCTGATCGTCCTCGACCTGATGCTTCCGGGCGAGGACGGGCTGTCGATCTGCCGGCGCCTGCGCGCCGCCTCCGGCATGCCGATCCTGATGCTCACGGCCAAGAGCGAGGAGATCGACCGGATCGTCGGGCTCGAGATCGGGGCCGACGACTACCTGGCGAAGCCCTTCAACCCGCGCGAGCTCCTCGCCCGCATCCGGGCGATCCTGCGCCGCGGCTCCGCCGCGCAGGGGCGCGACGACGAGGGCGTGCGCCGCCACGCCTTCGCGGGCTTCGTGCTGGATGCGGGCCTGCGCCAGCTCGTCAACCCGGAGGGCGCGCAGGTGGCGCTCACCGGCGCCGAGTTCGACCTCCTGCACGCGATGTGCCTGCGCCCGGGCCGGGTGCTCTCCCGCGACCAGCTCCTCGACCTGACGCAGGGCCGCGCCCCCGGGCCGTTCGAGCGCAGCATCGACGTGCTGGTGAGCCGCATCCGCCAGAAGATCGAGCGCGACCCGCGCAACCCCGAGATGATCAAGACCATCCGCTCCGGCGGCTACCTGTTCACCCCGGAGGTGGTCTCGACATGACCGGGCGGGGGCTCCTGCCGGGACGCATCGCCGGGCAGCTCGCCCTCCTGGTCGTCGCCGCGATCGTGGTCACCCACGTGGTCGTCACGGTCGCCTTCGTGCTGCTGCGCCCGGAGCTGCGCCGCTCCGACGAGCGCCCGAGCGCGCTCGCCAACCGCCTCGTCACCGTCGTCCACATGGTGGCGGCGGCTCCCGCCGGGGACCGGGCCGACGTGGTCGAGGCGGCGCGCCACAGCGCCTCGGCCCTCCATCTCACCCTGCTGCCCTCCGACGCCCCGAACGCTCCCGCTCCCTCGAGCGCCGAGGTGCCGGAGATCACCGGCCTGCGGGCGGCGCTGGGCGCCGGCTACGGCGTCTCGGCCGAGCACACGCCGACGGGCGCCCTGCACCTGCGCATCGCCGGGCCGGCCGGCCTGCAGCTCGCCGCCGACCTGCCGCCCCTGCCGCTGCCGCACCCGCCGCTCACCTCCGCGGTCCTGATCACCCTGGTCTTCCTCGCGCTCTCGCTCACCCTCCTGTCGATCTGGGCGACCCGCGCCCTCACCGCGCCGCTCGCGCGGCTCGCCGAGGCGGCGGAGGCCTTCGGCACCGCCACCGAGGCCCGGCCGCTGCCGGAGCGCGGCCCCGAGGAGGTGCTGGCGGTGTCGCGCGCCCTCGGCCGGATGCGCGACCGGGTCCTGCGCCTCCTCGACGACCGCACCCACATGCTGGCGGCGATCAGCCACGACCTGCGCACCCCGATCACCCGCCTGCGCCTGCGGGCGGAGTTCCTCGACGACGAGGCCCTGCGCCGGCAGTTCCTGCGCGACCTCGACCAGATGAACGCCCTCGTCGAGGCGGCCCTGTCCTTCGTGCGCGACGGCCAGTCCCGCGAGGGGCAGCCCCGGGGAGATCTCGGCCTCGTCGACCTCGCCTCGGTGGTGCAGACGGTCTGCGACGGCTTCGCCGATATCGGCGAGCCGGTGCGGGCCGAGGAAGTGAGGGACGAGGACCTGCGGCCGGCCCTGGTGCGCGGTTCCTCGGGCGAGCTGCAGCGGGCCTTCACCAACCTGATCGACAACGCCGTGAAGTATGCCGGGGGCGCCACCGTGCGCCTCGTCGAGGCGGGGCCGGGCCGCGTCGCGGTCGAGATCCTGGACGACGGCCCGGGCATCCCGGAGGCGGAGCGCGCCCGGATGCTCCAGCCCTTCGTGCGCGGCGACAGCGCCCGCACCCTCAACGAGGCCGGCGGCTTCGGCCTCGGCCTGTCGATCGCGAGCGCCATCGCCCAGTCCCACGGCGGTGCGTTCACCCTCGAGAACCGGGAGCCCAAGGGCCTGCGCGTCCGCCTGGAACTGCCGCGCGCCGCCGGCGCGATGCCGCGCCAGCCGGCGGTGCAGGCCGCGTGAGGCTCGGGCCCCGAAACATCCGGCGAAGATGTAAGCGGCTTTTGCCGCATGGTGCGGCGCAACGGCCGGAAACCCGATCGCCGGCGCGCGGCAAGAACTCTTAAGCAACGGCGGCCGCAGGCTGGGTCTCGCCGGGGATGACGGAACGTCCCCGCCCGACGCGAGGTCCCCCGATGACGACCATCTCCGCATCCAGCGCCGCCGCCCAGCCGGTGAGCATGCCCAGGCAGGGCTCGCCCGGGCAGCGGATCCTCGACCAGATCGCCGCGCAGCAGCAGGCGGGCAGCCTCAGCGACGCCGATGCGGGCGCGCTCACGAGCGCGGTCCAGGACATCGGACAGGCGCTCTCGAGTTCCTCCGGCGCCGCCGGCGGCACCCGCCTCGATCCGGCCCAGGCCAAGAGCCGCATGGACGACCTCATCGCCGCCGAGGTCGACAAGGGCACCCTGACGAGCGACCAGGCGACGACGCTCAAGAGCCTGATGTCGTCGCACAAGGGCGGGAACCACGGCGGCCCGGGAGGTGAGCCCGGAGGAGCCGGCGGCCCGCCCCCCGGCCCGCCTCCGGCGGACGCGGCGGGATCGGCCGGTGCCGCCTCGGGCGCGGCGAGCGCGAGCGATGTGCTCTCGGGCTTCCTCAAGCGCTTGCAGGACGCGCAGGGACAGGCCCAGGGGAGCGGCTACGGTGCGGGCGGCGGCACGGCCGCGCAGACCAGCCAGGCGGCGGTGTTCGACTTTCAGGTTTGAACCTGCAGGTCTGATCCTGCAGGTCTGATCCGAAAAGTCCGGTCCTGCAGCTCGGATCCGGGAGCCCCACCATCCGGTCCGGCTCGCCGGATCGCGCGGCCGGGCGACGGCGATGTCCGGATGTCGGGCGTCTTCACGCCGGGATTGCGTCGACGACGACGGTCCACGACTGGATGAATCCGCCGCACGACAGAGAGTAAGCTCTGGACCGGCTCCCCTATCGCCGTCGCACCGGGGGCTTTCACGAGCCGGAGATGTCGGCTGTAAGACTCTGCATCGAAAAGACGACGGCGTCATGGCTTCGGCGCCTGCCGCGGAGCGGAGCGATCCGAGACGTGCTCGAGATCGCGCGGAGGCAGAGACGTTCCAGAGCAGTGCCCGACCGCCCGGCGATCGGGCACTGCTCTCGGCGCACGACCGTGCTCGGGCCTCCTCGACGGACCGACATCCCGTTCGACAAACCCGCTCCGGTCCGTTGACATTCCGGGCCGTTGGCCCGACGAACCCTGGACTTGCCCCGCGAGTCCGGTCGCGGGCTCGACGCGTCCCGGTGCGCCGGTGCGCCGGCGCGCCTGCGGCGATCGACGGCACCGGTCGCCCCGCGTCCGATCGGAGTGAGACCCATGCCCTACGATCACGGCGCGATCTACCGGCGCTTCCTGGACGAGATCGCGTCGACCGCCGTCGGCCCGGAGACCGCGACCGCGTTCTGGCGCGAGCAGGGGCGGTTGATCGCCGCCGATGCCCGGGTCGGCAGCCCCCACGACTTCCTGCGCTGGCCGAGCCTCGAACCCTTCAGCGCGCCCGAATCCTGGATCCCCCAGGCCTGCTACGACGCCCTGCGGGACCGGCCCGACTGGGCCTCGCGCTGGTTCCCGCTCACCCGGGACACGAAGGTCGGCGGCCCGAAGGATTACGGACGCGACCTCGGCACCAGCCCGATCCTGGTCCAGCACGCCTACCACCTGATGCGCTACGAGCAGGATACCGGCCGCGCGCTGACGGAGTGCGACGTGATCGTCGAGATCGGCGGCGGCTACGGGTCGTTCTGCCGGCTCCTGCGGAACGCGGGCTTCGAAGGCCTGCACGTCATCTACGACCTGCCGCACGTCTCGGCGATCCAGCGGCTGTATCTCGGCCTGTCCGGCTTCACGGAGGTGTCGCCGGCGCAGGTCGCCCGGCGCACGCGGCACGGCGTCTGCCTCGTCACCGACGACGGGCTCGACGCGGTCCACGCCGCCCTCGCCGACCAGGGGCTGACAGTGGGGTTCGTGGCGACGTGGTCCCTGAGCGAGGCGCCGATGAGCGTGCGCGACAGGATCTTCCCGCGCTTCCATCCGCTCTGCACCCGCTACCTGATCGCCTATCAGCCGTACTGGGACCGGATCGACAACGGCGCCTATTTCGGGGCCTTGTGCCGGGACCGTCCGGACCTGACCTGGCGGACGGAGCAGATGCCCCGCGTGGCCGACCCGCCGAGCCTCTACCTGTTCGCCTGAGGGCCCTCGCCGCCGCGCCTCGACGGGCAGGCCACCGCGAGCGGATCTCCGTTCCCCATCCCCGCGCCGGGCCCCGAGCGCCTCCTCCCGGACAGCCATGACCCCTTCCGGACAGACCCTCTGCCTGTGCATGATCGTGCGGAACGAGGCGCCGGTGATCCGGCGCAGCCTCGCTTCCGTGCGGCCGTGGATCGACCGCTGGCTCGTGGTCGATACCGGCTCGACCGACGGCACGCAGGCCCTCGTGCGCGAGACGCTGGCCGACCTGCCCGGCGAGCTCGTCGAGCGGCCCTGGCGGGATTTCGGCCACAACCGCAGCGAGGCGCTCGACCTCGCCCGCCCGCACGGCGACTATACCCTGATCATCGACGCCGACGACGAGATCCTGCCCGCGCCCGGCTTCGTCCTGCCGGCGCTCGACGCCGATTCCTACGTCCTCGACATCCAGGATGCCGGGATCGCCTACCAGCGCACGCAGCTCGTGCGCGCGGCCCTGCCCTGGCGCTATGCCGGGGTGCTGCACGAATTCCTGACCTGCCCGGAGGCGGGAGCGGCCGGCCACCTGCCGCTCGTCATGCGCCGCAACCACGACGGCGCGCGCCGCCGCGACCCGGAGACCTACCGGCGCGACGCGGCGATCCTGGAGGCGGCCCTCGCCGCCGAGGCCGATCCGTTCCTGATCGCCCGCTACACCTTCTACCTCGCCCAGAGCTACCGCGATTGCGGTGCGCGCGAGGAGGCGGCGGCGGCCTATCTGCGGCGGGCCGCGCTCGGCCACTGGGACCAGGAGGTGTTCTGGAGCCTCTACCAGGCCGGTCACCTGCTGGCGGCGCTCGGCCGGCCGCCCGACACGGTGCTCGCCACCTTCGCGCGGGCCTCCGCCGCCTGCCCGTCGCGGGCGGAGGCCGCGCATGCGGCGAGCCGCTTCTGCCGGTCCCTCGAGCGCTTCGCGCAGGGCGCGGCCCTCGCCGAGCCGGCCCTCGCCCTCGCGGCCCCGCCGGGGGGCCTGTTCGTCGAGAGCTGGATCTACGCCTACGGCCTGCGCGACGAGTTCGCGGTGAACGCCTACTGGGCGGGGCGCCACCGGGAGAGCCTGGAGGCCTGCCTGACCCTCCTCGCCGGCGAGGCCCTGCCCGCCGGCGACCGGGCCCGGGTGGGCGCCAATGCCCGCTTCGCCCTCGACCGGCTGAGCGAGGCGGCGCAGGCGCGCCCGGTCGCCGCCCCACCTGCGCCCGCCTCCGCCCGGCCCGCGAACGGGGAGCCTGCGACCCGTTCCCGCGCGTCCTGGGCGCCCGACCGGCCCCTGGCCGGCACCGAGCTGATGGTCGAGGGGCTCCGGGCCCGGCTGGGCGGCGCGCTCGCGGCGGTCCAGCTCTGCGTCAACGGCTACGACGAGGCCCGCCTCGACGGCCGCCCCCTGGTGGTGTGGATCCACCACGCCGCCGACCAGCAGGCGGTGCAGTGGCTGCACGACGGGGCCCGGGCGGCCCGCGTCGACCGCTTCGTCTTCGTGTCCGACTGGCAGCGGGCGAGCTTCGTCGCAGCCTTCGGGCTGGCGCCGGAAAACTGCCTCGTCCTGCGCAACGCCACCGACGTGCCGGCGGCGTACCGCGCGCCGACCGGCCGGCGCCCGCTGAGGATCGCCTATACCAGTACCCCGTTCCGCGGCCTGTCGGTGCTCCTCGACGCCTGGGACCGGCTGCGGCCGCAAGGGGCGGAGCTCCACATCTGGTCGTCGCACCGGCTCTACGGCCCGGCCTTCGACGACGCGCCCCACGCGACCCTGTTCGCCCGGGCGCGGTCGCTGCCGAACGTCCACCACCACGGCATCGTGCCGAACCCGGAGCTGCGCGAGGCCCTGCGGGAGATCGACGTGCTCGCCTATCCGAGCACCTTCGCGGAGACCTCGTGCCTCGCGGTCATCGAGGCGCTGGCGGCGGGCTGCCGGGTGATCTGCCCGGATCTCGGGGCGCTGCCGGAGGCGGCCGGCGCGTTCGGCCGGACCTACCCGTTCGAGCCCGACCCGGCCGCCCACGCGGAGGTCTTCGCCGGCCTGCTCGCGCAGGAGATCGCCGATCCCTGGGGCGGGCGCCCGGAGATCGCCGCCGAGCAGCAGGCGGCGATGCGGCGCCTCTACGACTGGCCGGTGCGGGTCGCCGAGTGGCACCGCTTCCTGGAGGAGACGTCCGGCGGGCGGGCGGATGCCGCTCCGGCCCCGTCCCGCCCGTTCCTCGCCGGCCGCATCCACGCCTCCCTCGCCGCCCTGCGGGCGCGGGGCTTCGCGCCGGCGGGCCTCCTCGACATCGGCGCCCATGACGGCCATTTCGCCCGCGACGCGCGCCGGATCTTCCCCGAGGCCCGCATCCTGATGGTCGACGCGCTGGCCGAGAAGGCGCCGGTGCTCGAGGAGACCGCCCGCGAGATCGGCAACGCCGCCTATGCGATCGCGCTCCTGGGCGACGCGGACGCGGAAGCGACGCCGTTCTACGTCGTCGACACGGCGGCCCGCCCCGACCTCGTCACCACCGGCTCCTCGAAGTTCCGCGAGAACGCCGACTTCCCGATGGAGGAGCGGCAGGTGCCCCAGCGCCGGCTCGACGGCCTGCTCGCCGGGAGCGGCGTCGGGTACGGGTTCGTCAAGCTCGACGTGCAGGGCGCGGAGGTCGAGGTGCTGCGCGGCCTCGGCGCGCGGCTCGCGGAGGTCGAGGTGATCCTGCTGGAGCTCTCGGTGCTCGACTACAACCGGGGCGCCCCGCTGATCGGGGCGGCGCTCGGCGAGCTCGCCGCGATGGGGTTCGTGCTCTACGACGTCGTCGACGAGCACCGCTACCGCGACGGCTCCCTGCTGCAGGTGGACGGCCTGCTCGTGCGGGCGGAGTCCGCCCTGCGGCCCAAGCCGCCGTTCTGGGGGCCGGCTTGAGCCGGCCCGGCCGCCTCAGCGCGCCAGCTCGCGCAGGCCGAGGCGGATCAGGGTCTTGGCCTCCAGCGCCGCCGCGCCCTCGCCCGCGCCTTTCAGCGCCGCGGCGACCGCCGCCGAGGCCTGGACCTGGGCGTAGCCGAGATTGACCAGCGCCGAGATCGCGTCGGCCACCGGCTGGGGCGCGGTGTTGGCCTCGACCGCCCCGGTGAGCTGGATCAGGGCCGGATCGACGGGGGCGAAGGCCGGGGCCTTGTCCTTCAATTCGGCCACCAGCCGGGCGGCGAGGCGCGGGCCGACGCCGGGCGCGCGGGCGACCGCGCCCTTGTCGCCGGTGGCGATGGCGGTGGCGAGGTCGCCCGGCTCCATCACCGAGAGCACCCCGAGGGCGACCCGGGTGCCGACGCCCTGCACGGTCTGGAGCAGGCGGAACCACTCGCGCTCCGCATCGGCCCGGAAGCCGTAGAGGCGGATCATGTCCTCGCGCACGTGGGTCTCGATCGCCAGCTCCGCCGCCTCGCCGGTGGGGGGCAGGCGCTGGAGCGTGCGGGCCGAGCAATGCACCACGTAGCCGACGCCGTGCACGTCGAGGATCACGAAGTCCTCGCCGTACGAGTCCACCACGCCCTTCAGCTTGCCGATCATCGCCTTCACGTCTCTGGCGGGACTGGAACCCGGTCCCGGCCCTTACCCAGCCCGGAAGCGGGCCACAAGGCGGCCCGATGCGGCGCGTCGCCCCGGCCCGACCTGCGCCTGCACCTGCGCCTGCGCCTGCGCCTGCGCTTGCGCCGCAATCGGATTTTCACTACGAACCGGGGGCCGGTGCATGTGCATCTGCACGCGTCGGGGCGTAGCGCAGTCTGGTAGCGCATCTGGTTTGGGACCAGAGGGTCGCTGGTTCGAATCCGGCCGCCCCGACCATCCACCCCACGGATCAGAGCCCGCGATGTCGACCGCCCGCATCTTCCGCCCTGCCAAGGACCCGACCCAGTCCGGCCTCGCCCGGACCAAGCAGTGGACGCTGGAGTTCGAGCAGACGAGCCCGCGGGAGACCGAGCCGCTGATGGGCTGGACCTCGTCCTCGGACATGCTGCAGCAGGTGCGGCTCGAGTTCGACACCAAGGAGGAGGCGATCGCCTACGCCGCCCGCGAGGGGATCGCCTACCGGGTCGAGGAGCCGCAGGAGGCCCTGCGCCGCGGCCTCTCCTACTCCGACAACTTCAAGTACAACCGCACCGCGCCCTGGACGCACTGACGCCCCGCGGGCGCGCGCCTCAGAACGCGTAGCGCACCCCGCAAGCCGGCAGCTCCTCGGCGAGCAGCGCCTTGAACCGGGCGAGCCAGCGGCCCTTCCACCCGGTGCGGTAGCGCAGGTTCTCCATCCCGCCCTCGGAGCGCTTGGTCTCCTGGATGTCGGGGCGCCACAGCAGCGCCTCGGCCTTCGGGTGCCAGCGCAGGTTCACGTCGTGGAGCGCGGCGTTGTGGGTGAGGAAGATGATCTCGGCCTTGAGCTGCGCCCGCGCGGCCGGGCCGATGCCGGCGTCGAGCGCCCGGAACAGGGCCCGCCAATCCTCCTCCCAGCCCTCGTACAGGATCACCGGCGAGAAGTTGGCGTGGACCTCGTAGCCCGCGGCCACGAAGGCGTCGATCGCGGCGATCCGCTCCGCCATCGGCGAGGTGCGCACGTCGACCACCCGGGCGATGCGCTCGGGCATCAGCGAGAAGCGGATCCGGGTCTTCCCCTCCGGCGCGTAGGCCAGGAGATCGGGATTGACGAACTTGGTGGCGAACGAGGCCTTGGCGTTCGGGATGTTTCGAAACAGCGCGACGAGGTCGCGCACGCTGTCGCAGGCGAGCGCGTCGACCGAGAGATCGCCGTTCTCGCCGATGTCGTAGACGAAGAACCGGTCGTCGATCTGGTCGGGGGCGGGGAGGGGGCCTTGCGCGGCGGCGTGGCGCCGGATCGCCCGGCCGATGCCGTCCGTGTTGACGAACAGGGTGATCGGGTTGGCGTAGCCCTTGCGGCGCGGCACGTAGCAGTAGGCGCAGGCCATGGCGCAGCCGTTCGAGCTCGACGGCGCGATGAAGTGGGCGCTGCGCCCGTTCGGCCGCGAGGTCAGCCCCTTCTTGACCCCGAGCACCAGGGTCGAGCGCTTGATCCGCACCCAGTCCTCGACCGAGCCGGCATTGCCGTGCAGCTCCGGGATGTTCCAGTGCGACGGAACCTCGATCCGCCGCGCCTGCGGAAAGCGCGCCAGGATCTCCCGCCCGCGCGGATGCGCCTCGACCGCGGGCTCGAGGTAGATCGTGTCGATGTCGAGGAGGCGGGCGGGAGCAGGGGACAGGGCGCGGGCTCGGGGATGCGGCAATCCCCTACGACCTAGGGCGGTCGCGGGGCTCCAGCAGGGGCACGAGCAGGCTCGCGAGCGCGAAGGCGCCGCCGACCGCGCAGAGCGCCGGCCAGCCGCCCGCCGCGAAGGCCCGCGTGCCGGCCGAGGCGCCGAGCGCACCCCCGGCGAAGACGGCGGTGAAGAACACCGTGTTGATCCGCCCGCGCGCCCCGGGGGCCAGCGCGTAGACCCGGGTCTGGTTGGCGATCAGCGCGGTGTTGATGCCGATGTCGATGAGCAGCACGCCCACCGCCAGCGCGACGAGCGAGTGGCCGCCGAAGAGCCCGAACACCGCGAAGGCGGCGAGCGTCAGCACCGCCCCGCCGACCAGCACCGGCCGCGGGCTGCGGGTGTCGGCGAAGCGCCCGGCGACCGGAGCGCAGAGCGCGCCGGCCGCGCCGATCAGCCCGAACAGGCCGGCCCCGGCCGGATCGAGCCCGAAGGGCGGCGCCTCGACGAGGAGCGCGAGCGTGGTCCAGAACGCGTTGAAGGCGGCGAACAGCAGCGCCTGCGACAGGGCGGCCCGGCGCAAGCTCGGCTGGGTGCGCACGAGGTCGAGGATCGAGCCCATCAGCGCGCCGTAGCCGAGGCGCGCGGCGGGCGCCACCTTCGGCAGGCCGAACCAGGCGAGCGCGGCGAACCCCACCGAGAGGCCGGCCGCGCCGACGAACACCGCCCGCCAGCCCGCCCAAGCCCCGACGAGGCCGCTGAGCGTCCGGGCGAGCAGGATGCCCAGCAGCAGGCCGGTCATCACCTGGCCGACCATCCGGCCCCGCGTCGCGTCGGGCGCCAGCTCGGCGGCGAAGGGCACCGCCTGCTGGGCCGCCGTCGACAGGACCCCGATCAGGAAGCTCGCCAGCACCAGGAGGCTCAGGGTGCCGCTCAGGCCGGCCAGCACCAGCACGGCGGCGAGCAGCAGGAGCTGGCCGACGATCAGGCTGCGCCGCGCCAGCGCGTCGCCGAGCGGCACGAGGCCGAGGATGCCGAGTCCGTAGCCGGCCAGCGTCGCCGTCGGCACCAGCACCGAGGCGCCGTGGCCGAAATCCTGGACCAGGAGCCCGAGCAGGGGCTGGTTGTAGTAGATGTTGGCGACCGCCCCGCCGGCGATCAGGCTGAGGCTCAGGCGGGTCGCGGCCGAGAGGGAGGGCATGAGCGGATCCTGACGGTGTTCGCGGCTCGACATAGCGGGTTTCTGCTGCACCGCACCGGGACCGGCCCGCACGGCGGCCCCGCCTCGGGGGCATGTCACCGAGGGCGATCACACGCCCGTGAGGCACCTTCCGTTGGCGGAGATCATCGCCACATGGGGAAGCGGACGGCCGGAAAGACGGCTTGTCCCGGCGCGAGCGGCGCCGATACCTTTCCCCGATCGTGGTCGATCGGTTCCCTCGTGGGCTCGGGCGCGCCGACGCGCTCCCAGGTCCGCGGCCCCGGCCGTAGGCCGCGGCGAGGTCGCCTCGGGAGCCTTCCAGCGGTAACCCATCCCGTGTCGACGCGATCCATCGCCTGGAGGAGACGGACGATGTCGCAGTACCGCGTGCTGTTCGCCAAGCAGATTCTCGGAGTCCCGTTCACCGTCGGGACCGTGGAGATCGCCCGCGCCCGCGATCCGGACCGGGCGGTCCGGGCGGCCGCCCTGCGCTTCGCCCGCCACCACGGCGTCGAGGACTGGCGCGAGCGGGCCGACGTGGCCGAGCTCGACGCCGGGGCCGCGCGGGCGTCGTGAGCCCGAGGCCGGCCAGGGTCGCCCCGAACCCTGCCGGTCTCCCCGATCCCTGACGGTCCCGCAAGCGCCCGATTGCCCCGCGATCGGGCGCTATCCTATGAGGCGTCGGCGACGACCTTTCCGCGCGTCGCTCAACCCCGAGGACGCCCCGCCCGATGGCACGCCTGCGCTCCGATTTCTGGGTCTCGGCCTACTTGCGCCGCTGCGCCGTCGAGGGGGTGAGCGCGGTGCAGCGCCGGCGCGGCGCGCCGGAGGCCGGGGCGATCTTCGTCAAGGTCGACCGTCTCGACGGGCGCGCCGACCTCTACGGCCCGGCCCCCCAGGCCCTGTTCGAGGGCGACGAGACCGCCGGCCGCCGCTTCGAGCCGCTGATGCGCGAGGCCTTCCCGCCCGACGTCGAGGCCCGGCTTGCCAAGGAGATCCGGTTCGATTCCGACCTCTGGATCGTCGAGATCGACGACCGGGAGGGGCGGCATTTTCTGGAGCTTGCGGGGTAGGTCCGGCGCTGGGGACGAGGTTCGGTTGATTCAACCGGACGAAAAGGTTGCGTGTGACCCGTAGCGGGAGACAGCGTGGCCGGATAACGTGGCTGCATGAGTTCGCTCCCCTTCACGATCATCGCCCGACGCGACGCCGACGCCGTGTCGATGCAGTCACCGTGACGGGAGCCCATAGCCTCCTGCTGCCCTGAGCGGGCCTTCCGCTTGCGCGTCTCCGAGCCGTCCAGGCCGCGGGAGTCGAGGGCTACCTGCGTCCTGAGCATGGAGCCCGGCGAGCCGGGGCGAGGGGCCGTCACCAAGGTGCCGACGATACTTGATCACGACACGCTCACCTTGCGTCCGGCCACACGGGAGGACGTGCCCGTCATCCGTGCACTGACACGAGCAGCGTACGCCCAGTGGGTGCCGGTCATTGGCCGCGAACCTGTGCCGATGACGGTCGATTACGCGCTAGCCGTCCGCGCCCACCGGTTCGACCTCCTGGAGCAGGCCGGCGCGCTCGTCGCCGTGATCGAGATGATCCTGCAACCCGATCATCTCTGGATCGAGAACCTGGCGGTATCTCCTGCGCATCACGGTCAGGGTCTCGGCCGCCGGATGCTGCGCGAGGCCGAGCGCGTTGCGCGCTCGCTCGGTCACTCGGACATCAAGCTGCTGACGAACCGGGAATTCACAGGCAACGTGGAGTTTTATGAGCGTGCGGGCTTCGTGGTCGAGCGCGAGGAGCCCTTCAAGGGCTGCCTCACGGCCTACCTTCGCAAAGCTCTCTGAAGGGCGTTCAACCAGGTGCACGCCGGGCCGAACTTCCGCTGACCGTCCGCAGCGTCCCGCCGAACGTGTCGAGCCGATCGGGCCTCAATTCTCGCCCGGTCCACGGTCCCGCTGTCCGCCGGAGCCGGAACGCGGCATAAGGGAGATCCGGGATCCTCGCGGCGGCCTCGCCCCGGCAGGTCCGTGACGCCGGAGCCAGGCCGCATCCGGTGGACGTCCCGCCCCTTTTCTTCGCCAGGCCCGTACGCAGCCCATGACCTCCCCCGACCCCAAGGTTGCCGATATCCGGGACCTCCTCGCCACCCTGGTGGCCTTCGAGACGGTCAGCTCCGCCACGAACCTGCCGCTCGCCGACTTCGTCGAGGAGTATGCCCGCGGCCACGGCGCGACGGTCGAGCGGGTCGTCGACGCGACGGGGCAGAAGGCGGCCCTGTGGATCACGGTCGGGCCGGGCGACCGGCCGGGCTACGTCCTGTCGGGCCACAGCGACGTGGTGCCGGTCGAGGGCCAGGACTGGACGCATCCGCCGTTTCGGCTGACCGAGGTCGAGGGGCGGCTCTACGGCCGCGGCACCTCGGACATGAAGGGCTTCCTGGCGGTCTGCCTGGCGCTGCTGCCCGAGATGGCGCAGGCCTCGCTGACGCGCCCGCTGCATCTCGCCGTCTCCTACGACGAGGAGGTCGGCTGCCTCGGCGTCCGGCCGCTCATCGCCCACATGCGCGAGCGCGGCGTCGCACCGCTCGGCTGCTTCGTCGGCGAGCCGACCGGCATGGACGTGGTGATCGGCCACAAGGGCAAGTACGGCGCCAAGGTCACCTTCCGGGGCCGGGCCTGCCACTCGGCGCTGGCGCCGACGGGGGTCAACGCGGTCGAGTACGCGGCCCGCTTCATCGAGCGGGTGCGCCAGACCGCCGAGGGACTCTCCCGGGACGGCGCCCGCGACGACCTCTACGACGTGCCCCACACGACCGGGCTCAGCGCCCTCGTCCAGGGCGGCACGGCGCTCAACATCGTGCCCGACCGCTGCACCGTCGGGTTCGAGTTCCGGGCGATCGCCGGCGACGACCCGCGCGGCCTCGCCGAATCGGTGCTGGCCTACGCCCGCGACGTGCTGGTGCCGGAGATGCAGGTCCGCGACCCCGCCTGCGGCATCACGGTCGAGCCGGTGATCGACTATCCGGGCCTCGACGTTTCCCCCGACGCCCCCCTCGTCACCCTGGCCAAGCGGCTCGCCGGCCGCAACGGCCACGCCAAGGTCTCGTACGGGACGGAGGCCGGGCTGTTCCAGAGCCTCGGCGACGTGCCCTCGGTGGTGATCGGCCCCGGCGACATCGCCCGTGCCCACAAGGCCGACGAGTACGTCGAGGCGCGCGAGCTCGCGGATTGCGCGGCGTTCGTGCGCCGGCTGATCGCCGAGAGCGCCGCCGGCTGAGCATCGCCCGCCGGGGCGGGCGCGGGTCAGGCGGTGGCGGTCGACCGCTTGGCCTGCTCGGCCTGCAATGCCTTGATCAGGTAGGGGTGCCACAGGTCGAAGGCGGTGTGCACCGCCTTGTCGACGTCGACGAAGTTGAACGGCTTGTTCAAGAGGCCCGAGACCCCGAACGTGTCGAAGCGGCTGGTCTCGGGGCTGAGGCCGACGCCCATCATGATGAGCTTGACGTCGTTCTGCTTGTCCTGGATCTGGCAGGCCACTTCGAGGGCGGAGAAGTCGGGCAGCGACATCTCGATGATCGCGAGGTCGAGCGGACGGCTGCGCGCGATGTTGATCGCCCGCCGGCCGCCCTCGGATTCCAGGATGTCGAACGAGAAGTGGCTCTGGTCGAGGAGCCGGCGGATGACGGCCCGGCTCGCCCGGCTCGGATCGACGATCAGCATCGTCAGGGTGCGGCGGGTGACGTCCGCCGCCGCCAGGGCGTTGCGGATCTGCCGGCTGCCGATCGGCTTGAGCAGCACGTCGTAGGCGCCGAGATGGGTCGCGATGGTGGGCCAGCGCGGCGAGAGCAGGTCGGAGAGCAGGATCACCATGCTGCGCGGGCCCGTGCCGGCGCGCCAGCGGGCGACCGCGGCGCCGTTGGTCTGCGGCAGCACCACGTCCAGGAACACGAGGTCGTAGTGCTGGGCCGAGACGGCCTGCTCCAGGGCGATCCCGTCGGTCACTTCCGTGATCGCGACCGTCGGCGCTTCCTCCCGAATCGTCGCGACCAGGATGCGCCGCATCGTCTCGTCGGCATCGGCGATCAGGATGGACAGGGGCGAGGTCATGGGGGAAGGGCCCGTCGCGGGGGCGGCCCGTCACAGGACGCCGTCGGGACCGACGTTGCCACCGGATATCTGTAGGAATCGCTACCGGCGCGTCGGTTCGGGCCCCGCCCGGGTTCGGACCCGGCGGCGGGCGCCGTCAGCGTCGCGAGGCCAGCTCCCCCATCCGGGCGGCGCGGCCCTGCTCGACGTGCCAGCGCGCATCGGCCACCTGGCGGCGCAGGCTGTTGCGGCGCCAGAGATGGTACAGGCGCAGGAGGTGCGGGGCGGTGCCGGCCCGGGCCTCGTGGTGGCCCAGGCGGCGCAGCAGGCCCGGCAGGCAGGCGCCCGCCGCCTCGCCGGTGGCGATGTCGCCGAGGCGGACCTGACGCCGCAGCTCGGCCCGGTAATCCTCCACGCCCGATCCTCCCTCGCGAGTCCGCCGTCGGAGAGGCCGGCCGCGGAGGGCGCCCCCTTCGCGCGGGGCCGCCCTTCCGGCCGGCGGGTCGGCAGGATGGGAAGCTTCCGGGCCGGTGGCAACGCGGCATCGTCGCCTGCCCGCGGGGCGGGACGCGAGGGGGCGTACCCAAAAAGAAGCCCTGCCGGCGGGAGCGAGCAGGGCGGTGAAGTCGACTTGGGGGCCTCAGCAACATCCCTGATGGTCGTCCACCCGGTCGAGACCGGGCCAGCAGGGACGGTCGGGCAAGAATTGCCGCAACACTTGTGAGGTTGCTTCGGATTCCCGCGGCGTTCCATCACCTATGTAAACAAACGCCGGGCCCCTCGATTGTCGCCGACGGGCAGGCGCCCGATCAGGCGCCATGGGCGCCGGCGTAGTCCGCGATCGAGACGAGGGCCGGCACGTCGCGCAGGGTGATGGCGGTGGCGCGCTGCTCGATCAGGCCGTCCCGGCGCAGCTGCTGCATCGTGCGGTTCATGTGCACGACGCTCAGGCCGAGCGCGTCGGCCAGGACCTCCTGGGTGATCGGGAACGAGAAGCGGTCGTCCTGCACCCGGTCCACCGTCGAGAGCCGCTCGCGCAGCTCGAGCAGGAAATGGGCGACGCGCTCGTAGGCGGTCTGGCGCCCGAGGCGCACCACCTGGTTGACGAGCCAGATCTCCTCCATCTCCCGGGCCTGCCGGAGCGCCGCCGCCAAGCCGGTCCCCTCGCCCGTGCCCGCGCCCGTCCCGTCCCCGGCCGCGCCGCCCCGGGCGGCGCGCTCGCGCAACGGGCCCGCCTCGCAGACCTGCGCCGCGGTCAGGGTGGTCACGGAGCCGAAGGGGAGCGGGCGCCGGCGCCGGTCGAGGCCGATCAGGTCGCCGGGCAGCAGCACGACGACGATCTGGCGCCGCCCGTCGGCGAGGAGCCGCTGGCGGCAGGCCCAGCCCTCCACCAGCACCTGGGGCCGGGGCGCGGCGTCCCCGTCGCGCACCAGCTCGGTCCGGGGCGCCACCGGCGCCGGGCGGGCGGTGATCTGGCGCAGCAGCGCCTCCTCGTCGGGCGCGAGCGGCGCGTAGGCCGACAGGCGGCGCAGCACCGCGTCCGGCGGCCCGAGGCTGCGGGCGAGGGGCTCAGCCGGCATCGTCGTCCTCCGTGGGCAGGTCGTCGCGTGCGGGCCTCACGCGAACCGGGGACTGGAACACCCGGACCGGCAGCTCGATGACGCAGCGCACGCCGCCCGGGCGGTATTCCAGGGCGGTCGTGGCGCCGAACTCGTAGACGAGGCCCTGCTCGATCAGCTCGCGCCCGAAGCCGCGGCGGGTCGGCGCTGTCGCCAGCAGGGTGACGCCGCTCTCCTGCCACGCGAGCCGCAGGCGCCGCTCGGCCCCCTCGCCGTAGAGGTGCCAGGCGATGGCGATCCGGCCCTCCGGGCGGGCGAGCGCCCCGTACTTGATCGCGTTGGTGGCGAGCTCGTGCAGGACGAGGCCGAGGGTCTCGGCGGTCTTCTGCGGCAGGCGCACCTCGGGGCCGTCGAGGGTGACCTGGCCGCCGTCGCGCACCGCGTGCGACAGCACCTCCTCGCCGATCAGCTCGGCGAGGTCGGTGGCGGCGTCGGCGCTGCGGGTCAGGATGTTCTGGGTGCGCGCGAGCGCGCCGAGCCGACCGTCGAAATGCATCACGAAGTCGGCGAGCGAGGTCTGGCCCTCGGCGGTACGGTTGGCGACCGAGCGCACCACCGCCAGGATGTTCTTCACCCGGTGCTGCAATTCGGCGAGCAGCAGCCGCTGGCGGTCCTCGGCCATGCGGCGCTCGTGGCTGTCGGTGCAGGAGCCGAACCAGGTGGCGGCGCCGCCGTCGGGATCGGCCATCGGCTCGGCCCGGGCGGTGAACCAGCGGTAGGTGCCGGCCACCGAGCGGACCCGGAACTCGTGCTCGAAGGTCTCGCGGCCGGTCACCGCCCGACGCCAGCGGCGCTGGTTCTCCTCGACGTCGTCGGGGTGCAGGGCCGCCATCCAGCCGAGGCCGAGCGCCTTGCCGTCCTCGAGGCCGGTATGCTCGTAGAAGCGTGGATTGACGTAGAGCCAGTTCAGCTCGGCATCGGCGGTGAACAGGAAGGCCGGGACGACGCGCTCCATCCGGCGGAAGCGCTCCTGGCTCTCGCGCAGGGCCCGCTCGGCCCGGGCCGTCGCGGTGATGTCCAGGAAGGTGATGACGACGCCGGCGATGAAGTTGTCGATCGAGCGGTAGGGCAGCACCCGGGCGAGGTAGCGCGCGCCGCTCTCCGGGTTGCCGACCTCGCGCTCGATGGTGCCCAGCGTGCGCAGCACCTTGCGCACGTCCTCGGGCAGTTCCGGGTAGCTGATCCGCGCCGCGATGTGGGTGATCGGCCGGCCGAGGTCGGAGTCGATCAGGTGGAAGATATCGGTCACCGCCGGGGTGAAGTTCTTCACCCGGAACTCGTTGTCGAGGAACACCGTGGCGATCTGGGTGCTCTCGAGCAGGTTCTTGAGGTCGCTGTTGGCCCGGCCGAGGTCGTTGACCCGGTGGCCGAGCTCGCCGTTGACGGTCTGCAACTCCTCGTTGACCGATTGCAGCTCCTCCTTCGAGGTCTCGAGCTCCTCGTTGGCGGATTGCAGCTCCTCGTTGATCGACTGGTACTCCTCGTTGGAGGATTTCAGCTCCTCGTTGGTGCTCTCCAATTCCTCGATCGTCGCCTGGAGGCGCTCGCGGGTCAGGCGCAGCTCGCTCTCGAGGCGCTGCACGTGCTCGTCGCGCAGGAAGGACGGCGTCGGCTCCTCCGTGCCGTCGCCGTCGAGCGTCTCGCCCTCCTGGAACACGATGACGAAGCTCGGCGGGCCCTCGATGCCGGGCACCGGCTCCACCACCAGGGTGACGAGGCGCCGCTCGCCGTCCGAGCCCATGGCGGTGCGCTCGGCCTTGACGGTGCGGTGCTCGGCCCCCGCCTTCAAGAGCGCGGCGCGCAGGTCGAGGCGCAGGTCGCGGTGGACGAGGTTGAGCAGGTTGAGGCTCGCCGCCCCCGTGGCCGGGTCGATGTAGCGCCCGGTGCGGCCGGAGAAGTGCAGGACGTCGTAGGCCTCGTCGACCACCACGTAGGCCGGGGCGTAGCGCTCCGCCACCCGCTCGGCCCGGCGCGCGAGGCCGCCCTCGATCGCCCGCGGCCGGAAAGCCCCGCCGCTCTCCGGCTGGCGCCGGTCGGCCACCACGGTCAGGGGGAATTCCGGCAGGACCCGGGTGGCGCTCTCGAGCCGCCGGAAGATGCGGTAGCGCCGGTCCACCGGCGCGAACAGCTTGGCGTGCCGGGTGACGTTCTCGGAATTGCCCAGGAACAGGAACCCGCCCGGCCGCAGGGCGAAGTGGAACAGCGGGATCACCCGGTTCTGCAATTCGCCGTTGAGGTAGATCAGGAGGTTGCGGCAGGAGACGAGGTCGAGGCGCGAGAACGGCGCGTCCTTGATGACGTTGTGCTGCGAGAAGATGCACATCTCCCGCAGTTCCTTGACGACGCTGTAGGTGGCCCCCTCCTTGACGAACCAGCGGCCGAGGCGGTCGGGCCGGACCTGGCGGGCCAGCGCCTCGGTGTAGCGGCCGACCCGGGCCGAGGCCAGCGCCCGCCCGTCGATGTCGGTGGCGAAGATCTGCACCTGCGGCACCGCGTCGAGCGTGGCCATGTGCTCGCGCAGCAGGATGCCGATCGAGTAGGCCTCCTCGCCGGTGGCGCAGCCGAGCACCCAGACCCGGACCTGGTCGCCCGAGCCCTTGCCGGCGAAGAGCCGCGGGATCACCTCGCCCTCGAGCAATTCGAACTCGCGGCCGTCGCGGAAGAACTGCGTCACCCCGATCAGCAGGTCGTTGAACAGGTTCTGGACCTCGTCCGTGTCGGCGCGCAGGTGCTCGACATAGGCCTCGATCGTCTCGACCTGCACGACCTGCATCCGCCGGTGGACGCGGCGCAGGAAGGTGTTCTGCTTGTAGCCGTGGAAGTCGTGGCCGGTCTTGTTGCGCAGGATGGTGGCGATGCGGATCAGCCACTCGCCGGCGGTCTCGGCCTCCGCCTCCCCGGCGGCGAGGAGGCCGCGCTGCAGGTGGCGGGCATAGGCCAGGATCCGGTCCGCCATCTGCTCGGGGTGCACGACGTGGTCGGCGAGCGCCGCGGCGGTGCTGGCGGACGCGCCCTCCTCGCCCTGCGGCTCGGCCAGGGTCAGGCCGCCGGCCTCCTTGATCGCCGTGACGCCGAGGGTGCCGTCGCCGCCGGTGCCGGCGAGCACCACCGCCACGGCACCCGCGCCCCGATCCTCGCCGAGCACCACCAGGAAGCTGTCGAGCCCGCCCCGGACCTCCGGGTCGCCCGCGGGCCCGAGCGTGAACCGGCCCTGCCGAAGGACCGCCGTCCTCCCCTCCGGCAGGAGGTAGATCCGGCCGGGCTCGACCGCCTCGCCCTCCTCGACGGCGGCGGGCGCCAGGGCGCCGGCCCGCGCCAGGACCGTGCGCCAGCGCGCCTCGTCGAGCATCTCGCGCTGCTGCGGCACGATCACCACGGCGGTGCCGGGCATCTCCGGCACGTGGGCGAGGAAGCGCTCGAGGGAGTCGATCGCCGTTCCCGAGGCGCCGACGCCGACCACCACCAGAGGCTCCTGCGACCGTCCTTCCATGGGGCTGCCCGATCCCGCACGGGTCTTCCTGGCCAAGGGTCGTCGTCTCCGATGTCTGGCGGCGGACGGGGAACGCGGCCTTGCCGGGGCGATCATACGCGTCCGGCGCGACGCTGTCAGGACATGGCGCCGGGCTTCTCCCGGCTTTCGTGCCCGGCTTTCCTCATGACCGCCCGCGCCTCATCCGGGCTCGCTCCGGCCGGCCTCGTCGCGCAGCGCCCGGCGGATCGTGCGCACGTGGCCGTCGTACTCGCGGGCGCGCTCCTCGTACATCCCGGCCACCAGGGCGTTGCCGCGCCGGTGGGCGTCGGCGGCCATGCGCCCGACGAGGTCGGCCCGCTCCTTGACCACCCGGAGGGCGATCCGCAGGGCGCTCTCGACCGCGTCGCCCTGCGCGTCCGCCAGGGCCTCCGCCGTGTAGGCGTGGCCGATCTGGCAGCGGAAGCGCAGCACCCCCCCCTCCCGCAGCTGGGACAGCACGCCGCCGCAATCCGGGCAGGTGATCGGGGCCGGGTCGGCGCCGTGCCCGAGGGTCTCGGACGAGGAGCGCCCGCCCGCGATCGCGACCTCGAGGGCGAGGTCGTCCGGCACCGGGCCCGGCGCGCCGGTGGGCAGGGCGACGAGGCGCGCCAGCGCCTCGCCGAGGGCGGGCGTCGGCGCGCGGGCATCGACCTGCACCGCGGCGAGCGCGCTCCGCGGCATGTCGGGCGCCTCGGCCTCGTCGGGATCCTGCACCAGGGCGAGTCCGCCGCGGGCCTTGATCGCGTCGAGGCCCGCCGCGCCGTCGTGCAGGAGGCCGCTCAGGAGCACGCCGACCACCCGCGGCCCGTAAGTGAGCGCGGCGGAGCGGAACAGGGCGTCGATCGCCGGCCGGCTGGTATTCTCCCGGGGCCCCGAGCCGAGGCGGATCGCGCCGGGCTCGACGAGCAGGTGGCGGTCGGCCGCCGCCAGGTAGACCCGGCCCGGCGCGATCGCCATGCCGTCCTCGGCGGTCGCCAGGGGCAGCGGCCCCGGATTCGGACCCAGCCGGGCCGCGAGGCGGCTGCCGCTCGCCATGTGCAGGACCACGAAGTAGGAGGCCGGGCTGTCCGGCGGCAGGCTCGCCAGGATCGCCCGCAGGGGCGCCACCGCTCCCGAGGAGCCGCCGATCACCACGACGTCGTGCGCGATGGCGCCGCCGCCCGGCGCCGGAGAATCTCGTCTGTGCGTCGGGGGCATGCCTGTCGCCGGAGGGGCGGCGGCCCGGCGCGTCACGCCGCCTGCCGTCTTTGGGGGGAGGGGGAGCCTCGCATCCGGGGGCCGGCCGTGCCCCAACACAGGTTAAGCGGAGGTGCCGCCTTCAGCGTTCGGCGCGCCGATCCCGCTTCGTCGCCCGGCCCCCGCCCCCGATGCGGCGCTCGTAGTGCTTGGCGACCCGGAGGTGGCGCGAGATCGCGTAGTTCATCGCCGTCAGGAAGCCGTAGGCGCCGCGCACGCAGTGGCGGCGGCCGAAATAGGCCTTCAGGAAGTTGCCCGGCAGCTCGACGAACAGGCGCCAGGTCGGGATCTCGACGCCGCGCGCCGCGAGGTCGTCGGCCTGCTGGTCGGAATAGCGGTTGAGCTTGTCGAGCTGGTCGCCGAGCGAGCGGACCGAGAAGTGGTGGATCACCGCCTTGAGCCGCCCGACCGTGGCGCCGGGCTCGAGATCGACCCGGTCGTGCACCGGCGAGGGCGAGTAGCGGCCCCGGTCGCGCCGGTAGAGCCGCACCGGCCGGAGCGTGTAGGCGAGGCGGTGGGGTCTGGCCTCGCCGGGGAACACCTCGGCGATGCCGAGCGCGTAGGCCGGGTGCGGCGGCTCGCCCGAGGCGAAGAGCCCGCGGATCTCGGCGGCGAGCGCCGGCGGCACCACCTCGTCGGCGTCGAGGTTGAGCATCCAGACGTGCCGGCACTGCTCCTCGGCGAAGCGCTTCTGCGGGCCGTAGCCGGGCCAGCCCCGCTCGATCACCCGGGCGCCGTGGGACGCGGCGATCTCCCGCGTGCCGTCGGTCGAGCCCGAATCGACCACGATCAGGTCGTCGGTCAGGTCGCGGACCGCCGCCAGGGTGGCGCCGAGGCGGTCGGCCTCGTTGTGGGCGATGAGGAAGATCGAGAGGGGGAGGGGGGCGAGCATGGACCGACGCGGGAGGGCCCCGGCCCGCCTGGAGAGCGCCGGGGGATGTCGGGGCAGCCTCTAGAGCACTTTTCGGCGTTCTGGAAACCGGTCCGGGCCGGAGGGGCCGACCGGCGGGCGGGAGCGTGCCCTGGCGGCAACGGCCGCCCGAAGAAGCGCGCTCGCGCCCCGCCGCCCCATTGGCGCCGCATCGGTTTGGCTCATCCTTAAGCAGTGCCCGGGACAATCGGGTGCGAGGAATCGTTCGGTGCCGCAGGGTTTCGCGGGACGAGCGGGGAGCGGGTTCGTGGTGATGAGGTGTCTCGTGCGCGGCCGGAGCCTGGGAATCCTCCTCGTCGCGACGGTGCTCGGCGCCTGCGCGGGCACGCCGAAGGGCGTGCTGGCCCCGGTCGCCGCGACGGTGCCGGGGGCGTCAAAGGTCGACATGCTGGTCGCGACGACCCGCAAGACCGCCGCCAACCCGGGCGAGATGTATTCCGGCGACCGCGGGCCGGCCCTGTCCTACGCCGACATCACGGTCTCGATCCCGCCGGATTCGATGCGCCAGCCCGGCACGGTGCAGTGGCCGAAGGAACTGCCCGGCAACCCCGCCACCGACTTCGTGACCCTCAAGGCCGAGACCCTGGACCGGCCGGAGGCGGCGGCCCGCCTGCGCCGCAGCGCCGCGCGCACGGGCAAGCGCCACGTCCTCGTGTTCGTCCACGGCTTCAACAACCGCTTCGAGGACGCGGTCTACCGCTTCGCCCAGATCGTGCACGACACCAGGGCCGACGTGGTGCCGGTGCTGTTCACCTGGCCGTCCCGCGGCAGCGTGCTCGCCTACGGCTACGACCGCGAGAGCACCAACTACTCCCGCAACGCCCTCGAGGGCGTGCTGCGGCGCCTCGCCCAGAACCCGGAGGTGGCCGAGGTCACGGTGCTCGCCCACTCGATGGGCAACTGGCTCGTGCTCGAATCCCTGCGCCAGATGGCGATCCGCGACGGGCGCGTCGCGCAAAAGATCCGCGACGTGGTGCTGGCCGCCCCCGACGTCGACGTCGACCTCGCCCGCGAGGCGTTCCGCGACATGGGCCCGACCCGGCCCCGGCTCAGCCTGTTCGTCTCCCAGGACGACAACGCCCTCGCGGTCTCGCGCCTGGTCTGGGGCAATTCCGGCGCGCGGTTAGGCGCCATCGACCCCTCGACCGAGCCCTATCGCAGCGAGCTCGCCCGCGAGAACATCGCGGTCCTCAACCTCACGACGATGAAGGGGGAGGACGCCCTCAACCACGGCAAGTTCGCCGGCAGCCCGCAGCTCGTGGCGCTGCTGGGCAACCGCCTGGCGCAGGGACAGACCATCACGGATTCCCGCGTCGGCCTCTCAGACCGCATCGTCCAGATGACGGCCGGCGCCGCCGCCACCGTCGGCACCGCGGCCGGCCTCGCGGTCTCGGCCCCCGTGGCGGTGGTCGACGCCCAGAGCCGCGAGACCTACGGCGAGCACCTGCGCAACCTCGGCCAGGGCATCGGCGACACGGCGGAAGGGGCGGTCGATCTCGCCACCGCGCCGGCCCGGGCGCTCGGGGGGCGGTGAGAGGGTCGGCGGCGCAACGGTTGTGGCTCGCGATCCAGGTCCGCTGCGACGAGCAGCAGGAACGGGGGAGGCTCGATAGGGGGCTCGCGGGATCGCTCCGGGTGGCATCAGTCTGTGCACAAGTGCGGCGGCGCACGTGACGGCGGCTTGTCGCAGGGGCGGGCTGCGCTCTGTGTATGAGTGTGGATAAATAGCATGTTCTCCACACGTTCTTCCGGTGGTAGTCTCTTGAATCGGTCCTCAACCAGGTGCCCGTCGTGAACCCGCTGCCCCCCATCCCGACTCGCTTGTTGAAGGCTAAGGTTCACGGCCTCGCGGAGGCTGCTGCGTCACGACTGAAATTTGAGCCCGGCGACGCAATGGAGCCATTGGTCGTGCGACTTGGTGGCCGAATAGAGTATTAAACTGCCGACACAAACTTTGATAGGTTGCCCGAGTCAATCATCGTTCGATCAACCAACGATTTTACGATCTTTCTACCGAGCGTAACGTCGGTGGTAAGGGATAGATTTACGATAGCCCACGAGCTTGGTCATTTATTTCTACATTACGCCATGATTGTCAGAAATTTTCCTGGCGCAATGATGATTGCAACGCGTTGGGTCAAGGAAGATAATGATGATTTGAAGCGCGCCGAATGGGAAGCGAATTGGTTTGCTGCAGCATTTCTTATGCCTGCTGCTAAGTTCAAGAAGTGCCTCGAAGAAAATGATGGTCACGTGAATGTTGTTGCCGTCCAATTCGGCGTGAGCCCGAAGGCGGCGGAAGTGCGTGCGCAATCTCTGGGCCTTTTTGTGTATGCTTGAGTGCCCCGATTACCGTCTAAGGCTGTTTTTGTCTGTCGATCTTGTTGGGTCGACGGCTTTTAAATCGAAGCATGCCGACAGACGTGAAGAGAACGAGCCGTATCCAGTCTGGCTGAATCGAACGCGAAGCTTTTACAGGCATTTCCCGCAAATGCTTAATAAGCATTATAATGAATTTTTGGGTGTAGTTGAACATAGAAATGCGTTTTCCGAGATGGCGCCAAAAATTTGGAAAACTGTTGGGGATGAAATCATATTTTGCATTCGCATAATATGTTTAGAGCATCTTTCGTATTGTATGAAAGCATTCGTGCGAGCGCTCTCATCATACGGTGAGGCGATCAATCGGCAGGAGAAGGAGCTGGATGTAAAAGGGTGCGCGTGGATCGTATCCTTTCCTGCTCCAAATGCGACGGTTCTATCTCCAAGCGGTGCTTCGGGCGACATGCGACAAACTGAAATCGGAGCACAGCTCGACGAGGCGGATGAAATAAAGGCCGATTTCAATCCGAGGGAATATGATTTTTTAGGTAAGCAGATTGACACTGGATTTCGGGTCTCGAAATTCGCTCAATCGCATGAGCTTGCCCTATCAATCGATTTGGCGTGGCTGCTAACGCTCGTGCGACATCGAGATCTGGTCGATTTTAATTTTTTGTATAAAGGACGAGAGGCTTTGAAGGGCGTAATTGGAGGAATCCCTTACCCGATCATAACAATTCAAACGGAAAGATCGGTTCATCGTCGCGAGCTCGAAGCACTCGAAAGATCTGTTAATGGCACGGGCTTTGCTGAGCCGTTTGGTTTGCACAAATATATTTATAAATTTATGGAAATCAATGAAATAGAAATGCCGATTTTAAAAGCATTTGGTGAGAGTATTGAATCAGAAGAACTGCCCATATGCTATAAGAATATCAAATCTGCATGGAATTCAGCCGCACAAGAAACGGACAAAAGAGAAATATTAAAGGACGAAGCAAATAAATATGAAGATCAAGAAAATGATAGCGACGGCGCTAGTCTTTCCACCGATCCAATCGAATATTTAGACAGTTTTATGGAAAAAATTACGAAGGAGTAAATTGAGGTTTAATATAAAACATTGAATGTTTCCTACATCATCGTGCATGATAGTCTTTTTCATAATATATAAGTGTATATATAAATGGTCGGACCCTGCACGCCTCGATCATGGGCATCATCAGTCATGAGACCAGAGCGGTGGCTCGGCATAGAGAAGTGACATAATGGCGTTGCCGACGACGCCGAAGATGCGAGGAAAGCCGCCATGCACCACCCCACGCGCCGCACCCTTCTCGCCGGCGCCGCCGCGACCGCGATCCTCCCGAGCCCGCACGTCCGGGCGCAGGGCGGGCCTCTCCGGCTCAAATGCGGCGTCGTCACCCCCGACACCCATCCGGCGACGATCCGCCTGCGCGAGGCGGCCGACAAGGTGGCGAAGGAGACCAATGGCGCCATCGAGGTCGCGGTGTTTCCCAACGGCCAGCTCGGCTCCGACACCGACATGCTGAGCCAGCTGCGCTCGGGCGCGCTCGAGATGTTCGCGCAATCGTCCTCGAACCTCGCGACGCTGGTGCCGCGGGCCTCGCTCATCAACATCGCCTTCGCGTGGAGCGGCTACGACAAGGTCTGGCCGGCGGTCGACGGCGAGCTCGGCGCCTATATCCGGTCCGAGATCACGAAGGCCGGCCTCGTCCCGTTCGAGCGGATGTGGGACAACGGCTTTCGCCAGACCACGACCAGCACCCGCCCGATCAAGAGCCCGGCGGATTTCGAGGGCCTGAAGCTCAGGGTGCCGAACAGCGCGCTGTTCACCTCCGCCTTCCGGGCGCTCGGCGCCGCGCCCGTCGCCCTCAACTTCTCGGAGGCCTACTCGGCCCTGCAGACTAAGGTGGTGGACGGCCAGGAGAACCCGCTCGCCATCATCACGAGCTTCAAGCTGGCCGAGGTGCAGAAGTACCTCTCCTTCACCAACCACATCTGGGACGGGTTCTGGCTGATGTCCGGGAACCGGACCTGGTCGCGCCTGCCGGAGGACGCGAAGGCGGTGCTCGCGCGCCACTTCGACCAGGCGGCCCTCGACCAGCGGCAGGACATCGCGAGCCAGGGCGTGGCGATGCGCGAGGCGCTGGCCAAGGCCGGCTTCGCGATCAACGACGCGCCGGCCGGTCCCTTCCAGGACAAATTGCGGAGCGCCGGCTTCTACACCGAGTGGAAGGGCAAGTACGGCGCCGAGGCCTGGGGGCACCTGGAGAAGTTCGCCGGGGCGGTGTCGTAGAACGCCTCGACACCCGTCTCATCCCGCCTCGTCGTCCCGGGGCTCCGCGCGGCCCCGGGACGACGTCGATGGATGGACGGAATGCCGGGGGAGCGACCGGAGGCCTACCCCGCCTCCAGCGGCCGCATCACCGCGTAGAGCGCGCTCTTCGCCTCGAAGCCGATGCCGGGCACGTCCGGCATCGCGACCCGGCTGTCCTCGACCGGCACCGCATCGGCGAAGCCGCCGAAGGGGGCGAAGACGTCCGGGTAGCTCTCGTTTCCGCCGAGGCCCAAGCCCACCGCGATGTTGAGGGCGAACTGGTGCCCGCCATGGGGCACGCAGCGGCGCGGCGACCAGCCGTGGGCGCGGAGCACGTCGAGGGTGCGCAGGTACTCGACGAGCCCGTAGGACAGGGCGGGGTCGAATTGCAGGATGTCGCGGTCGGGCCGCAGGCCGCCGTGGCGGATCAGGTTGCGGGCGTCCTGGTGCGAGAACAGGTTCTCGCCGGTGGCGAGCACGCCGTCATAGGTCGTGGCGAGCGCGGCATGCGCCAGGCAGTCGAGGGGATCGACCGGCTCCTCGTACCAGCGCAGGCCGAACGGCGCGACGGCGCGGCCGAAGCGGATCGCCTCCTCGAGGGTGAAGCGGCCGTTGACGTCGACGCAGAGGCGGGCGCCGTCGCCGCCGAGCACGGAGAGCACCGCCTCGATCCGGGCGAGATCCTCCTCCAGCGGCACCAGCCCGACCTTCATCTTCACGGTGCTGTAGCCGCGGTCGAGGTAGGAGCGCATCTCGTCCTGGAGGGCGCCGACACCCTTGCCCGGGTAGTAGTAGCCGCCCGCGGCGTAGACCCAGGCGGTCGGGTCGGCCTCGCCGCCGCGGTAGCGGTCGGCGAGCAGCCGCCACAGCGGCACGCCCTTCGCCTTGGCGAGCGCGTCCCACAGGGCCATGTCGAGGACGCCGACCGCCACCGAGCGCTCGCCGTGACCGCCGGGCTTCTCGTTCCTCATCATCGCCGCCCAGGCCCGGTGCGGGTCGATCAAGCCGTCCTCGCCCTGGAGGTCCGGGGCGGCGGCCAGGAGGCGCGGGATGAAGCGCTCGCGCAGGAGCCCCTGCGGCGCGTAGCGCCCGTTCGAGTTGAAGCCGAAGCCGACGACCGGGCGGCCGTCGACGACGGCGTCGGTCACCACCGCGACGACGCTCGCCGTCATGGTCGAGAAGTCGATCCAGGCGTTGGCGATGTCCGACTTGATCGGCGCGACGATGTCGCGGATGGCGGTGATGCGCATGGGGACGCCCCTACGAGTTCGGTCGCCTCGTCTCGTAGGACCCCGAGCCGGCGCTGACAAATGCGCCGGACGCGCGGGATGCCGGCGCCGGCAAATGGGCGCCGGCAAGTGGGCGCCGGCGCCGGGATGTCAGCGTGCGGTGCCGTTCTTCTGCGCGCCCGGGCCGGTGCCGGGGGCGCCGCTGCCGGTCGGGCCGTCGCGCTGCACCGTGGGGCCGGGACCCATGTTGCCGCCGCTCGACCCTTGCGAGCCGGTCGAGCCCATGCTGCCGGGATTGTTGCCGCCGATGCCGTTGCCCGGCGGCTGGCTCGCCATGCCCGAGCCGGTATTGCCGCTCGAGGACGGAGCGGCGCCCGAGCCGTTGTTGATGCCCTGGGCGGCGACGCCGGCCGCCGTGCCGGTCACGAGGGCGAAGGCGAGGAGGGAGATGCGGAGCGACATGAGGCTAACCGGTCCGGGATGAGTCGGACCGGGGCAACGGCGGGACGCTGCGGGCGTTCCCCGCCCGGGAAACACCTCTGGCGGATCGGGCCTGGCCCGACCCCGGACCGACGGTCGACGCCGCCCGGCGGATTAAACCCTTGGCATCGCGTGCCACTCGCGGGCAGAGTGCGCCGCCTGTCGTCCCGCTGTCACGGGGCGGCGGCTATGGCCGCCCGGAAGAAGGTGGCGTGGATCTTGAAAGGGAGCGCGCGGGGTCCGGTCCCGGCCCGTCCTCGCGCGAAGGAGTTGTGATGCAGGTGTTCCTGGTCGCCCTCGGGCTCATCGTCGTCCTGGTCGCCGTCGGCGTGTTCGGTCATCATCCCGATCACCGCGAGGAGCCGACGCCGCGGCGGCGCGGCTGAGGAGGCCTTTCGGGCGGCACGGCCGAGGAGGCCGTTCGGGCGGCGCGGCCGAGGAGGCCGTTCGGGCGGCGCGGCCGAGGGGGTATCGGCGCGGCGCAACGGCCGCGTCCCTGCCGCGTTGGATCCTGCGGACGGCCGTGCCTCGCGCCACGAGGATCGTCCTCCTGCGACAGGAGCCCACCATGCCCGCATCGCGTCCGATCATCCGCGCGCTGCTCACCGGCGCCCTCGCCGCCGGCAGCCTCGCGCAGGCTCATGCCCAAGCCCAGAGCCTTCCCGACCAGACCGGCACCGGGGGCGGGCCGCGCTCGACCATCACGGCCCCGAATACCAGCTCGGTCGGCCAGGTCATGCCGCATTCCGGCCGGCCCGAAGCGGGCCTGGAGCGCAGGATCGACGACCGCACCCGCCAGGAGCGCGTCGACGACCGGATCGATTCCGGCATCTGCGTCGGCTGCGGCCGTTAGCGCATTTCCCGACGACGCGGATACCGGCCCGTCGACAGGCGACGCGGCACGATCAAAGACCGGGAGCATCATCCGATCGCCCGCGATCGGATGATCTCGCGGGGGCTCAGCCCAGCATCTCCGCCAGCCGCGCCCGGGCCCGGTTGATCCGGCTCTTCACGGTGCCGACCCGGCACTCCATCGCGGTCGCGATGTCCTCGTAGGAGAGGTCGTGGACGGCCGAGAGCAGGAGCGCCTCGCGCTGGTCCGGCACCAGGCGGTCGAGGGCGGCCTGCACGTCGCGCAGGTCGACGTTGCCCTGCTGGGCCGGCAGGGAGACGAGGCTCGCGGCGAACAGCCCGTCGGGATCGCCGACCTCGCGGGCGCGCTTCTGGTGCTCGGAATAGAAGCTGTTGCGCAGGATGGTGTAGAGCCAGGCCGAGAGGTGGGTGCCGGGCGCGAACCGGTCCTGGGCCGCCCAGGCCTTGAGCAGCGTCTCCTGCACCAGGTCGTCGGCGCGGGTGCGATCGTTGCACAGGGTCACGGCCCGGCGCCGCAGCCGCGGCACCTCCTCCAGGAGGTCGCGGCGGAACGCCTCCGCGGGCGCGGCGTCGAGGCCGGCGAGCGCCGCGGCGAGGCGGGCGACCAGGTCCTGCAGGTGCGCGCAAGGCGGCAGCGCCGCGTCGTCGTAGGCGGCGCGCAGGGTCGCGCCGAGATGGGCCTGGATGCCGGCCGGCAGGGCCGGCGCCTCGGCGCGCTCCGGACCGAGCCGGTCCGGGTCGTTCGTGGTCAGCGACGGCATCGTGCGGTCTCCGGTGACCGACGGCTTAAGGCACGTCCCGGCGTACCATTACAATGAGCCCGATGTACTAGTTCGTCCGGTCCGCCGCATCGGCCGGCGGACCGTCCGCGAGGGTGGGCGGCACCGTGCCGGGCAGCCAGCGCCCGCGCATGTGCCGCCCGGCGGCCTGCCTCAGCTTCTCGGCATAGTCCGGCAGCTCCGGCCCGATCAGCGGCAGGGCGAAGTCCGCGATGGTGGCCCGGATGCCGTCCGCGTCGAGGGCGCGCCCGGCGAGAGCGGCGTGGCGGGCGATCTCGAGCTCCTGGCCCCAGAAATAGACCTGGGCGGCGCGCACGTTCTCCTGCATCCGGCGCACTTCCTCGACCCGGCCGTCGGACACGAGCGGCAGCCAGATGTCCGGCATCAGCAGGTCGACGGGCCGGTCCGGCCGCCAGGCATGGGCGTCGCCCTCGACGATACGGAGCTTGCCCCGCGCCTCCGGCGGCAGCTGGGCGGCGAGGTCGAGCTCGCGGTGCAGCGCGATCACCTCGGGGTCGCGCTCGACCACGGTGACGGCGGTGACCTCCGGCCGCAGCGCGCTCGCCACCGCCGACCAGCCCATGCCGAGGCCGAACACGGCGACGTGGCCGCGGGCGAGCCGCACGCCGGTCTCCTGGCTCTCGAGCTCGATCGGCGTCGTCGACATCCAGGTCTCGTCGCCGCGGGTGAGCACGGTGACGCGCGGCACCAGCATCGTCGGGCTCCAGTAGCCCTGGGTGAGGAGGTTCTGCCCGTGATGCACCTGCCAGGCGCCGGAGCGCAGCGCCCGGTATTCCGGCACGAACAGGTCATAGACGAAGGGGGCGAGGCCGGGTGGGTGCGTCATGCCGTCTCCTCGTGCATCCGCCGCCCGGCACTGGGCCCCGATTCTCCGCCCTGACGCAAGGCGACGTCCGCCCGGAAGACGCCGCTAACCCGCGACCCGCCCCGGATCCGGACCGGGTCCCGCGCCCAGGCCCCGCACCAGCGGCAGGGCGGCCGCGCAGGCCCCGGCCATGACCCAGAACGCGCCCGCGCCGAGGCGGCCGTAGAGCGGGCCGGAGGCGGCGGTCGCCAGGGTGGTGGCGAGGCCGAGGCCGAGGGTGCCGTAGAGGGTCTGGGCCGTCGCCGCGAGGCCGGGCGGCACCGTCTGCCCGAGGATCCGCATCGCCGCGAGGTGCAGGAGCGCGAAGGTCAGGCCGTGCAGGGCCTGGATGCCGGCCAGCGCCGGCAGGGACGCGGTGAGCGCCGCCACCGACCAGCGGACGATCCCGGCCCCGGCCGCCAGCGCCAGGGCGCCGGCCGGCCCGATCCGGGCGAGGAGGGCCGGGCCGAGGACGAGGAAGACCAGCACCTCCGCCGCCACCGCCTCGGCCCAGAGCAGGCTCGCGGCGGTCGGGCCCAGGCCCGCCTCGCGCCAGCGGATCACCGCGAAGGCGTCGTGCACCGCGTGACTGCCGATCACCAGGGCCGCCACCGCGACGAGGCGCCGGAAGCGGGGATCGCGCAGGAGCGGGCCGGCCCCGGCGGTGGCGGGGCCCCCCGCGGCCGGGGCGGAGGCGGACGGAAGCCCGCGCACCGCCCCGGCGAGGCCCGCGAACGCGGCCGCCCCCGCGACCGGCAGGGCGGCGAGGCCGACGAGCGCCGTGAGCTGGCCGGCCGCGAGGGTGCCGGCGATGAAGGCCGCCGAGCCCGCACCCCGCACGGTGCCGTAGGCGAAACGGGCGGCCTTGGCGGCGGGCAGCGCCAGGGCGTCGGCGAGCGGCGCCAGCGGCGCGGTCGCGGCGGCGTGGGCGAGGCCGGCGAGCATCAGCCCGGCGAAGCCGTGGCCGGCGAGGTAGAGGAGGGCGGTGAGGCCCGAGAGGGCGGCGCAGCCCGCGAGCACGCCCCGCCCGGCGGCCAGCCGGTCGGCGACCCGGCCCGCCAGCGGTCCGGCGGCGAGGCGGATGCCGGTGCCGGCGGCGAGCACCAGCCCGACCTCCTCGGGGGAGAGCCCGCGCTCGGCGAGGAGCGCGGGCAGGAACGGCGTGGTGAGGCCGTAGCCGGCGTAGAGCGCGGCGTAGACGAGGAGGAAGCGCGGCAGCGCGCCGGGCACGCCGCCGCGCTCCCTCGCGCGCGTCAGAACGCGCGTCAGAGCAGGCCGGCGCCGTGCGGGTGGTCCCGCGGCGGCTCGACCGTGACGATGGCGCCGAGACCGAGGATGAGGGCGCCGGCGGCGCAGAAGGCGAGGGAGAGGGCGGTGATGATCATGGGCGAGAGCTTCGCGACACCGTGCTTAACGCGCGCTTGCCGAACAGGGTGAAGAGAGGGAAAACCCCGGCATCCACAACGCGGATGCGGGCGGGTGCGGACTCGCCGCCACGGCCACGCAAACGCCATCATCGCGGCCCCGCCCCCGCGATCGCCGGAGGAACGTTCCATGGAGTACCGCACCCTCGGCCGCTCCGGCCTGAAGGTCTCGCAGCTCTGCCTCGGCACCATGATGTTCGGCGGGCCGACCCCGGACGCCGAGGCCGAGCGCATCGTGGCGGACGCCCGCGAGCAGGGCGTGACCTTCATCGACACCGCGAACGCCTACACCGAGGGCTGCTCGGAGGAGGTCGTGGGCCGCGCCATCGCCCGCGACCGCGACGCCTGGGTGCTCGCCACCAAGGTGGCGAACCCGATGGGCAAGGGGCAAAACGACCGCGGCCTGTCGCGGGCCCACATCGTGCAGGCCTGCGAGGCCAGCCTCAAGCGGCTGAACACCGACCGGATCGACCTCTACTACCTCCACAAGGAGGACCACGACACGCCGCTCGCCGAGACCGTGCGGGCGATGGCCGACCTGATCCGGGCCGGCAAGGTGCGCTACTTCGCGGTGTCCAACTACCGGGCCTGGCGGGTCGCCGAGATCTGCCGCCTGTGCGACGAGCACGGCATCGACCGGCCGGCGGCGAGCCAGCCGTACTACAACGCCCTCAACCGGATGCCGGAGGTCGAGCACCTGCCGGCCTGCGCCCATTACGGGCTCGGCGTCGTGCCCTACTCGCCGCTCGCCCGCGGCGTCCTGACCGCGAAGTACCGCCCCGGCGAGGCGCCGCCCGAGGGCACCCGCGCGGGGCGCGGCGACACCCGGATGATGCAGACCGAGTGGCGGCCCGAGAGCCTGCGCATCGCCGAGGAGCTGAAGGCCCATGCCGAGGCCAGGGGCGCCACGGTGATCGACTTCGCGGTGGGCTGGGTGCTCAACAACCGCGCCGTCACCGCGGTGATCGCCGGGCCCCGGACCTTCGACCAGTGGCGCTCCTACGCCGACGCCCTGGCCTACCGCTTCACGCCCGAGGACGAGGCGCTCGTCGACCACCTCGTGCCGGCCGGCCACCCCTCGACGCCGGGCTACACCGACCCGGCCTATCCGCTCGAGGGACGGACCACCTGGACGGCGGCGCGCGACTGAGCCACGCTCCCGCCGTCAGGCTAACGGCGTGATCCGATGTGGATGACGCCGGTCGATGGCGGATTTCCTCTTGGAACGCGCCGCGCACGGCTTAGTTGTTGACGCTATGTGCCCAGGCATGTCCACTCTTCGACCCTGGGAAACGGGTTGCAGACCGGAGGAGACCCATGGCGACCAAGACCACCAAGAAAGCCGAGACCAAGGCCGAGCCCGAGGCCGCCCCGAAGGCCGCCGCCAAGGCGGCCCCGAAGGCCGCAAAGGAGACCAAGGCCGAGCCCAAGGATGACGGCAAGGACGAGGCCAAGGGCAAGAAGGTCGCGGCGCCGAAATCCGGCGACAAGCCGAACGCCCTGCAGAAGCCGCTGCAGCCGACGCCCGAGCTCAGCGCCATCGTGGGCGACAAGCCGATCCCGCGCGGCGAGGTGGTGAGCAAGGTGTGGGAGTACATCCGCAAGCACTCGCTCCAGAACCCCGAGAACAAGCGCGAGATCCTGGCCGACGACAAGCTCAAGAAGGTCTTCGGCAAGGACAAGGCGACGATGTTCGAGATGAACAAGTACCTCGCCCAGCACCTCAAGTAAGGCGGTCGGCCTCCTCCGGTCCGGATGGCCGCGCCGCGTGGCCATCCGTTCCCCGTGGGCGAAGCGAGGGGTAATCCCGGCCTCGGACGGCCCCGTCGATGCGGGCCGGTCCGCCGCTCTAAGCCGTGTCCGGCATCCGCCCGGCCCGCCGGTCGTCGATTGAATGACCCAGCCCCCCGATCCGGCCGAAGCCGGCCGTCGCCGCGCCCTGGCGGCCCTCCTGTTCCTCATCGTTCTGGTGATCGGCGGCGTCTGGCTCGCCGATGCGCTGCGCCGCGAATCCGAGCGCGAGGATTGCCTGGCGAGCGGCCGGCGCGACTGCGCTGTGGTGCGATCGGAGCCGTAGGGTCAAAACTCAATCAGCTTCACCCTGCGGAGAGCCGTCGAGGGTGGGAACTGGATTCCGGCCTTCTCCCCAGAGCGGATGTTCCTCCGCCGATCTGGAGAGCGAATGACGGGAGCGACCTCCATGTCCAGGGATTCTGCCCCATCACTTGCCGATATCGCTGTGGGTGTTTCTCGCATGCTCCAATTAACGCTTGAGCGCGATAGCAATGCAGAAGGCTATTTTTTCCACATCCTTCACGGCCCGTTTGATGAAGCCTGCTACGTGCTGGAAGATTTCCGAGTCGCCCATCCGATGCGCGAGAATAACAATCAAGCTATTTGGCATCAAGACGGCAAATATCCTTCTGACGTTTCCCCATGCCATTACGCATTTCAGCCTGACGAAGAGATGCGAGCGAGCATTGCTTCTCGGCCTCAGATCGATAAACTATTGGCAGATCGGCTGATTTCGGTTTTTCTCAGCCTGAGCTGCGAATATGCTGCGGCGGGCACAGCTTTGCCTGCTGGCCGAGAGCCATTCAGAGTGCCGCGCGAGTATGATTTGGAAATAAAGGCACTTATACTTTTGGGATATCTCGATCGGTTAGGCGAACTTGTCAGGTGGAATAATAATATATCTTCAATTATGCGAGAAATTCGCTTGTGGGACGAATCAAACGATCTAAAATTACCTGAAGTTCCGCAGGTTCCTGCTGATGCGCAGCATAAAGCGCGAAACTTGCTGATGCAAAACCAACGTATTGCCGCAATCAAGATCGTATGCGATGCGTCCGGTATGACGCTCGTTGATGCCATGGCATGTATAAAAGAATTGGAAAAAATCTGAACTGGAAAGCAACGCACTTACAGCCGATTCATGCTTGCAATAATACAAGTCATGTGGTTAAACATCTATCTGTGTGCTATAGCTTGCATATTAGCCCGAGGGCGGACGTTCCCGGGATCCGCAAGGGAGCAAAAGCAGCCCCGCACCGTGAAGCTGATGAGAATTTAACTCCAAGGCGTTGCCCGGAGCGGGCTTAAGGTCTTGCGCTGGCCGCGCGGCACCCCTCTTCCAACCCGCGCCTCATTCTGCCGGTGTCAAAGCCTTTTGATTGGCTTGGGAAATTCGCAAATCTCGACCGTCGTTCCGGGCTCCGCTTGCGCGGTCCTGGAATGACTCGATAGGTGTCGATGCCGTCGACGTCGATCAAGAAGGGTCTGGACCTGGGAGCGTCGCAGGAGGCCTGCGGCCTGCGACGCCCTCGGTCCTACCGGAACAGGATCAGCGCCTTTCCGAACGTGATCCACACGCCCCACAGGATCGGCAGGCCGACCGCCGCCCAGGCGAGCGCCGCCGCCGGCGTCAGGCCGCCCCGGCCGATCCCGAACGAGCCGGACGGGCCGGCCGCCGCCGTGTCGGACGGCGCTCCAGCGTCGGCCATGAACCAGCGCTCGGCGAGCGGCCGCACCAGGAGGTTCGCCACGAACCCGGCGGCCAGGAAGCCGGCGAGGATCAGGAGCGTGCGGCCGTAGAGCGCCGCGCCCTGGACCCCCGCATCGACCTGCGCCTGCCGGATCGCGGTCACGACCAGCGGGCCGATCACGCCCGCGGTCGACCAGGCGGTGAGCAGCCGGCCGTGGATCGCGCCGACGAACCGGGTGCCGAACACGTCGGCGAGGTAGGCGGGGATCGTCGCGAAGCCGCCGCCATACATCGACAGGATCACGCAGAAGAACAGCACGAACAGCGCCTTCGAGCCGATGCCGGCCGCCCAGGGCGCGGCCCCGTAGAGCACGCAGCCGAGGGCGAAGAAGGTCGCGTAGGTGGCCTTGCGCCCGATGCGGTCGGAGAGCGTCGCCCAGAAGAACCGGCCGAGGATGTTGAACAGCGACAGGAGCCCGACGAAGCCGGCGGCGATCGCGGCGACCTGCGCCTTCTCCCCGGCATCGAGCTGCCCGAACCCGATGTCGGGCCGGCCGATCAGCGCGCCGCCGAAGATCTCCTGCAGCATCGGCGAGGCGAGCGCCAGCACGCCGATCCCGGCCGAGACGTTCAGGCACAGCATCGCCCAGAGCAGCCAGAATTGCGGCGTCCGGTGCGCGTCGGAGAGGTGGACGTGGCCGCTGGTGATCATGCGGTTGCGCGCGGCCGGCGAGGTCCAGCCCTCGGGCTGCCAGCCGTCCGGCGGCACGCGGTAGCCGAAGGCGCCGCAGAGCATGACGACGAGGTAGCCGGCGCCCATCAGGGCGAGGGTCTGCCACACGCCGGCGGAATCCGGCCCCTTGAAGTGGGTGATGAGCAGGTCGGCGAGCGGCGAGCCGATCATCGCGCCGCCGCCGAAGCCCATGATCGCCATGCCGGTCGCCATGCCGCGCCGGTCCGGGAACCACTTCACCAGGGTCGAGACCGGCGAGATGTAGCCGAGGCCGAGCCCGATGCCGCCGATCAGCCCCATGCCGAGCCAGACCAGCCAGAGCTGGTGCAGGTAGACCCCGAGCGCGCCGACGAGGAAGCCGCCGCCCCAGGCGAGGGCCGCGACGAGGCCGGCCTTGCGCGGCCCGGCGCGCTCGAGCCAGCCGCCGAACAGCGCGGCGGAGAGGCCGAGCATGACGATGCCGATCGAGAACACCAGGACGAGGTCGCTGACGCGCCAGTCGCAGGTCGTGGTGACGAGGGCGGTGGCCAGCCCCATCTCGGGACAGGTCGCCGGGGCCGGCTTGCCGACGCTCAGCGCCCGCGACAAGGGCAGCCAGAACACCGACAGCCCGTACGACATGCCGATGCAGAGATGGATGGCGAGCGCCGCCGGCGGGACGAGCCAGCGGTTGAAGCCGGCGCGCGCGACGATGCGCTCGCGGGTCAGGAGGCCGGGCGAGACGACATCCGGGGAGCGATTGACGACGCGTGCGTCCATGAACGTCCTCCTGGTCCGACCCTGTGTCGGGCCATTCGGCCTGCACGTTTAGGGGCTGATTTTCATCCCCGATAGTCGATCCGCGGCCCGATCGGGTTGCGATCCCTCATCCTTTCGTCGGGAGGGCCGGACGTAATTTCCGTAACGTCATGCCGCCCGAGATCTTTCAGCGCCGGACCCTGAGCCCGCTCGCGACGGCACCGGCCAGCGCGAGGCCGCTCGCCAGCCACAGCACCGTCACGGTGCCGCCGGTATGCAGGTGGCCGAAGATCACCGCCACGACCGCCGCGCCGAGGGACTGGCCCAGCAGCCGCGCGGTGGATTGCATGCCGCTGGCGCCGCCGCTGCGCTCGCGCGGCGCGCTCGTGATGATCACCTTGTTGTTGGGCGACTGGAACAGTCCGAAACCGAGGCCGCACAGGGTCAGCCGCCAGGCGATGGCGAGCGGCGAGGCGTCCGGGCCGACGCTCGCCATCAGGGCGAGGCCGGCCGACAGCGCGACGAGGCCGATGCCGCCGAGCAGGCCCGGCGGGTAGCGGTCGGCCATCCGCCCGGCGAAGGGGGCGATCACCGCGATGGCGATCGGCCAGGGCGTCATCAGGAGCCCGGTCCGGGTGCTCGAGAGGTGCAGCACGTCCTGGAAGTAGAACGGCAGCGCCACGTAGGCCATCATCTGGGCCGAGAACGAGCAGACCGAGCTCACCATCGACAGCGCGAAGACCGGGATGCGCAGGAGGTCGATCGGCAGGAGCGGCGCGGGCAGGCGGGCCTGCATCCACACGAAGGCGGTGCCGACGAGACCCGCCGCCGCCAGGAGGGCGAGCGCCGTGCCCCGCCGCTCCGGCTCGCCGAGCCCGTCGACGCCGGTGATGAGCAGGCAGAAGACCAGCGCGTTGAGGAGCGCGCTCACCCCGTCGAACCGGGCGCCGCTGCGCGGCGTCGCCGGCAGCATCCGGGTGGCCAGCGTCAGCGCCGCGAGGCCGAGCGGCACGTTGACGAGGAACAGCCACGGCCAGCTCGCCACCGACAGGACCGCCGCCGCGACGCTCGGGCCCGCCGCCGAGGCGATCGCCACGATGAGCGCCATGGTGCCGACGCCGCGCCCGATCATCCGATGGGGATAGATGAAGCGCACGAGCGCGATGTTGACGCTCATGATCCCGGCCGCGCCGAGCCCCTGGACGATGCGGGCCGCGACCAGCACCGGCAGCGAGCCGGCGAGCGCGCAGGCGAGCGACGCGGCGGTGAACAGCGCGAGGCCCGTGCAGTAGACCCGCTTGTAGCCGAGGATGTCGCCGAGCGAGGCGAGCGGCAAAAGGGCGGCGGTGACGGCGAGCTGGTAGCCGTTGGTGATGAAGATCGCCGCCCCCGGGCTGACCGCGAGGTCCCGGGCCATCACCGGCAGGGCGACGTTGACGATGGCGCCGTCGAGCACCGCCATCGACATGGCGATGCCGATCGCCAGCATCGCCCACAGCCTCTCCCGGCCCGGCAGGCCGTCGGCCGCCTCCGCCGCCACCGGCCTCGCCGCTCCCGTCATCCGTCCCGCGCCCCTGGCGGGCGCACCTCGCGCCCATGGCGGGCGCGCGATGCGCCCGCCGGAGCCCTAGCCCAAAGCCGCGCCCGCCGCACCGTCTCCGGCCTCATCCCGGCCCTGCGCGGAGGGCGCGGATGCCGAGTGCGACCCGCTGCCCGGCTCCGCGCCGGCAGGCCGCGCGACCCACCCGAACCCTCCTCGCTGAAGGGAAGGGGCTCGCGCGAGCGCCGCGGGTAACCCTGCAAGGGGAAATCCCGCAAACGAGAAGGGCGCGGCCCGCGCTGCGCCCCCTGCCGTGACTCTCCTCGGGCTCAGAACCGGTAGGTGAAGCTGCCCTTCACCGCGTGGTCCTGCGCCCGCGACCCGACCTGGCCGGTATACGACACCCCCAGGGTCGCCGCCGCCGACACCCGCAGGTCCAGGCCCGCCGAGGCGACCAGCGCGTCCCGGGTGATCGGGATCCCCGCCGTCACGAAGCTCGGGCCGGTCCCGAAGGCGAGGAGCGCCGTCGGGATCACGTCCCCGAAGGCGCGCCGGTAGCCGACGAGCCCGTGCAGCGACACCGGAGGCCCGACGCCGAGATCCACCTCGGTCTGGCCGCGCACGCCCGCGGTCAGGGTCGGGATCTCGGAGAGCCGCGAGGCGCCCGCCAGCGCCGCCACGCCGCCCGTCTCCGCGAACCGGGCGCGGTCGATGCCGACATACGCCCCGCCCACGAACGGCTCGATGTACGACGCCGGGACCGGCGCGCCCGGCGTCCGGCCGGGCACCCCCGCCCCGAGCGCGATCCGGTAGCCGATCTCGCCGAAGCCCTGCACCGTCGACCCGCCGTAGCGGGCGCTCTCCGTCTCCGAGAAGCCCGGGAACGCCACGGAGCGGCGCAGCCGCAGGCTGTTGTCGGCGTAAGAAGCGCCGAGCCGCAGGGCGAACGGGCCGGCCTCATAGCCGCCGTAGACGCCGCCGAACCCGCTCTCGATCGTGCCGCTCGCGGTCTGGCCGGGCGCGTCGAGGTTGGTGCGGGTGTAGCCGCCGGCGACGCCGAGCCGGATCCCGCCCTCGAGCCGCACATCGGCGCCGAGCACGAAGCCGGCGGTGTCGCGGTTGAGCGTCACCGCGTTGCCGTCGCCGCGCGCCTGGCCGAAGCTGCCGAAGCCCTGGCCCCACAGGCCGAACACCCGCGGGTCGAGCACCCGCACCGGCACCGGAGCCGCACGGCCGGGCAGGTCGGCGGTGTAGGTGGCGGGCAGGTTTCCGTAGTCGCGGGTGCCCTCGCCGGACCAGCGCAGCCGGTCGAGGATCGCTTCGCGCACGAAGAAGGCGGTCTCGTAGGACGCCGAGACCGCGCTCGCGTGGATGTCGCCGGTGAGCGCCCGGAAGGCGGCGACGGCGTCCGGCGTGGTGAGGCCCACCGTGCGGTCGTAGATGGCCGCGCCGGCGCCGGCGCCCTGGATCGCGGCGGCGACCGCGGCCTGGTTGCGGGTCCGGGCGATGGACGCGAAGGCGACGTCGTTGCGGGTCAGCGTGAGGTCGACCTGCGTCGGCTGGTAGCGCAGGGTCGGGGTGAGGAAGGCGAGGGTGGCGGTGACGCCCGCGAAGGTGCCGGAGACGCCGCCACCCGCCGACAGGATGGTGTAGCCGGTGCGCGGGGCGTAGGTGCCGGTCTGCGCCAGGACCTGGACGGTGCCGCCCTGGAGGGTGGCGGCTCCCGTGACGGCGAGGCGGTCGGACCGGCCGCTCGCATCGGCCTCGACCTGGACGGTCGAGCCTGCCGCGAAGGCGGCGTTGCCGGCGACCGTCAGGGTGCCGATGGAATTGCCGGGGGCGACCGTGGCGCCGCCTTGCGCCACGACCCCGCCCACCGTGCCGGTGCCGCCGAGGCGGGCGCCCTGGCCGACCGTGACGACCGAGCCGGCGAGCGAGCCGTTCACCGCGAGGCCGCCGCCGAGTACCGCCGTGGCGCCGGTGAGGCTGCTCTGGCCGGTCAGGGTCAGGGTGCCGGCGTTGAGCTTGGTCAGGCTGCCGGTGCCCGAGAGGGCGTTGGCCATGGCGGCGTCGCCAGCCTGGTCGAGAACCAGGCTGGCGTCGGTGCGGATCGCGCCGGTGCCGAAGGCCTGGGCGTGGCCGACGAGGGCCCCGCCCGAGACCGTGGTGCCGCCCGCATACGTGTTGGTGCCGGTGAGCACCAGGGTGCCGGTGCCGGCCTTGGTGAGCGAGCCCGCTCCCCCGATGTCGTTGCGCCAGGTGTCGAAGGCCGAGTACCCGCCCTGCGCCGCGTCCATTGTCACGGTGACGTTGCGGTGGAGAGCGCCGTAGCCGTCGTTGGCGGCGTAGAGGTTCAGCCGGCCCCAGCCGTCATAGGTGTTGCCGCTGAGCACGGGATAGCCGGAGGGCAGGCCGGTGCTCGCCAGCACCTCGGTCCGCTGCGCGTCGGTGAGGTAGGGGAAGCGGGTGAGGAGCAGCACCTGCGCCTGGAGCGGCACGTCGGCGGCGGTCATCGGCGCGACGGTGCCGCCCGGCTGGAAGCCGTAGGTCAGGCGGGCGGTCCAGTCCGCCTTGTTCTGCGCCGCGTTGCCGAACGCGTCGCTCGCGCCGGAGGCCGCGTTGAGGCAGGCGGCGACGCTCGACGCGCCGCAGGCGGAGGCGAGATACGCCTGGGTCTGCCGGTAGGCCTGGTAGACCCCGTAGGCCGTCGCGTTCGCCGGATTGGTCCAGTCGACCCGGTTGCCGCCGGCATCGTAGAGCGCGCCGTAGAGGTTGGTAGCGACGATCGCCGTCGATTCCATCCGGCCGCCCATGACGTCGAAGGGCGAGTGCATGCCCGACAGGATGCGGTTGTTGCCGAGCTCGGAGGCGCGGGTCAGGAGCTGCTGCGCCCGCTGCGGCACCAGGAAGGCGGTCGCGAGCGCCTGCAGGTAGCCCGAATTGGTGTGGCCGCTCGGATAGGCGCCGTCGGCGTAGGGGTTGGTGCTGTTGATGATCGGCTGGAGCAGCGCCGGCACGTTGACGGCGGTGGAGACCCGGTAGGGCCGCGGCGAGGTGCCGATGCCTGGCACGTAGTCGCCGACCGAGAAGGTGGCCGGGGTGAAGGTGGCACCCGAGAAGGTGCCGACGTTGGGCACGGTGAGCGGCCGCCCGCCATTGGCGTCGATCATCGCCTGCGTGACCGTGAAGCCGCGCACCCACCTGTCCGCCGTGCCGTAGACCGCCGGGACGGTGAAGTTCGACAGGTAGGTCGGCACCACCAGGCCCGCGGTGTCGCGGGTCGAGAGGCCGGCCTTGTTCGTCGTCGCGCTGTAGTTGTTGAAGCGGGCGTCGAGCGGGTTGATGGCCGGGTTGTCGCCCTGGTAGCGGGCGAAGATGCGCTTGGCCGGCTCGGTCGAGGCGTTGGCGCGCGCGATGGTGTTGATGAAGTCGACCGCCGCGGCGAGCGGCGTCGCCGTCCCGTTGCCGAAGGTCGTCGCGCCCGCGCTGGCGTCGTTGCCGGTGCGGATGTTCGCCGCGTAATCGGCGAGCGTCGTGGTCACGTACGTCGTCGGCGTCAGGCTCGTCGGCGCCGTGCCGGTGAACGACGCGCCGGCTCCCGTGAGGTAGGCCGAGGTCAGCGGCCCGAGGCCGTTGAGGATGCTGTAGGCCTGGCCCGTGCGGTCGTCGTGGATCGCCGCCAGGGTCTGCGCGTCGCTGCGCCCCTGCGTCAGGGTGACGACGGTCCGGTAGTTCCGGGTCAGCGCCGCCGGGTCGCCGGTCTGGAGCCCGTTATAGGAATCGAGCACGCGGTTGAGCACCGTGCCGGGATTGACCGAGGTGCTGTTGGCAAAGCCCACCGACGGCGAGGTCGGTACGCCCTGCGCCCACGCATGCGCCGGGAAGAGACATGTCGCCGCGAGCAGCGCGACGTTGAGTTTCGATTGCATAGCCCCTCACAGATCGTTCTCTGTGCCGGGGCGGCGCCTAGCTTGGCCGTATGAAGTCTCGATGACGGAGGGCCCGGCAGCAATATCGAGAAACGATGTGCCGGGACTCGGCCCTCATGGGACGATCGAAGTCTCTCGGGAGATGACCGGCCGCGACCCGATGAGGTTCGTCCCCGGCGGAGCAGTGCTGCCGCCGGTCCGTCGACGCCCCGCGCGGGATAGGCCGCTCCCGCGGCAAGTCTCCCGCGGCAAGTCTCCCGCCAGCCGCGACCGGCACGAGCGTCGCCGGGGACGGTCGGCCGATGCAAGGCCGCCCGGGATCGATCCGGTCCCGGGCGGCGCGGTAGTCCAGGTGCGCGGTCGCAGCGCCCGCGATACCGGCCCGCGACGTCGGGAGTACGTGATAAGCTCGCCCTCACGCCGCCCGGACGGTGTCGAGGAAACGCCTGACCTCGGCGCCGAGGTGCCCGGATTGGCGCGACAGCTCGGAGGAGGCCGAGAGAACCAGGCCGGCCGACACCCCGGACTGCTCGGCGGCGCTCGCCACCGTGGCGACGTTGTGGGTGACCTCGTCGGTCCCGGCGGCGGCGTGGGAGACGTTGCGGACGATCTCCTGGGTCGCCGCGCCCTGCTCCTCCACCGCCGCGGCGATCGAGGTCGCGACGCCTGAAATCTCCTCGATTCGCGCGGTGATCTTGCCGATCGCGCCGGCCGCCTGGCCCGTCGAGGCCTGGATCGCCGCGATCTGGCTCGTGATCTCCTCGGTCGCCTTCGCGGTCTGGCCGGCGAGTTCCTTGACCTCCGCGGCCACCACCGCGAAGCCGCGGCCGGCGGCACCCGCGCGCGCCGCCTCGATCGTGGCGTTCAGCGCCAGCAGGTTCGTCTGCGAGGCAATCGAGGAGATCAGCCCGACCACGTCGCCGATGCGGGCGGTCGCCTCGGTCAGCGCCCGGACCTGGTGGGCGGTCTGCCCGGCCTCGGCGACCGCGGCCTGCGCCAGCCTGGCCGAGCCGTCGACCTGGCGGCCGATCTCCTGGACCGAGGCGCCGAGCTCCTCGGCGGCTTCCGCCACCGCGCCGACATTGGCGGCGGCCTGCGCGGCCGCGGCGGCGACGCCGGTGGACTGGCTCGCGGTCTGGGTCGCGGTCGCCGTCATGGCCTGGGCGGTGGCCTGGAGCTCCGCCGCCGAGGCCGAGACCTGGCCGACGATGCCGCCGACGGCGCGCTCGAAGGCGTCCGCCATCTGGCGCATGCCGGCGCGGCGCTGCTCCTCCGCCGAGGCGCGGGCGAGCGCCGTCTCCTCCTCGAGCGCGCGTGCGCGCACCATGCTCTCCTTGAACACCTGCACGGCGCCCGCCATCGCGCCGATCTCGTCGCGCCGGCCCCGCGCCGGCACCGCCTCGTCGAGCCGGCCGGCGGCGAGGGCGCCCATGCTGGCGGAGAGCCCGATCAGGGGCTTGGCGATGCTCCGCCCGATCAGCGTGGCGGCCGCGCCGACGAGGAGCGCCACCAGGGCTGCGCCGGCGACGAGGTTCCACAGCGTGGCGTGGACCTGGGCCGCGGTGTCGTCGGCGTAGATGCCGGTTCCGACGACCCAGCCCCAGGGCTGGAAGCTGCGGGCGTAGGACACCTTCTCGACCGGCACGTCGGAGCCCGGCTTCGGCCACCAGTAGGTCTCGAACGCGGCGCCGTTCGCCTCGACCTTGCGCATCATCTCGGCGAAGAACTTGCGGCCGGACGGCTCGGCGAGGCCGCTGACGTCGCGCCCGACCAGCTTGGGATCGGCGTGCGCGATCAGCCGCGACTGCATGTCGTTGACCCAGAAGAACTCGCCGGTGCCGTACCGCAGGTTGCCGACCGCGGCCGCCGCGGTCTTCTGGGCCGCCTCCCGGGTCATCCGCCCGGCGCGCTCCTCGGCCTCGAAATGGGCGAGGACGCCGTGGGCGGCATCGACCAGGTCCTTGGTCTTGAGGGCCCGGGCGTTGGTGATCGCCCCGGCGAGGTCGTAGGCCGCGAGGCCGAGGATGAGGGCGAGCCCGACGAGCGCGACCCCGGTCAGGGCCTGGATCCGGGCGGCGATCTTGAGCGACATGGAGGGCCTTGCAAGGAGGGGGCCGGTCCTCGCGCCCGATCGTTCGGGGCGCGGGGCCGGTCGCGGCGATCGAGGATCGGGCGGCAGACCCGTGCCGCACGGCGCTCCGGATCGGGCGTGCCCCAACTCGATCGGGTACGAGGCGATCATGCAGCCTAACAGTTACGAGGACGATAACGCATGGTCAGCTATCCGACTCTCGCCGCCGCCGGCAGGTTGCGCCGAGCAAACCGGGCGGCGCGCGCCGACGGGCCGCGAGGTGTGGCGGCGACGCCCGGGCCCGAAGACGTGCGGCCGGCGGCGTTACGGACATTCGGCAGCGCGACGGCCGGCCCGTCGTCGCATCAACCTCAGTGTCGGGGCCCCGCCGTAAGAGTTTGTTCGGGAGTGGTCCTGTAATCGGGGAGGGCAGCCAGGCCGTGCGGTGACCGGGAGGAAGCGATGCCCGACGAGAGGACCTTCGTCCTCGTGACCGACAGGCCCGATCGCAGCGCTGCGATCAGCGCGGCCCTGCGGGGCATCGGAATCTGCGACGTCGTCGGCCCCGAGGAGACGTGGCGCGACCGCCGGACGCTGGCCGGGGTGGTCTCCGACATGACGCTGGCGCGCCCTGAGACGGACCACTGCCTGCGCACGCTGCAGCGCCGCTACGCCGACCGCAACCTGCCGGTGATCTGCCTCCTACGCAAGGCGACGCAGGACGCGCTGCGCCACGCCAAGACCCTCGGGGCGACGGTGTGCATGCCGGCCTACGTGCCGCCCGAGACCATCATCGCCGCGCTCGCCAACCAGGTCGGGATCATCGCCGGCAATGCCGAGCAGGCGGTGAGCCAGGGGGTGGTCCGGGCCGGCGAGGCGCTGAACGGCCTCCTGGCCGAGGCGAGGGCGGGCCAGCCGATCCGCATGGGCGCCGTCGAGGCCGGCCTCGGCCCGATCCTGACCGCGGTGCAGGAGGGCGGGCTCGCCCGCTGGCTCGACACGGTCTGGACCCACGACGACGCCACCTACCAGCACTGCCTGCTGGTGGCCGGCCTGTCGGCGCAGTTCGCCCTGCATCTGGGCTTTCGCCACGACGACCAGTTCCGCTTCGTGCGCGCCGCGCTGATCCACGACGTCGGCAAGGCCCGCATCCCGCTCGAGATCCTCAACAAGCCCGGCCGGCTCGACCCCGACGAGATGACGGTGATGCGCACCCACGCGGCCATCGGCCACGAGGTGCTGCGGGCGGGCGGCGAGCGCGACCCGCTGACCCTCGCGGCGGTCCGCCACCACCACGAGATGCTCGACGGCTCGGGCTACCCGGACGGGCTCGCCGGCAACCAGATCGGCGACATGGTGCGCCTGCTCACCATCTGCGACATCTACGCCGCCCTCACCGAGCGCCGGCCCTACAAGGCCCCGATGAAGATGGCCGACGCGATGGCGATCCTCGCCGGCATGGACGGCAAGCTGGAATCCGGCCTGGTGCAGTCCTTCGGCGAGGCGATGCGCGCGGCGGCGTAAAGGAGGCCCCCTCACGCCTTGCGATCACCGGAGGCCTGCGCGGGATCGCATCTCCGGACCCTCCCTTCGTCCGTCCGCTGGGATTGGCGGTGCGCTCGGCGGCGCACCGGCCTCACGCCGTGCGCCGCGCGTCGGCCCGCAGGAGGTCCGCGAACGCCCCGGCGGGCATCGGCCGGCCGAACAGGTAGCCCTGGGCCTCCTCGCAGCCCTCCGCCCGCAGCCGCTGGGCCGTCGTCTCGCATTCGATCCCCTCCGCGATCACCGCGAGGCCGAAGCTGCGGCCGAGGGTCAGCACCGATTGCACGATCGCCCGGTCCTGCGCCGAGCCCTCCATGCCCTGCACGAAGGAGCGGTCGATCTTCAGCCGCGTCAGCGGGAAGCGCTTGAGCAGGCTCAGGGAGGCGTAGCCGGTGCCGAAATCGTCGAAGGCGAGGCCGACGCCGAGGTCGCGCAGGGCCCGCAGCGGGGCGATCAGGGCCTCGTCGTGCTGGAGGATGATGGTCTCGGTGATCTCGATCTCGAGGGCGGAGCCCGGCAGCCCCGACTCGGCGAGCGCCGCCCGGACCTCGTCGACGAGGCTCGCCGAGTGGAACTGCGCGCTGAACAGGTTGACGCCGACGCGCAGGTCGGGCGCCCCGGCCCGGCGCCACGCGGCTCCTTGCGCACAGGCCGTGCGCAGCACCCACCGGCCCACCGGCGCGGCGAGCCGGCTCGCCTCGAGGGGCGCCAGGAACTCCCCGGGGGCGAGCAGGCCGAGCCGGGGGTGGCGCCAGCGGATCAGCGCCTCGGCGCCGATGAGCCGGCGGTCCCCCAGGGCGACCTGCGGCTGGTAGTACAGCTCGAACTCGCCGGCCGCGAGCGCGCGCGGCAGTTCCTGCTGGCGCGCGGTCCAGGCCAGGGTGGCGTCGCGCAGGGACGGGGCGAACACCCGGTGGCAGTGCCGCCCGGCGCGCTTGGCCTCGTAGAGGGCCATGTCGGCGCAGGCGATCAGCTCGTCGGTGAGCGGCCCGTGGAGCGGGCTCGCCGCGATGCCGATGCTGGCGCCGAGATGGATGGTCTGGCCCTCGACCGCGAACGGCTCGGAGAGGCTGTGCAGGATCGTCTCGGCGAAGGCGGCCGCGTCCGCGGGCTCGCCGCGCCCGGGCAGCAGGATCGCGAACTCGTCGCCGCCCATCCGGGCGACGAGGCCGTCCCGGCCGATGCAGGCCGCGAGGCGCGCGCCGGCCTGGCGGATCAGGTCGTCGCCGGCCTCGTGGCCCAGGGTGTCGTTGACCTTCTTGAAGCCGTCGAGGTCGATCATCAGGGCGGCGGCCGGGGCGTCGGGCGCGGCCGCGACGCGCGCCATCGCCAGGGCGAGGCCGCGGCGGTTGCTCATCCCGGTGAGGCCGTCGGTCTCGGCCTGCCGGCGCAGGGTCTCCATCAGGCGCGCCCGCTCGCGCATCCGCTCCTCCAGCACCGCGAGCGCGTCGAACAGGCGCCGGATCCCGGTGATGCGGATCGCCGGCGCGGCGCGGGCGGGGCCGTCCGGCCGTTCGCCCTCGCGCGGGGCCTCGCCCCGGGAGAGGGCCACGACGAATTCCCGCGCGGAGAGGAGCGGACGCAGCACCGAGGCGTTCAGCGACTGGAGCAGGAAGGCCAGCAGCGCCAACACGACGACGGCGCCGCAGGCCACCGCGACGAGCCGCCGGCGCATCGCGTCGCGCTCGGCCGCGAAGCCCTCGACCATGCCGGCGAGGTAGCGGTCGCGCAGGGCCTCGACCGGCTTCAAGGTCGGCACGTAGCGGTGGGTGAGCTCGTCGGCGGTGAGCGAGTAGCGGCCGGTCCCGCGCCCCTCCGCGATCGTCGCCTCGATGAGCGCGAGGCCGCGCCCGGCGAAGGTCGCCTCGACCGTGCCGAACAGCGTCTCGAGGGGCTGCCCGTGCCCGAACGCCGCCTGCCCGCGCAACAGCCGCAGCAGCTCCAGGATGCGGCCCCGCATCTGCGTGGCGTCCGCGAGCTGGCGGATGTCGAGCGGACGGTGCACGGCGACCGCCGGGATGAGGGCGGAGCCGATCCGGCCGCCATACTCGCGCAGGTCGCTCACCACGTGGGCGACGAGGGCCGGGCCGGCAAGCGACGGATCGGCCCGGCCGATCTCGCGGATCTCCCAGGCGACCGCGTCCTGGAACGTGTCGACCGCGGCGACCATCCGGGCGATCGCGCCCGTGATGTCCTCGAGGCTCCTCTCCGCCGCCGGCAGGCCGGCCACCCGGTCCACCTCCTGCCGCGCCTCGGCCAGCCGGGACGCCGTCGCCGAGAGGAAGCGGTAGGGCAGGGTGGACACGGCGGCGCCCGCCGCCGCGTCGAGCCCGCCCAGGGCCGCGAGCGCGCCGTCGCTCGCCGCCCGGAACGCGGCGAGCCGGGCCAGGGCGGCCGGATCGCTGCCGGGCGGGATCGACATCGCGACGTTCGCCGGCCCGCGCTCCGCCGAGAGGCGGTTGGCGGCCTCGAAGACTTGCCCGAGCCGGCTGACGCGGGCGAGATTGTCCTGGCTGTCGCGGTAGGCGGTGGCGGAGGGGCCGACGACGAGGGCCGTCAGGGCGAGCAGGCTTCCCGCGAGGGCGATCGCGGTGATCCACAGCCGGTGCCCGAGATCGAGGGCGCGGCCCTGCCGCCGCAGCCGCCTCCAGCCGGATCGGCCCAGGGTCGCGAACCTCGCCGGAGATGAGTGACGCACGGTGCCCCTCGGTAGTCTCGTCGGCGACGCTCGGGAAGCCGCGACCGATGCCGATGCTCTAAGGGGGATTCATTGCCGATTGCTTAGGTCTTGCTGGCGGAGGGCCGGTGAGGCGCCGGATCCGCTCGTCCGGCCGGCGTCGGTCAGGGCGCCGCCGCGAGCGCCGCCGCGAGGCGGCGGATGCCGGCGCGGATCGTCTCGGGCCCGCTGCCGGCGAAGCCCAGCACCAGCCCGGCCCGGTCCGGGCGGTTCGCCGCCTCGTGGTAGGTCGGACCGACCGGGTAGACGCCGATGCCCGCCGCCCGGGCGGCCGCCGCCATCGCGGCCTCGCGGCCGGCCGGCACCTGCGGGAACCAGGCGACGAGGTGCAGCCCCGCCGCCGCGCCCTCCACGCGCACCGCCGGACCGAAGCTCTCCGCGAGCGCCGCCAGCAGGGCGGCGCGCCTCTCGGCGTTGCGGCGCCGGACTTGGCGCAGGTGGCGCTCGTAGCCGCCCTCCGCGAGGAAGCGGGCGAGCGCCGCCTGCTCCAGCCCCGGCGCCTGCCGGTCGGCGAGGCGCTTGGCCTCCGCGAAGGCCGCGCCCAGGGCCGGCGGCACCACGAGGTAGCCGAGGCGCAGCTGCGGCGAGAGGGTCTTGGAGATCGTGCCGACGTAGATCACGCGGCCGGTGCGATCGAGGCCGAGCAGGGCCTCCACGGGCCTCGCGTCGAAGCGGTACTCGCCGTCGTAATCGTCCTCGACGATCGTCGCGCCGCTCGCCTCCGCCCAGTCCAGCAGCGCCTGCCGGCGGGCGGCGGGCAGCACGCCGCCGAGGGGGAACTGGTGCGAGGGCGTGACGTAGGCGAGCCGCGCGCCTCCGATCGCCGCGAGGTCCCCGGTCCGCAGGCCATCGGCATCGACCGGAACCGGGACGATCGCCGCTCCGGCGGCGGAGAACACCCCGCGCGCCGCGCGGTAGCCCGGCTCCTCCATCACCACCCGGTCGCCGGGATCGACGAGGAGCCGGGCGCAGAGGTCGATCCCCTGCTGCGAGCCGTTGACCACCACGATCTGGTCGAGGCCGCAGCGCAGGCCCCGGGCGCGCCACAGATAGGCCTGGAGCGCCGCCCGGAGCTCCGGCAGGCCGCGCGGGTCGCCGTAGCCGAGCCGGGCCGGCCGGCGCAGCAGGGCGGCGTTGAGCGCGCGCCGCCAGGCCAGCGCCGGGAAGTCCTCGCCCGAGAGGTCGCCGGTGCGGAAGTCGATCGCCGGCGCCGGCGCGTCGTCGGGAGGGGGCATCGCGAGGATCCGCCGCCCGAAGGCCGACAGGCGCTGCGGCGGCGCGGCGGCGGCCTCGCGCGGCCCGGGATCCGGCCGGAGGCCGGCGGCGACCCGCGTGCGGCCGCCCGGCCGCGTCTCGAGATAGCCCTCGGCGATCAGCTGGTCGTAGGCCGCCGTCACGGTGGTGCGCGACACCCCGAGCTCGGCGGCGAGCGCCCGCGTCGAGGGCAGGGCGCTTCCGGGCGGACAGGTGCCGTCGGCGATCTGCGCCTTCAGGTCGGCGCCGATCCGGGCGCTGACGGACAGGGCGCGGGGAGAGGATGCGTCCAGGCCGGCCCACCTTTTTCGGCGTGATCTCCCGACCACAATGGGCCGGTTCCGGGCGGAGGACCAGGGGCCCGGCGCCGCCAGCGCGGTTGTGCCGCGAGGCGCCCCCGTTTGCGCCCGGTACGAACCTTGCTCCAGTATGGCCCGGGACGATCCGGGACGGGGCATGGCGGAACTGAGAAGCCTGGAGATCTTCTACTGGACCGCCTCGCTGTGCAGCTTCCGCAAGGCGGCGGAGCGGATGAACACCTCGCAGCCGGCGGTGTCGCAGCGCATCGCCGCGCTGGAGCAGGAATTCGGCGTGACCCTGTTCGAGCGGCGCGCCCGCTCGGTCGTGCTGACCGCCAAGGGGCGCGACCTGCTCGCGTACGCCGAGCGCTTCCTGCGCCTGCGCACCGAGATGATGCAGGCGGTGGCCGGGCCCGGCTCGCTGCGCGGCGTGCTGCGTCTCGGCGTCTCGGAGACCATCGTCCACACCTGGCTGATGCGCTTCATCGCGCGCATGAACGAGGCCTATCCGGGCGTCACCGTCGACATCGCGGTCGACATCTCGCCCAACATGCGCGACGCGCTCCTGAACCGCGACCTCGACCTCGCCTTCCTGGTCGGGCCGATCACCATGCCGAGCCTCGTCAACCTGCCGCTGTGCAGCGTGTCGCTCGCCTGGATCGCCGCGCCGGGGCTCGATCTCGGCCCGGGCGAGGTCAGCCTCGCGCGCCTGCTGCGCCATCCGCTGATCACCTACCCGAAGAACACCAACCCCTACGTCTCGTTGCGCGAGATGCTGGCGCAGTCGAACCTGCCGCCGCCGCGCCTGCACAGCAACGCGTCCCTCTCCACCATCGTCCGGATGGCGCGGGAGGGCATCGGCATCGGGGTGATCCCGCCGGAGGTGGTGCGCCAGGACCTCGAGGCGGGCTCCCTGCGGGTGATCGCCCCGGCGCCGGCGCTCCCCGACATCGACTTCACCGCCACCTATGCCAGCGCGCCCGATTGCGGGCTCGCCGCCACGGCGGCGCGGCTCGCCGCCGAGGTCGCGGCCTCGCCCGAGTGGCGCCGATGAACCTGGCGCCGCCCCCGGACCGCGATAAGCCGGGCTTATCGAAACCGATGCGAAATCACGATTGGCACTTACGTGCCTGCGATGTGAACATGGCGCATCCTTGAGCAGAGGAGTGGCGATGACCCTTCCCTTCGACCGGGCGCGGATGAGCGGCGAGGCGGCCCGGCTCGCCTGCCGCAGCGGCGCCATCACCGGCTGCACCGCCGGCATCGCCGACGGCTACGTCCAGGGCAACCTCGCGGTGCTGCCCGCCGACCTCGCCGACGAGTTCCTGCTGTTTGCCCAGCGCAACCCGAAATCCTGCCCGATCATCGGCGTGTCGGCCAAGGGCGAGCGCACGATCCCCGAGCTCGGCCTCGACCTCGACATCGCCACCGACATTCCCGGCTACCGGGTCTGGCGCGACGGCGAGGTGGTGGCGGAATGCGACTCCGTCGCCGAGTTCTGGCGCGACGACCTCGTGGCCTTCGTGATCGGCTGCTCGTACTCGTTCGAGGCGGCTCTGGCCGAGGACGGGCTCCCCTTGCGCCACGTCGAGATGGGGGTGCGGGTGCCGATGTACCGCACCAGCATCCCCACGGCGCCGGCCGGCCGCTTCTCCGGGCCTATGGTGGTCTCGATGCGACCCCTCACCCCGGCCCAGGCCATCCGGGCGGTGCAGATCACCTCGCGCTTCCCCTCCGTGCACGGCGCGCCGGTCCATCTCGGCCGGCCGGACCTGATCGGCATCCGCGACGTCGGCGCGCCCGATTACGGCGACCCGGTCGCGATCGGCGACGACGAGATCCCGGTCTTCTGGGCCTGCGGCGTCACCCCGCAATCGGTGATCGCCGCGGTGCGGCCGGCCTTCGCCATCACCCACGCGCCGGGCTGCATGCTGATCACCGATCGGCGCAACACCGAATATGCGGTGCTCTGACAGATGTCCCCGGTCCTTTCGTCTTAATCTCTTGTTCGAGCATCATTTCCGCCGTCGGGCTGGTGACAGCGTCGACACCGGCTTTTCAAAGCCGGCGGAATGAGGCTTAGAAGAAGTCCCCGCCGCCTGGAGGCCAGCGCATGATCCGTCGTCGAGAACTCTTGGTGGGGGCCGGCGCCCTCTCGCTCGTCGCCTCACGCGGCGCACCCGCCCGCGCGGCGGCGCCGGAGGTGGTGGTCGGCGTGCTCTACGCCATGTCGGGCGCGAGCGCGCAGGTCGGCGTCGATGCCCGCCACGCCATCGAGACCGCCCTCGACCTCATCAACAACGACCACGACCTCGACCTGCCAGGCGCCAAGGGCGCGGGCCTCGCCGGGTTCGGCGGCGCCAAGATCCGCCTCGTCTTCGCCGACCACCAGGCCGACCCGCAGAAGGGCCGCGCCGAGGCCGAGCGCCTGATCACCCAGGACAAGGTCTCGGCCCTCGTCGGCTGCTACCAGTCGGCGGTCTCGGCGACCGTCAGCGCCACCGCCGAGCGCTACGGCGTGCCGTTCGTCTGCGCCGATTCCTCGTCGCCGAGCCTGCACCGCAAGGGCCTGAAGTACTTCTTCCGCCCGGCCGCCCACGACGAGATGTTTTCGACCGCGATGTTCGACTTCCTGGATTCCCAGCGCAAGCAGGGCCAGAAGATCGACTCGGTCGCCCTGTTCTTCGAGGACACGATCTACGGCGTCGATTCCTCCACCGTGCAGCGCAAGCTCGCCGCCGAGCGCGGCTACAAGCTCGTCGCCGACGTGAAGTACAAGAGCAACTCGCCCTCGCTGACCGCCGAGGTGCAGCAGCTCAAGACCGCGAACGCCGACGTGCTGCTGCCGACGAGCTACACCACCGACGCGATCCTCTTGACGAAGACGATGGCCGAGCTCGGCTACAAGCCGAAGAGCATCATCGCCCAGGCCGCCGGCTTCTCCGAGAAGGTCACCTACGACGCGGTCGGCGACAAGCTCCAGGGCCTGATCTCGCGCGGCAGCTTCTCCCTCGATCTGGCCGCCAAGCGCCCGATGGTCGCCACCGTCAACGGGATGTACAAGGCCCGCGCCGGCCGCGACCTCAATGACAATTCCTCGCGCCAGTTCATGGCGATGATCGTGCTCGCCGACGCCCTCGACCGCGCCGGCTCGACCGACGGCCAGAAGATCCGCGCCGCGCTCGCCGCCACCGACATCCCGGGCACCCGCACGGTGATGCCCTGGACCAAGGTGGCGTTCGGACCCGACGGCCAGAACACCTTCGCCGACCCGGTGCTGCTGCAATGGATCGGCGACAAGTTCGTCACGGTGTTCCCGGAAGCCGCCGCGGCGGCGCCCGCGAAGTGGCCGATGAACGCGTGAGGTGACGCACGCCTCCCCTCTCCCGTGTGGGAGAGGGGCCGGGGGATCGGAGATCCCGCGTGAGGGTGCCACGGTGCCGATCGAAGATCAGACCGTCGTGCTGGCAGCTCGATGCTCGGCGTTTCACGCGGAGCCGCAGCACCCTCACCCCCAACCCCTCTCCCACACGGGAGAGGGGATCCCGCGCCCTTCTCGGTGACGATCGAGCGCGTCTCGCGAAGCTCACCACCCGGAGCCCCGACCGACCCCATGACGACGCAAGCCCTGGTGCAGGTGCTGGCGAGCGGCCTCCTGATGGGCTTGATCTACGCCCTGATCGCGGTCGGCCTCTCGCTGATCTTCGGCCTGATGGACGTGGTGAACTTCGCCCACGGCGAGTTCCTGATGCTCGCCATGTACGCGACCTTCGGGCTGGTGCTGGCCACCCAGCTCGATCCGGTGGTGCTGATGCCGCTGGTCGCCGCCCTGCTCTTCAGCTTAGGCGCCGCCGCCTATATGGGCGTGGTCCGGTTCGCCATGCGGGCCAAGGCCAACCAGGGCATGGTGCAGATCTTCGCGACCTTCGGGCTCGCGATCCTGCTCCAGGGCGCCGCCCAGTACCTGTTCACGCCGGATTACCGCAACGTCCAGAACACCTGGCTCGGCGGGCGCACCCTCGAGCTCGGCGGCATCTTCCTGCCCTGGCCGCAGATCTTCGGCGCCGCCGTCTCGCTCGCCGCCTTCGGGGGCCTGCACCTCCTGATGAGCCGCACCGATTTCGGCCGCGCGCTCGAGGCGACGCGCGAGGACCAGGGCGCGGTGGCGCTCGTCGGCATCGACCGCAACCGGGTCTTCGCCCTCGGCTGGGGCTTAGGGGCCGCCCTCGTCGGGCTCGCCGGCGCGGTGCTGGCGATCTTCTACTACATCCACCCCCAGGTCGGCGCGAGCTTCGCGCTCATCGCCTACGTCACGGTGGCGCTCGGCGGCTTCGGCAGCGTGGCCGGCGCGCTCGTCGCCGGGATCATCGTCGGCCTCGTCGAGGCCTTCACGGCGGTGATCCTGCCGCCGGCGCTCAAATCCGTCGGCGTCTACGCCCTCTACCTCGCGGTGGTGTTCGCGCGGCCGCAAGGCCTGTTCGGGAGGCTCTAGATGACCACGCTGACCACCGCCCTCGCGCCGGGATCGAGCCTGGTGCGGGCCGAGGCGAGCTACGCAGCGAAGCGCCGGCGCAAGCTGGTCGTCGCGCTCCTCGTCTTCGCCGCCCTCGCGGCGCTGCCCTACGGCATCCGCGACGTCTACCTGCAGAACGTCCTGATCCTGACCCTGATGTACGCCGCGCTCTCGCAGAGCTGGAACATCCTGGGCGGCTATTGCGGGCAGGTGTCGCTCGGCCACGCGCTCTATTTCGGCTTCGGCGCCTACGCGACCTCGGTCCTGTTCGTCAATTACGGCGTGCTGCCGTGGTTCGGGATGCTGGCGGGCGGCCTGCTCTCGGCCCTGGTCGCGCTCGTCCTCGGCTATCCGTGCTTTCGGCTCGCCGGCCACTACTTCTCGATCGCCACCATCGTGATCGCGGAGATCGGCCTGCTCCTCGTCCACAACTGGGAGTTCGTCGGCGGCGCCATGGGCATCCAGTGGCCGTTCAACCCGGATTCGTGGTGGACGCTGCAATTCGCCCGCGACAAGATCCCCTACGTCCACTTCGCGGTCGGCCTCCTCGCCGTGGTCTGGTTCGTGACCTGGCTGATCGAGGGCTCGCGCTGGGGTTACTGGTGGCGCGCGGTCAAGGACGATGCCCAGGCCGCCGAGAGCCTCGGCGTCGAGGTCTTCCGCTCCAAGATGGCGGCGGCGGCCGTCTCGGCCTTCTTCACCGCGATCGGCGGCGGGTTCTACGCGGCCTACGTCTCGTACATCGATCCCGAGAGCGTGATGAGCTTCCGCTTCTCGCTGCTGTTTGCCCTGCCGGCGGTGCTCGGCGGCATCGGTACCCTCTGGGGACCGCTCGTCGGCGCCGCGATCCTGATCCCGCTCACCGAGATCAGCCGCTCCTATCTCGGCGGCAGCGGCAACGGCCTCGACCTGATGCTCTACGGCGTCCTCGTGATGGTGGTGGCGCTCGCCCGGCCCGAGGGCGTGCTCAGCCTGTTCCGCCGCACCCGCAAGGCCCGCAACGAGGAGGCGACGCCGTGAGCACCCCGTCCGTGAGCACCTCGCCCGCGAGCGAACCCCTGCTGCGAATCGACCACGTCACGCTGCGCTTCGGCGGCCTCGTCGCCAATGCCGATGTCAGCCTCGACGTGCCGGAGGGCCAGATCCTCGGGCTGCTCGGCCCGAACGGCGCCGGCAAGTCGACCCTGTTCAACCTGATCTCCGGCACCTACCGGCCGAGCGAGGGCCGGATCGTCTTCCGGGGTCGGGACATCACCGATCTCTCCGCCCCCGAGCGCTGCCGGCGCGGCATCGCCCGCACCTTCCAGGTGCCCCGCTCCTTCGACTCGATGAACGTGGTCGAGAACGTCATCGTCGGGGGCTTCGCCCGCCACGCCGGCGCCGCCGCGGCGCGCCGCGTGGCGCTGGAAACCCTCGACTTCGCGGGGCTCAGCCACCGGGCCGAGGCCGTGGCCGGGGAACTGACGCCGCCGGAGAAGCGCCGCCTCGAGGTCGCCCGCGCGCTCGCCACCGAGCCGAAGCTCCTCCTCCTCGACGAGGTGCTGACGGGGCTGACCCCGAGCGAGGCCAAGGCCGGCGTCGAGCTGATCCGCAAGGTCGCGGCCCGCGGCGTCACCGTCATCATGGTCGAGCACGTGATGGAGGTGGTGATGCCGCTCGTCGACCGTGCCGTGGTGCTGCATCTCGGCCGCGTGCTGGCCGAGGGCCATCCGACCGAGGTGGTGCGCCACGAGGGCGTCATCACCGCCTATCTGGGGGAGCGCCACCGTGCTGCTTGAGGTCCGCGCGCTCTCCACCGCCTATCAGGGCCTGCTCGCCATCCAGGGCGTCTCGATCGAGGTCGAGACCGGAGAGATCGTCGTCGTGGCCGGCGCCAACGGGGCCGGCAAGTCGACCCTGCTCAAGTCGATCGCCGGGATGGAACGGCCGCGCTCCGGCGAGGTCGCGTTCGACGGCGTCCGCATCGACGGCTTGCCCGGCCACGCCATCACGGCGAAGGGCATCGCCTACGTGCCGGAGAACAAGCGGCTCTTCCCGCGCCTCTCGGTCTCGGACAACCTGCGGCTCGGCAGCTACCTCCACCGCAAGGCCGCCGACCGCGAGGCGCCGCTGGAGCGGGTCTTCTCCCTGTTCCCCCGCCTCAAGGAGCGCCTGCCGCAGCGCGCCGGCACCCTGTCGGGCGGCGAGCAGCAGATGCTCGCGATCGGCCGCGCCCTGATGACCCGGCCACGGCTCCTCATGCTCGACGAGCCCTCGCAGGGCATCATGCCCAAGCTCGTCGACGAGATCTTTGCCGCGATCGAGGCGATCCGCGCCTCGGGCACGACGATCCTGCTGGTCGAGCAGCGCTTGGCGGAATCCCTGAGCATCGCCGACCGGGCCTACGTGCTCCAGACCGGCCGCCTGATGCTCACCGGCCCGGCGGCGACCCTGCGGGACGACCCGGAGGTGCGGCGGGCGTATCTGGGGATCTGATCGACGATTCGAGAGGGAGTGCGTCTTGATCCGTGCGGCGGCCGTATTGACGGTCCCTGGAGCAACGAGGCGCGGGTCTCCCCTCTCCCCGCGGGCGGGGAGAGGGCCGTGTCTCCGTGCAGGAGACACGGCCAGCGGAGGCGAAAGCCGGAGCGAGGTTGAGGGGGAGGTGCCGAACGTGGCTCCGCCGGAAACACCCCCTCACCCTCGCCCTGCGGGCTCGCCGCGTTCCCTGGACGGGAACGCGGCCCTCTCCCCGCCCGCGGGGAGAGGGGAAGGGGCCGTAAGCGCGAGACTCCCGCCCACCCGCCCGATGCTCTACAGAGGGCTCCGCACGGAGACCCATCGATGACCAGCCGCACCACCGAGATCACGCTTGAGCGCATCGCCCTGATCCGGCGGCTGGTCGTGGCCTGGGACCCGACGGGGCAGGGCGCCCCGGTGATCCACCCGGACGCCCCCTACGGCAGCCTCGACCGCGACGGCGACATCGCCAACGTCACCGGCGACGACGAGGGCGCGGCGGAGGAGCACCGGGCGGTGGGCGAGGCGCTGGTCGCCTTCCTGCGCCACGCCGAGCTGAAGCCCGGCCGCTACAGCTACCACAACCCCCTGACCAAGCTCGACCTGTCCCACGTCTCCGACGTGTTTCGCGATGAGAGCACCGGGACGGCGCCCGAGCAGATCGTGTTCGAGGTCGGCCCCGAGCACATCGCCCTGATCCGGCACCTCGCCATGGGCTGGGACGAGGCCCGCGGCGTGCCGGCGGTCGATGCGGGCGCGCCCTACGGCCCGGATGCCATCGAGGAGTCGATGAGCCGGGCGATCGGCGGCAAGCGGGACGACCTGCCCCACCTGCACCGGTCGATGCAGCCGGCCCTGCAGATCTTCCTGCGCAGCGCCGACATCGCACCGGGGGATTTCGAGGTCTGACGAGCCTCCACTCACGCCGCTTCGTAAATAAAGCGCGGGATCCCCTCTCCCGTGTGGGAGAGGGGTAGGGGCGATCGAAGATCGCGCGAGGGTGACACGCTTCCGTGTAGAGCTATGACCGTCGTGCTGGCAGCGTGACGATCTGAGCTTTACTCGGGACCGTAGCACCCTCACCCCTAACCCCTCTCCCACACGGGAGAGGGGAACCGCGCTCAATTCTGAAACATCAGCGCCAAATAGGGCGTGTGGCAGCAATACCGAGCCTGCCGCCTCACGCCACCTCGGCGACGTGCCCCTCCGCCACCGTCCCGTGCCCGCCATGCTGCTTCAGCGGCCGGCTCCCGCTGAGCCGGCGCAGCAGCACGTAGAACACCGGCGTCAGGAACAGCCCGAACGCCGTCACCCCGATCATGCCGGAGAACACCGCGACGCCCATGGCGCGGCGCATCTCCGAGCCGGCCCCCGTCGCGGTGACCAGCGGCAGCACGCCCATGATGAAGGCCATCGAGGTCATCAGGATCGGGCGTAGGCGCAGGCGGCTCGCCTCGACCGCCGCCTGGACCGGGGTACGGCCGGCAAATTCCAGTTCCCGGGCGAATTCGACGATCAGGATGGCGTTCTTGGCCGAGAGCCCGACGAGGACGATCAGGCCGATCTGGGTGAAGACGTTGTTGTCGCCCGACGACAGCCAGACGCCGGTCATCGCCGCCAGCAGGCCCATCGGCACGATCAGGAGGATCGCCAGCGGCAGGGCGAGGCTCTCGTACTGCGCCGCCAGCACCAGGAAGACCAGCAGCAGGGCGAGCGGGAACACCCAGACGCCCGAGTTGCCGGCGATGAATTCCTGGTAGGTGAGGTCGGTCCACTCGAACGAGAAGCCGCGCGGCAGGGTCTCGGCGGCGATCCGCGTCGCCGCGGCTTGCGCCTGGCCGGACGAGTAGCCGGGGGCGGCGCCCGCGTTGATGTCGGCGGTGAGGAAGCCGTTGTAGCGCATCGCCCGCTCCGGGCCGGCGGTCTGGCGCACCCGCAGGAGCGTCGAGAGCGGCACCATCTCGCCGGAGCCCGCCCGCACCTTCAGCAGGCCGACATCGTCGGAACGGGCGCGGAACGGCGCGTCGGCCTGGACCCGGACCGAGTAGGTGCGGCCGAACTTGTTGAAGTCGTTGACGTAGAGCGATCCGAGATAGATCTGCAGCGTGTCGAACACGTCGGTGACCGGGATCTTGAGCTGGCGCGCCTTGGTCCGGTCGATGTCGGCGAAGAGCTGCGGCACGTTCATCTGGAAGCTCGAGAACAGGCCGGCGAGTTCCGGCGCCTGCGCGGCCTTGGCGAGGAAGGCTTTCGTCGCGTCGTTCAGCGCCTCGTAGCCGAGGCCGGCCCGGTCCTCGATCTGGAGCTTGAAGCCGCCGATCGTGCCGAGCCCGTTGACCGGCGGCGGCGGGAACATCGCGATGAAGGCTTCCGGGATGCCTGCGTACTTCTTGTTCAGCGACATCGCGATCGAGGCGCCGTCGAGCCCCGGGCCCTTGCGCTCCTCGAAGGGCTTCAGGGTCGAGAACACGATCCCCGAATTCGACGAGTTGGTGAAGCCGTTGATCGAGAGCCCCGGGAAGGCCACCGCGCTCTCGACGCCGGGTTCCTTCAGGGCGATCTCGCTCATACGGCGGATCACCTCCTCGGTCCGGTCGAGGGTGGCGCCGTCGGGCAATTGCGCGAAGCCGACGAGGTACTGCTTGTCCTGGCCCGGCACGAAGCCGCCGGGGATCTGGCGGAACAGGAGCGCGGTCACCCCGACGAGGACGAGGTAGACCACCATCATCGCGCCCTTTCGCGAGATGACGCCGCCGACGCCGCGGCCGTAGCCGTCGGACGCCCGTCCGAAGGCGCGGTTGAAGCGGCGGAAGAACCAGCCGAGCAGCCCGTCGAGGACCCGGGTCAGCCGGTCCTTCGGCGCGTGATGGTCCTTGAGGAGCAGCGCCGAGAGGGCGGGCGACAGGGTCAGCGAGTTGATCGCCGAGATCACCGTCGAGATCGCGATGGTCAGCGCGAACTGCTTGTAGAACTGGCCGGTCAACCCGCTGATGAAGGCGAGCGGCACGAACACCGCCACCAGCACCAGCGCGATGGCGATGATCGGGCCCGAGACCTCGCGCATCGCCTGATAGGAGGCGTCCCGCGGCGACAGCCCGGCCTCGATGTTGCGCTCGACGTTCTCCACCACGACGATCGCGTCGTCGACCACGATGCCGATGGCGAGCACGAGGCCGAACAGGCTGAGCGCGTTGATCGAGAAGCCGAAGGCGTGCATCACCGCGAAGGTGCCGACGATCGAGACCGGCACGGCGAGAAGCGGGATGATCGAGGCCCGCCAGGTCTGCAGGAACAGGATCACCACCAGCACCACGAGGGCGACCGCCTCGAGCAGGGTGTGGATCACCGCCTCGATCGAGGCGCGCACGAACTGGGTCGGGTCGTAGACGATCTGGTAATCGACCCCCTCGGGCATATTCGCCTTGATCTCCGCCATGGTCCGGCGGACCGCATCGGAGATCTGGATCGCGTTCGAGCCGGGCGATTGCGAGATGGGAAGCGCCACCGCCGACTTGTTGTCGAGGAGCGAGCGGAGCGCGTAGTCCGCGGCGCCGAGCTCGATCCGGGCGATGTCGCGCAGGCGCGTGATCTCGCCGTTCTCGCCGGTCTTGACCACGATGTCGCCGAACTGCTCCTCGCTGGTGAGGCGCCCTTCCGCGTTGAGCGAGAGCTGCAGGTCGAGGCCGGGGATGGCCGGCGAGGCACCGATGGTGCCGGCCGCCGCCTCGACGTTCTGGGCCTGGATCTCCCGCACCACGTCGCCGGCCGACAGGCCGTGCTCGGCGGCCCTTTGCGGGTCGAGCCAGATCCGCATCGCGTAGTCGCCCGAGCCGAAGAGCTGCACCTGGCCGACGCCGTCCAGGCGCGCGAGCCGGTCCTTGATGTTGAGCACCGCGTAGTTGCGCAGGTACGTCATGTCGTACCGGCCGTTCGGCGAGACGAGGTGGACCACCATCGTCAGGTCGGGCGAGGACTTCACCGTGACGATGCCGAGCTGGCGCACGATCGCCGGCAGGCGCGGCTCGGCCTGCGAGACCCGGTTCTGGACCAGCTGCTGCGCCTTGTCGGGATCGGTGCCGAGCCGGAACGTCACGGTCAGCGTCATGATGCCGTCCGTCGTCGCCTGGCTCGACATGTAGAGCATGCCCTCGACGCCGTTAATCTGCTCCTCGATCGGCGTCGCCACGGTCTCGGCGATGACCTTGGGGTTGGCGCCCGGGAAGGTCGCCCGCACCACCACGGAGGGCGGCACCACGTCCGGGTACTCGGAGATCGGCATCGCGAACAGCGACAGCAACCCGCCGATGAAGATGAGCACCGAGAGCACGCCCGCGAAGATCGGGCGGTCGATGAAGAACTTGGAGAGGTTCATGCCGCCCTCCGGGGGCGAGAGGGATCCTGAAGGCGGTTGCCGCCTCGAATGTCAGGATAAGAGAATGTCGCGGGATCCCCTCTCCCGTGTGGGAGAGGGGTAGGGGCGATCAAAGATCGCGCGAGGGTGATACGGTTCAGGATCGAGCACTGATCGGGGTGCCGGGACCGGGACAGTCCGAATTTTACTCGGAGGCGTAGCACCCTCACCCCTGTCCCCTCTTGCGAATGGGAGAGGGGAACTGAGATCTATTTTCAAACGCTGCGGGACATGTAACCCGCTCTGTCATCCCGGGGCCGCGCTGCGGAACCCGGGATCCATGACCGCCGACGATCCCGGACGAGGCGGGACGCCGATCGCCGTATTCTCCAGCGCCAGCGGTCATGGATCCCGGGTTCTCGCCGAGGCTCGCCCCGGGACGACGGGGAGAGGTGTCGGCCGATGGCCCGAAGGCGATCCGCCCACCTCCTCACCTTTGCGCCAGCTTCCCGGTCCCCATCCCCTTGCCCGTCCCCGGCTCCTGCATCGGCCGCGCGCCCATCGTCACCGGGGAGGGGCTGACGAGGCTGCCCGGGCGCACCCGCTGCAGGCCGTTGACGACGATCCGCTCACCCCCCGACAGGCCCGAGGTGACGATGCGCAGGCCCTCGACCGCCCGGCCGAGGGTGACGGTCCGGAACTCGGCCCGGCTGTCGGCGCCGACCACCAGCACGAAGCGCTTGTCCTGGTCGGTGCCGACCGCCCGCTCGTCGACGAGGAGCAGCCGCTCGGGCGCCGCCTGGCCGAGGCGCATCCGCGCGAACTGGCCCGGGATCAGGTGCCCGTCGGCATTGGCGAAGGTGGCGCGCACCCGCACCGTGCCGCTGCGGGCATCGACCTTGTTGTCGATGAACTGGAGGTGTCCTCGCGCCCGCTCGCCGTCGGCGGTCGCCATCTCGACCGGGATGCGGTCGAGCTTGCCGCGCCGGCCGGACGGGTCGGCGATGGCGGCGAGCGCCTTCAGCACCACCGTCTCGTCGGCGTCGAAGCTCGCGTAGATCGGATCGACCGAGACCAGCGTCGTCAGCACGGCGGCGCCCGCCCCGGTCGCCACGAGGTTGCCCGGGGTGATCTCCCGGCGCCCGACCCGGCCGCTCACCGCGGCCCGGACTTCCGTGTAGTCGAGGTTGAGGCGCGCCGCCGCCAGCGCCGCCTTCGCGGCGTCGAGGTTGGCCTTGGCCTCCTTGAAGGCGTTCGCCCGCACGTCGAGGTCGCGCGCCGTGACGATGCGCTGGTCCGACAGGCGCTGCCCGCGCTCGTAATCGCTGGCCGTCAGCGCCAGCCGCGCCTCGGCGCCCGCCACCTGGGCCTCCAGGCGCTGGACCTCGGCCGCGTAGGGGGCGGGGTCGATCGTCACCAGGAGGTCGCCGGCCTTCACGAGGTCGCCCTCCGAGAAGTGCGTCGCCTGCACGGCGCCGCCGACCCGGGCCCGCACGTCGATGCGCTCGACCGCCTCGAGCCGGCCCGAGAACTCGTCGAACAGGACCACGTCGCGCGGCTCGATCGCGGCGACCGGTACCGGGACCGCCTGCTCGACCGGTGGCGTCGCGGCGACGGCCTGACCCGGGGACAGGCGCGGCAGCGGCAGGTAAGGGTAGGACACTCCGGCCAGGAGCGCGACGGCGAGGCCGGCCGCGGCGAGGCGGGGGAGGCGGGACGGGACGACAGCAGGATCGGAATTCACGACCGGCTCCGACATCTGTAAGGTGCGTTACACATGTCGGCGTGGACGCCGGCCGTCAAGTGACTTATCTACCACTCGATACAAAAGTTGGAGCCAGCGGACAATGGTGATGGGGCGCCCCCGGTCCTTCTGCACGGACAAGGCCCTCGACGAGGCGATGGAGGTGTTCTGGCGCCACGGCTACGACGGGGCGACGCTCGCGATGCTGACCAAGGCGATGGGCATCAAACCGCCGAGCCTCTACGCCGCCTTCGGCAGCAAGGAGGGGCTCCTGAAGGCCGCCCTCGACCGCTACGCCGAGCGCCGCTCCGAGCACATGCGCTACGTGCTTGCCGGCGCGACCGCCCGCGACGTCGCCGAGCGCTTCCTGTCGAGCATCGCCGAGAGCCACACCGACCCGGCGAACCCGCCGGGCTGCCTGCTCGTCCAGGGCGGGCTCGCCTGCGGCGCCGGCTCGGAGAACATCCCGTTCGAGCTCGCCGCCCGCCGCGCCCAGGGCGAGGCCGAATTGCGCGAGCGCTTCGCGCAGGCGCGGGCCGAGGGCGACCTGGCGGCGGACAGCGACCCGGCGACGCTCGCCCGCTTCCTCTCGACGGTCGCCTCCGGGATGGGGGTGCTGGCCTCCTCCGGCGCCGACCGGGAGGCGTTGCGGGAGGTGGCGCGGGTGTCGCTCGGGGCGTTTCCGCCGAGCCGCGTCGCGGCCGACGGGGCGGGCTGACGGGACCGAGGCGCGACGGGCGCCTTCGCGTGCGGAGCGCCCGCCGGCGTGTCGCCGGGAGCCCGCCTGAGAATCTCGGCCATCGCGACGGGTTCGCGGCGATCGTCAGTGGTATTCGTGCGCGGAACGGTTGCGGTGGTGGGATTCTCGCCGGAGCGCCGGGTCATATCCGTCACCTAACGTCGGGACGGACTGATTGGGATTTTACTGAAAATTATCGCGATCCCGGTCCTGTGCCGGCGACGGGGCCTTCGCCCCACCCCCGAGCCTTCTACGGCAAGCAGCGCGTCGCGAGCTGGATCCCTTGATGTCGTCCCTGTCCAAGCTGGCCGTCAGGCTGCCCTCGACCATCGTCGGCCTCGCGCTCGTCAGCGCGACCGTGATGGGCGGCCTGAGCTGGTACTCCGCCAGGAGCAGCCTCGTCTCCTCCGTCCAGGACACGCTGCGGCTCGCCGCGACGGCGACCGGCCACGGCGTCGCCCTCGTGGCCGACCGGGCCCAGGCGGATTTCGCCGCCGCCGCCGGCCACCCGCAGGTGGCCTCGAACTTCACCGACCTCGTCGAGACCCTCGATCCGGGCAAGCCGGATTACGCCGGGATCCTCGCCGCCTTCCGGGCCCCGGCGGGCATCGAGGCGCGGCTCGCCTTCGACGGCGCGACGACGAACACGATGTACGGCCGCCGGCACGTCAAGGTGCAGGAGGTGGCCCGCAAGCTCCTGAGCCAGCCCGGCTACGCCGACCTGCTGTTCCTCGATCTCGACGGGCGGGTCGTCTACACGGCGACGAAGGGCGACGACTTCGCGATCTCGGTGACCGACGCGCCCTTGCGCGAGACCGGGCTCGCCCGGCTGTTCGAGCGGATGAAGGCGGCGGGGCCCGACGCGGTCTCGTTCGCGGACTTCGCCGCCTACCCGGTCGGAGGGGGCCCGGCGGCCTTCATCGGCAAGGCGATGAGCCGGCGCGCCAACGTCGCCATGGGTACCGCGCAGGCCGTGGAGCGGGCGGGCTACGTCGTGATGCGGCTCGCGCCCACGCTGTTCGACCTCACCCTGTCCCAGCGCGCCGGCCTCGGCGAGACCGGCGAGACCCTCGCGGTCGGCCCCGACGGGCGGCTGCGGGCCAAACCGCCCCTCGCCTCGCCCCTCGCGCCGGGCGTAGCGGCCGGGGCGCCGGCGAGCGATCTCGGCCTCACCCCGGACCTGGTCGCGGCCGGAACGCCGTTCACCTACGAGACGCCCGGAGGCCGCCGCCTGGCGGTGAGCGCCGCCGTGCCGGTGCTCGGCGCCCGCTGGACGATGGTGGCGGAGCAGTCCGAGGCCGAGGCGCTCCGGGCGGTGGACGCCCTGTCGCGGATGCTGGTGCTGATCGGCCTTTGCGTCCTCGTCGCGACGGCGCTCCTCGGCCTCGCGATGTCGCGGGCGATCGTGCGTCCGCTCGCCGCGCTCACCGGGGCGCTGACGGCGCTCGCCGCCCGCCGGGCCCTGGACGCGGTGCCGGGGGGCCGGCGCCGCGACGAGATCGGCGACATCGCCCGGGCCGTGGTGATGATCCGCGACGTCTCGCTCGAGGAGGCGGCCGAGCAGCTGCGCACCACCGAGGCGGCGCGCCTGCGCGAGGAGGAGGCCCGGCGCCACCTGCTGCGCGACCTCGCCGACCGGTTCGAGGTCTCCGTCGGCGCCATCGTCGCCCGCGTGTCGGGTGCGGCCGAGGGGCTGACCGGGGCCTCCGGGGCCGTCACCCGGGCGGTCGAGGGGACGTCGACCCGCTCGGTCGGCGTCGCGGCCGTCGCCCGGCAGACCAGCGGCAATGTCGGCGCCGTCGCGGCGGCGGCCGAGGAGCTCGGCGCGACCGTGGCGGAGATCGGCCGCCAGGTCGTGCAGGCCGCCGGCATGTCGGCCGAGGCGGTGGCGCAGGCGCGCCAGGCCGGCGGCACGATGGCCGATCTCTCCGCCGCCGCCGCCCGCATCGGCGACGTCGTCGGCCTCGTGTCGCAGATCGCCTCCCAGACCAACCTGCTCGCGCTCAACGCGACGATCGAGGCGGCGCGGGCCGGCGAGGCGGGGCGCGGCTTCGCGGTCGTCGCGGCGGAAGTCAAGGAGCTCGCCGGCCAGACCGCGCGGGCCACCGACGAGATCGGCCGCCACGTCGCGGCGATCCAGTCGACCAGCCGGGGAGCCGGGGAGGCGATCGCCGGCGTGACCGTCCAGATCGAGGCGATGAGCCAGGTCGCGACCGGCATCGCCTCGGCGATCGAGGAGCAGGGCGCGATGACCCACGAGATCGTGCGCCAGATGGCCGAGGCGACCGACGGCACCGCCGCGATGACGCGCGACATCGCCGAGGTCGCCGAGGCCGCGGGCGTCGCGGGCCGGGCGGCGGGCGAAGTGGCGCAGGCCTCCGAGGACCTGTCGGACGAGTGCGCCCACCTGCGCCGCGAGGTCGACGGCTTCCTCACCAGCGTCCGCGCCGCCTGAGGCGTCCGGTGCGCCCGGGAACGGGCGCGCCGTCATGCGTAAGCCCGGACCGTTCGCAGTCGCGACATCCGCCGGATCGATACGGGCGGCGGCTCGCCCCAGGGACCCCGCGGCCACGGCCGCCGCCCCGAGGCGGGATGCGCCTCCAAGCCCGTTCCGGGCACCTGACACGAATTCCGGAAGATGACTTCCGGAATTCGTATCACCGGCCGGCGCGGCGCCTAAGCGAAGCCGATTTCTGCATCGCGAAGCGATCAATCGGAAATCGTATGACCGGTCCGTATCCGTCGCTCGGGGGCGGCGCGACACGAGAAGGGCCGGGGTTTCCGCAATCGGGCTCATCGATCCTTCATCGGTCGTCGCTAAAGACCTTGGGTAAGATGACGTCGTGAGCTGCGGCGAGGGTGAGGTGTCTGCCATTATGACCATCTTCGACTGGTTGACCGAAGTGCTGCGCCGCACCGAGCCGTCCGGCCCGGGACGCCTGCCCTCCGATGAGAGGATCGCCTTCTACCGGGACTACGTGCATAACAGCGTCGTGCTGGCAGCCGCCGCGCAGCCCGAGGACCCGCTTCCGGGTTTGTCGTGGCAATACTTTCGCGAAGACGTGCGGCACGAGGCGCGCGCCGCGCGGATCGCCATGCGCGACGGGACCTTCGGGACGTTCTTCGACACGATCCGGCTCCTGCCGCCGATCGCGATCGTCCGCCTGATGGCGGCGCGCTCCGTCTACTTCCCGACACCCGAGAACGACGGTGCCGTCGACGATCTCTTGGCTTACCTCGATGCTGCTACGGTCCGACTCATGCGACAGCGGCGCAACGCCGTCCTCGCCCAGCAGGCGGCCGAGGCGAAGCGGGTCGAGTCTGAAGCGCCGGCCCGCGCGCGGGAGGAGGCCCTGTGGGCCGAGTACCGGGCGTGCCCCTTCGCCCGGCTGAGCACTGAGCCCGCCGAGTTCCTCCGCTGGATCAAGCTCCAGACGCCGGATACCTGGAACGTCGTCGTCGACCGGTGGGACTATAACGGCATCGGCCGCGAGGACGTCATCGCGTGGATCCTCGACCAGCCGGATTGCGACCTCGCCACCGCGGCCCAGTTTTTCTTCATCGCCGCCATGGACCTAGGCGATAGCGAGCCCGAGACGCTCAGCCCGCTCTACCGCAACTCGTGGGAGCTGATGGCGCGCGTCGGGCACAACTGGCAGCGTGGGCATTATCGGCGCAACGACTTGCGGCTCTCCTCGGTCGTTCCGTCCGAGATCGCGCTCTACGACGAGATCGTCGCCCGCCGGGAGGCCGAGGGCCGCCCGTTCCCGTGGCGCGTTCCGGGCCCGGGCGAGCGCCGGTTCGGCGTCCGGGAGCCGGATTCCGACTATCTCTACGAGCACGGCCACCTGTGGATCGGCTTCAGCACGTGGAAGCGCGGCCGCGAGGCCCGGGGCTGCGGAGTGGATTTCCCCCGTTGCTGCAACGCCTCGCCCGCGGACTGACGGAGGGGCGCGGGATCGCGGCGGATCGTCGGGCCGGCGGTCGCGGCAGACGACCGCCGACCGCTTCTTGTCACCGGGCGAGGTGGCGGTCGAAGAACCCGGCGATCTCCTCGAACACCTTGCGGGTCTCCGGCGCGGTGTCGTCGCGGATGTAGTGGGCGTGCGACTGGCCCTCGCCGACCTGGAGGAAGGCCTCGACGCCGGCATCGCGCAGCTTGCGGTGGACCCGCACGGTGTTCGACAGGAGGAGGTCGCGGGTGCCCGTCGTCAGGATGGTCGGGGGAAAGCCGTGCATGTCGCCGTAGACCGGCGACAGCATCGGGTCCCTCAAATCGTGGCCGTTGGCGTAGACCTTCGCGCCCGCGTCGCAGAAGCCGTCGGGGGAGACCAGCACGTTGTCGAGCATCGCGTTGGTGACGAAGCTGTCGCCGACCTTGGTCGTGTCCGACATCGGCGTGCCGGGGGCGATCGCCGCCGGGAGCGGCAGTCCTTCCCGCTTGGCGCGCAGCACCATCGCGAGGGTCAGCGCCCCGCCGGCCGAGGTGCCGAAGATCGCCGTCTTCTTCGGGTCGGCCATCTTGGTGACCGCCTTCCACACCGTCATCGCGTCGTCGTGGGCGGCCGGATAGGTCGCCTCCGGCGGCATGCGGTAATCGACCGAGACGACCTTGAACCGGCCGAAGCCCGCCATGAAGATCGCCTCCGGCAGGCCCGCCTCGCCCGGATTGAGCACGTAGCAGCCGCCGTGGACGTGCACGAGCAGCCGGTCGCGGTTCTCGGGCGGGATGGTCTCCGGGGTGACGATGAAGGCCCGCACGCCGTCGATCGTGGTGCGCTCGACCTTCACCTTCAGGCGTTCCAGCATCCCGGGCACCTGACGCGCGAGCGCCGCCGCGCCGGCCTCGGCGACCGGCTTCCACTCCTCGCCGGTCTTCGGCTGGATGTTCCAGTTCTGGCGCAAGGGCGCGCCGACGATCTTCGCCATCTGCGGGCTGACGTCGGCCGGCACCGGCACGCTCTTCTCCGGCACCTGCAGCGGCGGCGGCGCGCCCTGTGCGGCGACCGAGGTCGCCGCGACGAGGCCCGCCAAGGTCGCGCCGAACCGGCGCGCAAGTCTGATCGTCCGCATCCTGTCCTCCCGAGGGACCGCCCGCGCCGTCTCGTGCGGCGCTCCGCGGTCGCCAGGAGAGTAGGGCGCGAGGTCGCGCCCGCACAGCGCCGGGTCCAGGGACTCACAAGCCTTTGCCGGCGGACCGCGGCCGCGGGCCTCAGGCGGCCGGGCCGGACGGCGCGGGCACCGGCGGCCAGCCGATGGCGTCGGGGCTGGCGCGGAAGTTGCGCAGCCACCAGGCCCAGTCCTCCGGCACGAGGGAGAACGGGTCCGGATGGCCGAGCTCGCGCGCGGCCCAGACCGGCCAGTGCGGGTTGGCGAGCGCCGGCCGGCCGATGAAGACGAGGTCGACCAGCTCCTCCCGGATCACCCGGTCGGCCTCGGCGGGAACGCCGAGGTTCCAGCTCACGCCGACGGGCAGGCCGCACTCGCGCCGGACCCGCGCGCCGCGCTCGACCATGAAGGCGAGCTGCTTGAAGGGCGGCGCCCGCATGTCGTCGGTGTTGAGGCCGACCGACAGGTCGGCGAGGTCGAGCCCGCGCTCCTTCATCCAGCCGATCGCGGTCACCGAGTCCTCGAACTGGACCCCGTCCTCGTGCAGGTCGTCGGAGCCCAGGCGCATCGTCAGGGGCAGGCGCTCGGGCCAGACCGCCCTCACGGCGTCGATCGCCTCCAGGTGGAAGCGGGCCCGGTTCTCGAGCGGGCCGCCATAGGCGTCGGTGCGCTTGTTCGCCAGCGGCGAGAAGAAGCTCGCGCCGAGATAGCCGTGGGCGAAGTGCAGCTCGAGCCACTCGAATCCCGCCTCGGCGGCGCGGCGCGCGGCCGCCGCGTAGGCCGCGTGGACCTCCCGGATCTCGGCCACCGACATCGCGTGGACCGGATGCTGGAAGCGGCCGCCGTAGGGCAGGGCGGAGGGCCCGCGCACCGGCCAGCCCTGCGGGTGATCGGGCGGGTATTGCCGGCGCGGATCGTCCCAGGGGCGGTTCTCGCTCCCTTTGCGCCCGGTATGGCCGAGCTGGATCGCCGGCACCGCGCCCATGTCCTTCACCAGGCGGTTGATGCGCGCCAGCCCCTCGATCTGCGCGTCGTCCCACAGGCCGGCGCAGGCCGTCGAGGTGCGCCCGTCGGGCTGGATGGCGATCTGCTCGGGAAAGACCAGCCCGAACCCGCCGGCGGCCCGCGAGCCGACCAGCATCAGGTGGAAGTCGGTCACCGTGCCGTCCGGCGGCGAGCGGTACATCGTCATCGGCGACATGACGATGCGGTTGCGCAGGGTGACGTCCTTGAGGGTGAACGGGCTGAACAGGTCGGGCATCGGCGCTCCGGACGGCAGGGCAGGGCGGGCGCGGGCCGCGCGCCGGAGCCTCCCCGGAGACGAGTGATGGCGCAGGATCCGGCTCCCCGCCAGGGGCGCCGTCGAGCGCGCGCCTCAGGCCGTTCCGGCGGGGGCGAGGCGTGCGCAGGCGAGGAACAGGCCGGCGACCCCGAGGGCGACCAGGGCGGGGCCGACCACGGAGGCGACGGGGGCGGCCGCCCCCGCGCCGGCGACGTCGCCGAGGTTCATCGCCGCCATGTAGATCTGGAACTGCGTCGCCGAGGCGCGGCCGTCGCGGCTCGCCAGCAGCACCGTCGGCAGCAGCGCGACGTAGAGCAGTGCCGGCACGACGCCGACGAGGCCCAGGATGACCGGTCCCGCCGCGGCCTCGAGCCCGGCGGCGATCAGCCCCGCCGCCGCCGCGAACGCCGCCGCGCAGGCAAGCAGCAGGGCGCGAAGCGCCGGCCCCGGCCCGGCGCGATCGACATAGGCGCCGATCCCCGCCGCGCCGAGCGTCCCGCCCAGGAGCGCGAGCAGCGCCTGGAGCCGCGACAGGGCGCCCGCCTCCCAGCCGTGGACCTGCACCATCGCGACGGCGAAGGGGACCTGGAACAGCGCGAGCCCGAGATCGATCGCGAAGCACAACGCCAGCAGGATCGCCGCGTCGCGGCCGCGGAACGAGGCCAGCAGCCGGCGCGCGAAGGACGACCACGCCACCCGCTCCTCCGCCGGCCCCTCCCCGCGGGCCGGGCCGCGGCGCAGGGAGAGGAACCGGTCGCCCGGCGCCTCGCGCACGAGGACGGCCGCGGCGGCGAGCGGCGTGGTCAGGCCGAGGAGCGCGCCCGCGGCGGCCGGAAAGCCCCGCGCCTCGAGGATCCAGGCGAAGAGCGCGGTTCCGGCGGCGCTGCCGATCACGAAGCCCGCCCGCGTCGCGGCGCTGGTCCGCCCCAGTTCGCCTGCCGGCACGCTGCCGGCGATCATGCGGTCGGTCGCGGTGTCGGCCAGCGATGCGGCGAGGCTGTGCAGGAACAGTACGACGCTGATCGCCGTCAGGCCCGCGGCGGGGCCGAGGAGGAGGAGACCCGCCAGGCATGCCTGCGCGCCGGCGAGCGAGAGCACGAGCCAGGCGCGGCGCGGCCCCATGCGGAAGGGCACGGCGCGGTCGACCAGCGGGCCCCAGAGCAGCGGCTGCGCGACCCAGGGCAGCCCGACGACCGCGAGATGGCGCCCGACCTCCGCCGCCGACGTCCCGGACGCGGCGAAGTGGTTGGCGAGCGCCGTCAGCGCGAAGCCGGCCACGATGCCCTGGTAGAGGTAGAGGAGGGAGAACAGGCCGACGCGCCAGACCGATCCCTGCAAGCTCGGCGGCGAACGCATCGTCTCGATCCTCCGGCGGGATCGCCGCACCGCGACGCGCGTCCGACACACCGTCCTTCGACGACAGGCTACGCTTCGGTCGCCATGGTCGTGCAGGGTGGGGTCGTGCAGGAAAGGTCTTTGCAGGATGGCGGAGACGGAGGGATTCGAACCCTCGAAGCCCCTTTCGGGGCTTGCTCATTTAGCAAACGAGTGCCTTCAGCCGCTCGGCCACGTCTCCGGTGGGCCAACGCTCTAGGGAATCGGCGGGGCGCGGTCAACCGGTTTCGTCGAGGCGCGGCTGTGCCATGCCACCCGCAGCGTGCGGCGGCCGTCCCGCGCCCGTCCGGGCCGATCCGGGCGAACGGGCGGGATCGGGGCGCGTCGCAGCGAGCGAAGGGAATGTCGCTGACAGGGCAGCGGCGGTCCGGCCGCGCGGGGATAGTCGTCCTCGCTCGATACGGCTCTGCGAGGCCCCATGCTCGACGTGACCCCCACTCCGCTGCAGCGCCTCCTGCGCGAGCGCCGTCCCGGTTACAGCCTGCCGGCGCCGTTCTATCTCAGCCCCGAGATCTTCGAGGCCGACATGGAGGTGATCTTCGGCCGGCACTGGATCTATGTCGGCGTCGAGCCCGACGTGCCGGAGGCCGGCGACGTGATGGTCGTCGATGTCGGCAAGGCCTCGGTCGCGATCGTGCGCGACGACGACGACGAGATCCGCGCCTTCCACAACGTCTGCCGGCATCGCGGCGCCCGCCTCGTCCACGAGGAGAAGTCCACGGTCGGCAACCTCGTCTGCCGCTACCATTCCTGGACCTACGACCTCACCGGCAACCTGATCCATGCCGAGCATATGGGTCCGGATTTCAAACGAGGCTGCCACGGCCTGAAGCCCGTGCACATCCGCTCGCTCGAGGGCCTGCTCTTCATCTGCCTCGCCGACGAGCCGCCGGCCGACTTCGACGAGATGGCCGCCCGGCTCGGCCCCTACATCGCGCCCCACAACGTGCGCAACACCAAGGTCGCGTTCCAGAAGGACATCATCGAGCCCGGCAACTGGAAGCTCACGATGGAGAACAACCGCGAGTGCTACCATTGCGGGGCCAACCATCCCGAGCTGACCGTGCCGCTCTTCGCCTACGGCTTCGGCTTCGCGCCCGAGGAGATGGACGAGCACGACCGTGCCGAAGCCGAGCGCTACGGCTGCCTGCTGAAGACCCGCCACGGCGAGTGGGAGGCGGAAGGGCTGCCCTCGCGGGAGATCGACGAGCTCGACACGATGGTCACGGCCTTCCGCACCGAGCGCCTGCCGCTCGACGGCGAGGGCGAATCCCACACCATCGACACCAAGGCCGCCTGCAGGAAGCTGCTGGGCGACCTCACGAACGCCAAGCTCGGCGGCCTCTCGGTCTGGACGCAGCCGAATTCCTGGCACCACTTCCTCGGCGACCACATCGTCACCTTCTCGGTGCTGCCGCTCGATGCCGAGCGCTCGCTCCTGCGCACCAAGTGGCTCGTCCACAAGGACGCGGTCGAGGGCGTCGACTACGACCTCGCCAACCTGATCAGCGTCTGGGAGGCCACCAACGACCAGGACAGCGAGCTCGTCGGCATCTGCCAGCAGGGCGCGCGCTCGCCCGCCTACGAGCCCGGTCCCTACTCGCCGAACACCGAGATGCTCGTGGAAAAGTTCTGCAACTGGTACGTCGGCCGCATGGCCGCGCATCTGGGGCGCTAGCGCCATGAATTCGGTCCCCGCCTCGACCGAGCCGGCCGCCTCACGCCTCGCGGCCACAGCCTCCTGGGACGCGGAGGCCGACGACGCCCTGGTCTGCCTCGCGGTGCGCGACGAGACGCACGACGTGAAGACCTTCGTGCTCGCTCCCTCCGGGCCCCGGCTCTTCGCCTACGCGCCGGGCCAGTTCCTGGCCTTCGCCTTCGAGATCGGGGCCGAGACGATCCACCGCTGCTACACGATCTCCTCGGCACCGACCCGGCCGCACGCCCTGTCGATCACCGTCAAGCGCGTCCCCGGCGGTCCGGTCTCGAACTGGCTGCACGACACGCTGAAACCCGGCGACACCGTGCGGGCGCTCGGGCCGATGGGTGATTTCTCCTGCTTCACCCATCCGGCGCAAAAGTACCTGCTCCTGTCGGGCGGCAGCGGCGTGACGCCGATGATGGCGATGGCGCGCACCTTCCACGACCTCGGCGGGAATCGCGACGTCGCCTTCGTGCATTCCGCCCGCAGCCCGGCCGACATCGTGTTCCGGGGCGAACTCGAGACGATGGCCCGGCTCGATCCCGCCTTCCGCTTCCACGCGGTCTGCGAGGCCGATGCGCCGGACGAGGCCTGGGCGGGGCCGAAGGGCCGCCTCACCCTCGAGACCTTGAGCGCGGCGGTGCCGGACTTGCCGGAGCGCGAGGTCTTCGTCTGCGGGCCGAAGCCCTACATGGACGCCGTGCGGGCGATGCTGCGCGAGGCCGGCTTCGACATGGCCCGGCACCACGAGGAGAGCTTCGACTTCGGCGCCCTGCCGGAGGCCGAGCAGCAGGCCGCCGCGGAAGCCGGCCGGACCCTCGATGCCGAATCCTCGGCCGAGGCGGAGGCCGCGCCCGCCGCGGTGCGGACGTTCCGGGTCGAGTTCGCCAAGACCCGCCGGGTGCTCGACTGCCCGGAGGACTCGACGGTCCTCGACGCCGCCCGCAAGGCCGGCATCCGGCTGCCCTCCTCCTGCGCCAAGGGCCTGTGCGGCACCTGCAAGTCGAAGGTCACCAAGGGCACCGTCTCCATGACCCATGCGGGCGGCATCCGCCAGCGCGAGATCGATGCCGGCATGGCGCTCTTGTGCTGCTCCAAGCCGACCAGCGACCTCGTCGTCGAGCGCTGACGATCACGTCTTCGGTCTTTCAGTAACCCTGGCCCTCGCCTTCGGGAGTCGTCCCGTGATCGCCAATGCCGACGCGCTCTTGAAGCCGCTCACCATCAAGGGCCTCACCATCCGCAACCGGGTGATGTCGACGAGCCACGCGCCGGGCTACGGCCGCGACGGCAAACCCCAGGAGCGCTACCAGCTCTACCACGCCGAGAAGGCGAAGGGCGGCATCGGGCTGACCATGTTCGGCGGCTCCTCCTCGGTCGCCCCCGACAGCCCGGCCGCGCCCTGGAACCAGATCTCGGTCGCCGACGATTCGGTGATCCCGTACTTCCGGCAATTCGCCGACCGCGTGCACGAGCACGGCGGCAAATTGATGATCCAGCTCACCCATATGGGCCGGCGCACGAAGTGGGACACCGAGCACTGGCTGCCCACGATCTCGCCCTCGCCCCGGCGCGAGCCGGCCTCCCGCACCATCCCGAAGGAGATGGAGGAGGAGGACATTGCCCGGGTGGTGAAGAGCTTCGCCGAGGCCGCGCGCCGCTGCCGCGAGGGCGGGCTCGACGGCTGCGAGGTCTCGGCCGCCCACGGCCACCTGATCGACCAGTTCTGGTCGCCGAGCGTCAACCGGCGCACCGACAAGTACGGCGGCAGCCTCGAGAACCGGATGCGCTTCGGCATCGAGGTGCTGGAGGCGATGCGGGCGGCGGCCGGCGACGACTACGTCATCGGCATCCGCATGTCCGGCGACGAGATGATCGCCGACGGCCTGTCCCAGGACGACTGCGTGACGATCGCGGCGGAGTACGCGAAGCGCGGCCTCGTCGATTTCTTGAACGTGCTCGGCGGCCAGGCGCGCGACCACATCGCCCACGCGATCTCGCTGCCCAACATGTCGTTCCCGGTGGCCCCCTTCCTGTTCCTGCCGAGCGCGATCAAGCGCGAGGTCGACGTGCCGGTCTTCCACGCCCAGCGCGTCACGGACCTGGCGACGGCCGCCCGCGCCGTCGCGGAGGGTCACGTCGACATGGTGGCGATGACCCGCGCCCACATCGCCGACCCGCACCTCGTGAAGAAGCTCTCCGAGGGCCGGGCGGACGACATCCGCCAATGCGTCGGCGCCGGCTACTGCATCGACCGGATCTACGTCGGCGGCGACGCGCTCTGCATCCAGAACGCCGCCACCGGCCGGGAGGCAACGATGCCGCACGAGATCCGCAAGGCGGATCGGCGCCGGCGCGTCGTGGTGATCGGGGCCGGGCCCGGCGGGCTCGAGGCGGCCCGGGTCTGCGCCGAGCGCGGCCACGCGGTGGTGCTGTTCGAGAAGAGCGGCCAGGCGGGCGGCCAGATCGGGCTCGCGGCCAAGGCCGGCTGGCGCGAGGCGATGTCGGGCATCCCGCGCTGGCTCGTGGCTCAAGCGACGAAGCTCGGGGTGGACCTCAGGCTCGACACCGAGGCCACCGAGGCCATGGTGCTGGCCGAGACACCCGACGTCGTCATCGTGGCGACCGGCGGCACGCCCTCCCGCGGCCACGCCAAGGGCGCCGACCAGCACGCCGTCACCACCGCCGAGGTTCTCGCCGGCGCCGTGGAACCCACCGGCTCGGTGCTGCTCTACGACGAGATGGGCCAGCACAACGCCTCGTCGGTCGCCGAATTGCTCGCCAAGCGCGGCTGCCTCGTCGAGATCGCCACCCACGACCGCATGGTGGCGGAGGAGGTCGGCACCACCAACCAGCCGATCCACCTGCGCGAGCTCTACAAGCTCGGCGTCGTGATGACGCCGAACATGGAGCTGATCGAGATCTACCCCGAGGGCAACCGTTTCGTCGCGGCGCTCCGCAACACCATGACCGACGCCGAGGAGGAGCGCCTCGTCGACCGCATCGTGGTCGATCACGGCACCCTGCCGGTCGAGGGGCTCTACCACGCCCTGAAGCCGGCATCGGTCAACCACGGCCAGACCGACCAGGACGCGATGCTGCGCGGCGAGCCCCAGCCCTACGACCTCTCGAAGGGCTACGCCCTCTACCGCATCGGCGACGCGGTGGCCGGCCGCAACATCCACGCGGCGATCTACGATGCGTTGAGGTTGTGCAAGGACCTGTGAGTCCGGTGGACCGATAGACCCGCGCGCGAACCCTCCCCCCTCTGCGGGGGAGGGTGGCCCCCGGAGGGGCCGGGAGAGGGGACGCCGCGTCCGGAGCGGGCAGAACCGTCATGATGGGCGCCACCTGGATCGGCGTCGCGCTGCCCCTCTCCCGGCCCCTGCTGACGCAGGGACCACCCTCCCCCCCGCAGAGGGGGGAGGGCCGGCGTCGCGCGACCCGCAAGCGTGAGTTTCACCATTTCGCCAAGCCCCTAGGCCCCAAGCCCTCAGGCCCGCCGTCATGACCAGCCTCATGCCCCCGACCACGGTGTTTCCCGGCCTCGTCTGGGCCATGGCGGCGCTCGCCCTCGTCCAGGCCTCCCGGCGCGCGGCGCTCTGGCGGGTCGGGGCGGCGGCGCCGGTGGCGTGGCTCCACGGCCTCGCCCGGCTGCCGCGCCGCTACCTCGTCGACGTCCACGCTATCGTGGCGCGCGACGCCTACGCCTCCCGGATGCACGCGGTCGTGGCGGGCGGGCTGCTCGCGGCCTCGGTCCTGACGGCGCTGGCGATCCTGCCGCCGCTGGCGCAGTCCCGGGCCTACTGGCTCGTCGTGGCACTGGCCTTCGCGGTCACGGCGGCGGGCGCGATCCTCGTCGGTGCGCGCCGCTACCCCGAGAAGCAGAAGCGCCTCTCGGCCGGGCGCTTCCAGATCCTGCCGGTCCTGCTCGTCGCCTACGCGGTCGGCGGCACGCTCACCGCCCTGCTGCTGGCGCTCGGGAGCGACGGGTTCGTCGTCCCCCTCGCGCTCGCGGCGGCCGGGGGCCTCGGCCTCGCCTTCGAGGTGCGCCACGGGCCGATGCGCCACGCGGCGGCCGGCGCGCTCCACCTCGTCGCCCATCCCCGGCCCGGCCGGTTCGAGGGCCGGCCCGACACCGCGCTCCAGCCCCTCGACCTCGACGCCCCGCGCCTCGGCGCCGAGATGCCGGCCGACTTCACCTGGAACCGTCTCCTCTCCTACGATGCCTGCGTGTCCTGCGGCCGCTGCGAGATCGCCTGCCCGGCCTTCGCCGCCGGCCAGCCGCTCAACCCGAAGCGGCTGATCCAGGACCTCGTCGCCGGCCTCAACCCCGAGGAGCCGCTCTATGCCGGCAACCCCTATCCGGGCGGCCGTGGGGCGGAGGGCGAGCGCGGACCGCTGGCGCGGCTGATCGGCCCCGACGCGCGCATCCACCCGGACACCCTGTGGTCCTGCACCACCTGCCGGGCCTGCGTCGAGGAATGCCCGATGATGATCGAGCACGTCGACGCCGTGGTGTCCTTGCGCCGCTACCAGACGCTCGAGCGCGGGGCGCTGCCCGAGAAGGCGGTCGGCCCGGTGACGGAGCTGCGCCAGGCCGGCGATCCGGGCGGGCGTCCGCTCGCGGCCCGCACCGACTTCGCCGCCGGGCTCGACCTGCCGCTGATGGCCGAAAGGGGTCAGGCGGATGTGCTGCTCTGGCTCGGGGAGGGTGCCTACGACCTGCGCTACGGCCGGACGCTCCGCGCCCTGGTGCGGCTGCTGCGGCAGGCGAACGTGGACTTCGCGGTTCTGGGGGCGGAGGAGCGCGACACCGGCGACCTCGCCCGGCGGCTGGGCGACGAGGCGACCTTCCAGGCGCTGGCGCGGGAGAACATCGGGACCCTGTCGAAGTACCGCTTCGGCCGGATCGTCACCGCCGACCCGCACGCGCTGCATGCGCTCCGCAACGAGTACCCGGCCTTCGGCGGGCACTATACGGTGGTGCACCACACCGCCCTGCTCATGGAGCTGATCCGGGCCGGACGACTCAGCCCCGGGCGCCTGCCGGACCTCTCGGTCACCTATCACGACCCCTGTTACCTCGCCCGCTACAACGGCGAGACCGAGGCGCCCCGCGCCGTGCTCGACGCGATCGGCCTGACCCGGATCGAGATGGCCCGCTCGGGCAAGCGCGCGATGTGCTGCGGCGGCGGCGGCGGCGCGCCGGTGAGCGACGTGCCGGGCGAGCGGCGCATCCCGGACCTGCGCATGGCCCAGGCCGCGGAGACCGGCGCAGGGATCGTGGCGGTGGCCTGCCCGTCCTGCACCGCGATGCTCGAGGGCGTGACCGACCGCAAGGCCGACATTCGCGACGTCGCCGAATTGCTGCTCCAGGCCGTGGAGGCGGGACGATGACCAGGATCCGCCGCGATCCGCGCGCCGAGCGGGCGGCGATCCGGATCGCCGCCGGCCTCCGGCCCCGCTACGACCGGACCGCCATCGGGGTGGCGAAGGCCGCGGGCGGGCGCCCGCGCCGCGATCCCCGGACCGAGCGCACGGGCCAGCGCGTCCCGGGAGGCGACCGCCCCCGCTTCGACCTCGGCCAGATCGCCCGCGGCGAGGCTCCGGTCCTCGCCGAGAGCCGGCAGCGGCCGGCACAGGCGGCGGCACCGAAGATCGTCATCGTCGAGGCGCCCGCCTTCCTGGTCGCAGTCGTGCCCGACGCGGCCGGCGGGCGCCTGTCGGCCCACGATCGCCAGGTCCTGGGCGCCGCCCGGGCGCTCGCCGGGCGCGAGGGTGCGGTCGCCCTCGTCTCGACCGGCCCCTGCGAGGGGGCGGGGCCGGCCGGCGCCGACCGTCACCTCGCCCTCGACGAGGCGGGCGCCGACCCCGACGTCCGGGCCGTCCGGGTCGCGGCGGCGCTCGAGGAACTGGCGCCGCGCCACGTCCTGTTCCCCGAATCCCTCGACGGCGGCGACCTCGCCCGCCGGGTCGCGGTGCGGATGGGCGCGAACCTGTTCGACAACGCCGAGGTGGTCGCCCCCGGCGGCCTGATCCGCCCGGCCCGCGGGCGCCGGGTCGAGCAGCGGGCGGCGCCGGGCCTCCTCGCCAGCGTGGCGGCGGACGCGATCGCCGACTATGCCGGGCCACCCCGCGAGGCGCGGCCGCTGATGGTTGAGGCTGCGCCGCCCGCACCGCGGCCTTCCGCGATCGTGTCGGCCGAGCGCATCCCGGCCGACCCGGCCACGGTGCCGCTCGCGCTCGCCGAGTTCGTGACCTCGGCCGGCAACGGCCTCCACGACCTCGACACCTTCCGGCGGCTCGTCGCGGCCCTCAACGCCACGCCGGGCGCCAGCCGCGTCCTGTGCGATGCCGGGCTGATGCCGCGCCACGCCCAGGTCGGCGCCTCGGGCACGGTGCTCGCCGCGACCTGCTACTTCGCGCTCGGCATCTCCGGCGCGCCGCAGCACCTCCAGGGCGTGGCCGGCTGCGAGCACGTGGTCGCGGTCAACACCGACCTGCACGCCGCGATGATCGAGCGGGCCGGGCTCGCGATCGTGCAGGACGCCCAGCGGGTGATGCCGGCGCTGCTGCGGTTGCTGGCCTGGGACACCGAAGCGCGGGACGCGCAGGAAGCGGGAGAGCGCTCGTGAACATCGCCGTGCTTCTCTCCGCCGGCCGCCACCCGGTCTCCGGCGCGGCCGTGCTGCCCCGGCTCGAGGCCCAGGCGATCCGGATCGCCGCCGGGCTCGGGGAAGCCTACGGCCTGCATGCCGGGCCGGATGCCGCCGCGATCGCCGACGCCCTCGGCCAGGGGCTCGGGCGCATCGCGCACATCGCGCTGCCCGAGGGCGTCGATCCGGTGCCGGCGCTCGCCGCACGGCTCGCCGCGGCGGCGCCCGACCTCGTGCTCGCCGGGCGCCGCGGCCAGGGCGGCGACGAGAGCGGGTTCGTTCCCTACGCGCTCGCGGCGGCGCTCGACCGCCCGCTGGTTCCCGACGTGCTCGCGGTCGCGCGCGGCGACGCGGCCGGGACCCTGCGCCTCGACCAGAGCCTCGGCCGCGGCGCCCTGCGGCGGGTCGTGGTGCGCGGGCCGGTCATCGCGACGGTGCATCCCGACGCGCCGGCGCCGCTCGCCTACGCGTTCGGGCAGGCCCGGCGCGGATCGATCGATCCGTGCGGATTGATCGATCCGTGTGGATCGAGCGATTCCCTCGGAACGGCCGGTGCCGATGCCGCCGCGGCGCCGGCCGTCCCGGTGGAGGAGCGGCCCTACCGCCGCCGGCCCAAGCTCGTGAAGGGGGCGCCCGCCGGAGGCTCGGCGGCGGAGCGGCTCAAGGCGGCGACCGGCGAATCCGGCGCGGCGGCGACCGGGCGCCTCCTCGTCGATCCCGATCCGGAGGAGGCGGCGCGCGAGATCCTGGCCTATCTGCGGCGGATCGGCGTCGTCGCGCCGCCGGCCCCCCGCCCGAACCCGTGAGGAGACCCATGTCCGCCATACCCGCACCCTTGAGCCCCGACGACCTCTTGGCGCGCCTGCGCGAGCGCGGCATCGCCTACGAGCTGTTCGAGCATCCGCCGGTCCTGACGGTCGAGGCGATGATGGCGGTCTGCGGCGACATCGCGGGCGCCCACACCAAGAACCTGTTCCTGCGCGACAACAAGAAGACCTACTTCCTCGTCACGCTCCACCACGACGCGGCCGTCGACCTCAAGGCGTTCCGCGCGGTGCTCGGCGCGCGGGGCGGCCTGTCCTTCGCCAGCGCCGAGGCGCTGCGCGAGCAGCTCGGCGTCGAGAGCGGCGCCGTCTCGCCGCTCGCCGCCCTCAACGCCGCACCCGGCAGCGTGAGGGTCTTCCTCCAGGACAGCCTGCTCGACGAGACGCGGATCAACGTCCACCCGCTGGTGAGCACCCGGACCCTCAACCTCGTCCCGGCCGATCTCGTCACCGCCCTGCGGGACGAAGGCCACACGGTCACGCCCTTCGCCCTGCCGGAGGGGAGGGGGGAGGAGAGCTGAGGCGCTTCGCTCGCAAAAGAAGAGGTGCGGGCTTTGTGCCCTCTCCCTCGGGCGGCCGTCGCAGTCATACGATTTCCTGCTGATCGCTTCGCGATGCGGAAATCGGCTTCGCTCAAGCGCCGCGCGGGCTGGTGATACGAGATCCGGAAGTAATCTTCCGGATCTCGTATCACACATCTCCGCCTGAGAGCAGCGACGGTCGAAGTTGGCACGCCCCTCCTCCCCACACCGTGCAGCGATACCGGGCAAGTCCGGGATCGCCGGGAGGAGGGAAAAACGCGGACCTTTCCGGTGGGTTGGCTCTCGGAGGAGATGTATGGACGCGATAGCCGCCCGCGCGGGCGGAGAACTCGCGCTGACTTCACCACCCGCACGCTGCGTTACGGGCAGTCGGGGAGTGCGCCCTCAGCACGCCGCCACGTTGACCGCGAGACCGCCGAGCGAGGTCTCCTTGTACTTCTCCTGCATGTCGTGCCCGGTCTGGCGCATCGTCTCGATGACCTGGTCGAGGCTGACGAAGTGCACGCCGTCGCCGTGGAGCGCCAGGGAGGCGGCGGCGACCGCCTTGTTGGCCCCGAAGGCGTTGCGCTCGATGCAGGGCACCTGGACCAGCCCGCCGACGGGGTCGCAGGTCATGCCGAGATGGTGCTCCATGGCGATCTCGGCGGCGTTCGCCACCTGGCGCGGGCAGCCGCCGAGCACCGTGGCGAGGCCCGCCGCGGCCATGGCGGCGGCCGAGCCGACCTCGCCCTGGCACCCGACCTCGGCGCCGGAGATCGAGGCGCGGCTCTTGATCAGGCCGCCGATCGCGGCGGCGGCCAGCAGGTAGTCGCGGCCGCGCTCCTCGCTCCAGCCGGGGCAGAAATCGATCCCGTAGCGCAGCACCGCCGGCACGATGCCCGCCGCCCCGTTGGTCGGCGCCGTGACGACCCGGCCGCCGGACGCGTTCTCCTCGTTGACCGCGAGCGCGTAGAGGCTGATCCAGTCCATGATCTCGTGGGCCGGCCGGCTGTTGGTGAGCCGGGACGCCTCGAGGGTCTGGTGCAGGCGCCGGGCGCGGCGGCGGACCTTGAGGCCGCCGGGCAGGACGCCCTCCATCCGCAGGCCCCGGGCGATGCAGGCGAGCATCGCGTCGCGGATCGCGTCGAGCCCGGCATCGATCGCCGCGTCGGAGCGCAAGGCGCGCTCGTTCTCCCGCTGCACCTGCGCGACCGTCAGCCCGGTCGCGGCGCAGATCGTCAGGAGTTCGGCGCCGCTCGTGAAGGGGTAGGGCACGGCGACGGCGTCGATGCCGTCATTCACCGCCTCGCCCTCGCTCTCGACGAAGCCGCCGCCGACCGAGTAGCACACCACCTCGTCGAGGATCGCGCCATCCCCGTCATGGGCCCGGAAGCGCATGCCGTTGGTGTGGCGCGGCAGCAGCTCCTTGAAGTTGAAGACGAGGTCACGATCGGGCGCGAAGGCGACGCCCGGCAGGCCGGTCTCGCCCGTCTCGGCCAGCGCCCGGGTGTAATCCTCGACCCGGTCCGGATCGATGGTCGCCGGGTCGTGCCCGAGGAGCCCGAGGGCGATCGCCACGTCGGTGCCGTGGCCCCGCCCCGTCCAGGCCAGCGAGCCGAAGATCTCGGCGCTCACCCGGGTCACGGTCCCGGCCCCGTCCTGCCCGGCCCCGTCCTGCCCGGCCCCGTCCTGCGCCGCGCCCCGGGCCGCGACCCGCTCGCGGAAGCGGCGCGCCGCCACCATCGGGCCGATCGTGTGCGAACTCGACGGCCCGATGCCGATCTTGAACAGATCGAAGGCGCTGATCATCGCCTGACGATCCGCTCGGCCGGGCCGGCCCCGAGGGCGGCCTCGGCGAGGAGGCCGTGGACGTAGGTGGCGAAGGAGCGCCAGCACTCGACCCGGTAGCGCGGCTCCGAGCCCGGGCGCCGGATCAGGACGATCTCGGCCTTGCCCAGCAGCGTGCGGGTCGCCGCACCCGGCGGGAAGGCGGCCTCGCCGAGGTCGAGCGGGCAGCCGGCATTGAGGGCGACCGCCGCCAGCGGGCCGCTCACGTCGATGCCGACGTTGCGGTGCGAGACGTCGACGATCGCGTGCGCCCGCTCGCCGAGGTCGGCCGCGACGGCCGAGGGCAAGTGGTCGGCCTCCGCCTCGTCGCAGCCGATCAGCCACTCGTCGGGCCCGAGGCGGGCGATCCAGCGCCGGTCGTCGCCGGCAACCGAGTTGATCGGCCCGTCGAGGGGCAGGCCCGCCGCCGAGGCGATGGGATCGCGGACGCGAAGCGCGAAGCGCGCCTCGGCGCCGGCGGGCTGGATCACGACGCCGGTGCGGACCGGATCGGCGGCTGTGCTGCGGCCGAGGGGGAGCGCGCGGGCGGTGCGGTAGAGAGCCTCAAGCATGGATGCGCTCGCCTTTGGGATCGAAGAAGACCGGATCGACGACGGTGACGCGGGCGAAGCCCTCGGGCGTGGTGACGTGGAGGTGCGTGCCCTGGAGCGCGCGGCCATCCGCCACCAGGGCCATGGCGATGGAGCGGCCGCAATTCGGGCTCCAGTAGCTCGAGGTGACGTGGCCGAGCATCCGCATCGGGATCGGCTGGCCCGGATCGGCGACGATCTGCGCGCCCTCGTCGAGGACGAGCCTGGAATCATCGGTGACGAGGCCGACGAGCTGCTTGCGGCCGCTCGCCACCACGTCGGGCCGGGCGAGCGAGCGCTTGCCGACGAAGTCCTTCTTGGCCTTGGCGATCATGCCCGCCAGGCCGACATCGTCCGGGGTGACCGTGCCGTCGGTCTCCTGGCCGATGATGATGTAGCCCTTCTCGGCGCGGAGCACGTGCATCGTCTCGGTGCCGTAGGGGGTGATGCCGTGCGGCTGACCCGCCTCCCAGACCGCCTCCCAGACCGCCTTCGCGTGGTCGGACGGCACGTTGATCTCGAAGCCGAGCTCGCCGGTGAACGAGACCCGGAACAGCCGGGTCGGCACGCCGCAGATCGTGCCGGTCCGCATCGCCATGTGGGGGAAGGCCTCGGGCGACAGGTCGATCCCGTCGACGAGGGGGGCGATGACCTCGCGCGCCTTCGGTCCCTGGAGGGCGATCACCGCCCATTGCTCGGTGGTCGAGGTCAGGAAGACCCTGAGGTCCGGCCACTCGGTCTGGAGGTAGTCCTCCATATGGGCGAGCACCCGCGGCGCGCCGCCGGTCGTGGTGGTGACGTGGAAGCAATCCGGGGCGATCCGGGCGACGACGCCGTCGTCGAGGATGTAGCCGTCCTCCTTCAGCATCAGCCCGTAGCGGCAGCGCCCGACCTCGAGCTTCAGCCACGGGTTGATGTAGATGCGGTTCATGAACTCGGCCGCGTCGGGGCCGACCACCTCGATCTTGCCGAGCGTCGAGGCGTCGAAGATGCCCACCCCCTTGCGCACCGCCTCGCATTCGCGGGCGACCGCCGCGTGGATGTCCTCGCCGTTCTTCGGGAAGTACCAGGCGCGGCGCCACAGGGCGACGTTCTCGAAGGTCGCGCCATGCGCTTCCGCCCAGTCGTGGATCGGCGTGGTGCGGATCGGATCGAACAGGGCGTGGCGCGCCGGGCCGACCAGGGTGCCGAAGGTGACCGGGGTGTAGGGCGGCCGGAAGGTCGTGGTGCCGACGCCCGGCAGCGTCTTGTCGAGCTGCCCGGCGACGATGCCGAGCGCGTTCATGTTCGAGGTCTTGCCCTGGTCGGTCGCCATGCCGGTCGTGGTGTACCGCTTGACGTGCTCGATCGAGTGGAAGCCCTCGCGCACCGCGAGCTTGATGTCCTTGGCCGTCACGTCGTTCTGAAAGTCGACGAAGGCCCGCACCTTGCCCGGATCGGCGTCGGTCGGCATGGCGCGCACCGGCTGGAAGCCGGTCGGGGTCGGGCTCGCGGTGAAGGTCCTGCGCTCGTCCGAGCCGGCCGCCCCGGCGCCGGCGGCGAAGCCCTCCTGGAGGATCGCCGCGAGGTCGTAGGTGCCCTTCGCGGCGCCCGCCGAGCGCTCGGACTGGGCCGAGGTGCCGGGCACGAAGGCGTCGATGTCCCAGTCGTAGACGAGCTTGCCGCGGGATTGCGAGAACAGGTGCACCGCCGGCGTCCAGCCGCCCGACATGCCGACGCAGTCGCAATCGAGCACGCGGCGCGCCCCGCAGCGCCCGTCCCGGTCGAGGGGAGCGACGATCAGGCCGGTGACGCGCTTGGTGCCCTTCGCGCCGACCACGGTGTGGCCGGTCAGCACCTCGACGCCGGCGGCCTTGAGGCGCGCCAGCTCCGGGCCGCACTCGGCTTCCGTCCTGAGGTCGACCAGGGTGACGGCGAGGCCCGCCGCCTCGGCGTCGAGGGCCGCCGCGTAGGCCGAGGCGCCGCTCGTCGCGAAGACGATCCGCCGGCCCGGCGCCACGCCGTAGCGGTTGACGAAGACCCGCACGCTCTCGGCGAGCATGATGCCGGGCCGGTCGTTGTCGGCGAAGACCAGCGGACGCTCGTGGGAGCCGCCGGCCAGCACCACCTCGCCGGCGCGGACCTGCCACAGCCTCTCGCGCGGCGCCGTGCCGGGATTGGGCAGGTGGTCGGTGACCCGCTCGGCGAGCGCGACGTGGTTGTGGTTGTAGTAGCCGAACGCGGTGGTGCGGGAGAGCAGGACCACGTTCTCGCGGGAATCGAGCTCGGCCAGCGTCGCGCTCAGCCACTCCGCCGCCGGGCGGCCGTCGATCTCGGCGGTCGCGTCGTGCAGGAGCGAACCGCCGGGCTCCGGCCCCTCGTCGGCGAGGATCACCCGCTTGCCGGTGCGGGCGGCGGCGAGCGCCGCGGCGAGGCCCGCGGGGCCGGCGCCGACCACCAGCACGTCGCAATGGGCGTGGCGGTTGGCGTAGCGGTCGGGGTCGGCGACGGCCGGCGCCTTGCCGAGGCCCGCGGCGGCGCGGATGAACGGCTCGTAGACCTTGTCCCAGAACGTCCGGGGCCACATGAAGGTCTTGTAGTAGAAGCCGGCGACGAAGACCGGGGACAGAAGATCGTTGACCGCCCCGATATCGTGCTCGAGCGAGGGCCAGTGGTTCTGCGACAGGGTCTTGAGGCCGTCGCGCGCCTCGACCACCGAGGCGCGGTTGTTCGGGTCGATCCGGCCGGGGCCGCGATCGACCGAGAGCAGCGCGCTCGGCTCGTCGGGGCCGTGGCTCAGGATGCCGCGCGGGCGGTGATACTTGAACGAGCGCCCGACGAGGTGGATGCCGTTGGCGAGCAGCGCCGAGGCGACGCTGTCGCCGTGGAAGCCCTCGATCGCGCGGCCGTTGAAGGTGAAGCGGACCGGGCGCGTGCGGTCGATGCGGCCGCCGCGGGACAATCTGAACGGCTGTGCCATCACGCCCTCGCCTCTGCCTGGGTGGAAGTGGACCCGGTCGAAGTGGACCCGGTCGAAGTGGACCCGGTCGTCTTGGGCGTCTCGCCCATCTTGTAGGTCTCGAGGAAGCGGTCGCTCACGGTGTCGCGCCGCGCGTTGAACCAGCGGCCGCAGCCATGGACGTGGTTCCAGCGCTCGGCGTGCACCCCGCGCGGGTTGTCCCGCACGAACAGGTACTCGGCCCATTGCGCGTCGGAGAGCGCCGCCGGTTCGAGGGGCCGGGCGATGTGGGCCTGTCCGCCGCAGCGGAACTCGGTCTCCGGTCGGTTGCCGCAATAGGGGCAGGCGATCAGCAGCATCGGGAGCCTCGTCGCGTCTGGGTTTGCGGGATCAGTGCGCGACGGCGGCGGCGGCCGCCTCGTCGATGAGCCGTCCGGTGCGGAACCGGTCGAGGGTGAAGGGCGCGTTGATCGCGTGCGGGCTGCCCGTCGCCAGGGTGTGCGCGAAGACGTGGCCCGAGCCGGGCGTCGCCTTGAAGCCGCCGGTGCCCCAGCCGCAATTGACGAAGAGGTTCTCGACCGGGGTCTTGCCGATGATCGGCGAGCGGTCGGGCGTCACGTCGACGATGCCGCCCCAGGAGCGCAGCATCCGCATCCGGGTGAATTGCGGGAAGACCTCGCAGATCGCGTCGAGGGTGTGGGTGGTGATGTGCAGGCCGCCCTGCTGGCTGTAGGAGGTGTACTGGTCGGTGCCCGCCCCGATCACCAGCTCGCCCTTGTCCGACTGCGAGATGTAGGCGTGGACCGCGTTCGACATCACCACGCAGGGGAAGACCGGCTTGACCGGCTCCGAGACCAGCGCCTGGAGCGGGTAGCTCTCGAGCGGCATCTGCACGTCGGCCATCGCCATCACGTTCGAGGTGTGGCCGGCGGCGACGACGCCGATGCGGCCGGCCCCGATATAGCCGCGGGTGGTCTCGACGCCGATCGCCCCCCCGGAGGCGTCGCGGCGGATGCCCTTCACTTCGCAGTTCTGGATGATGTCGACGCCGCGGGCGTCCGCCCCGCGGGCATAGCCCCAGGCCACCGCGTCGTGGCGCGCGGTACCGGCCCGGCGCTGGAGCGCACCGCCGAGGACCGGGTAGCGAAGGCTGCCCGAGATGTCGATCGGCGGACAGAACTCCTTGCATTCCTCCTTGGTCAGCCACTCGTTGTCGATGCCGTTGAGGCGGTTGGCGTAGACGTGGCGCTTGAAGCTTTGTACGTCGTGCAGGTTGTGGGCGAGCATTAGCACGCCGCGCTGCGAGAACATGACGTTGTAGTTCAGCTCCTGGGACAGGCCCTCCCAGAGCTTCAGCGCGTGCTCGTAGAGCGCGGCGCTCTCGTCGTAGAGGTAGTTCGACCGGATGATCGTGGTGTTGCGGCCGGTATTGCCGCCGCCGATCCAGCCCTTCTCGAGCACCGCGACGTTGGTGATGCCGTGCACGGTGGCGAGGTAATAGGCGGTCGCGAGACCGTGACCGCCGCCGCCGACGATCACGACGTCGTAGGCGGGTTTCGGCTGCGGGTCCCGCCACTGGCGGCCCCAACCCCGGTGCCCCTTGAGGGATTCCGAGAGCAGCGACGAGAGGGAAAATCGGCGCATCGGTCGGCCTCGCTGTGATGAGGGATCATCGGGCGGCCTGTCGCACGGGGCTTTCCCGCTGGCGACCGCGAGTTTGGGATTTGCGACTCGGGGTCCGATTGCGGGCGCCACCGGAATCTGGAGGAGACCGCGGGTTGCCGCAAAGGGAGCACGAAACCGGCTTGCCTCGAAGCCTTCCCTGGAGTCATTCTCGGGTGACGATGCAAGGACGGTCTGGCGATGACGGTCTGGCGGTGGATCGGATGATGACGGCCGGGACGATGGGCCCCGCGACGACGGGCGGTGCCGCCGTGACCGACGAGGTCACCTCCGTCGGGTTCATGCTCGTCGAGAACTTCTCGATGATCGCGTTCTCCTCGGCGATCGAGCCGCTGCGGCTCGCCAACCGCGCGGCGCGGCGCGACCTCTACCGTTACTCGCTATGGTCGGAGAACGGAATGCGCTGCACCGCCTCGAACGGCGTCGAGGTCCAGGTGGCGGGCAGCTTCGCCGAGGCGCAGGCCCTCGACCCCGCCCTCGACATGGCGATCGTCTGCGGCGGCATCGACATCCAGCGCCGGGACCACCGCGCGCTCCAGGCCACCTTGCGCCGGACCTGCATCCGCGGCGGCGCGATCGGCGCCGTCTGCACCGGCACCTACGTGCTCGCCAAGGCGGGTCTCCTCGACGGCTACCGCGCCACGATCCACTGGGAAAACCAGGCGAGCCTCGCCTCGGAGCATGACGGGCTCGAGATCGGCTCCGACCTGTTCGAGATCGACCGCAACCGCTTCACCTGCGCCGGCGGCACCGCGGCGGCCGACATGATGCTGTCCTTGATCGTGCGCGCTCACGGGGCGGACATCGCGGCGGACGTCGCCGACCAGCTCATCCACCACCGCATCCGCGAATCCGGCGAGCGCCAGCGGATGGACCTGCGGATGCGCCTCGGCGTGGCCCACCCCAAGCTCCTGCACGTCGTCGGCCTGATGGAGAAGACCTTCGCCGAGCCGCTCGGCAGCCAGGACCTGGCCGAATCGGTCCACCTCTCGAAGCGCCAGCTCGAGCGCCTGTTCCTGAAGTATCTCGGCCGGTCACCGGCGAAGCACTACCTGCGCATCCGCCTGGAGCACGCCCGCCACCTGATCCGGCAGACCGCGATGCCGCTGCTCTCGATCGCGATCGAGTGCGGCTTCACCTCGGCCTCGCACTTCTCGAAATCCTACGTCGACCATTTCGGTCGGCCGCCGAGCACCGAGCGGAAGGCGTGAGGGGGCTCTGCCTGAACGGCGGGAGCGGCGGCTGAGAGCATGAACCCTCCCCCCTCTGCGGGGGAGGGTGGCGAGCGCAGCGAGCCGGGAGAGGGGCAGCGCGACGCTTCAAGACGTGGCGCCCTCCAGAATGGCTCACTCATATCCGGAAGCGGCGTCCCCCCTTTCCGCCCCACTCCGTGGGGCATCCCCCGCAGAGGGCAGGGCTGTCCGGGGAAAGGTGTGGCGCGGGTTTTCTCCTCTCCCCGCGGGCGGGGAGAGGGCTGTGTTCCCGTTCAGGGAGCACAGCAAGCGGAGGCGATAGCCGGAGCGAGGGTGAGGGGGTCTCGACAAGTGAGGCTCCTCCGGAAACACCCCCTCACCCTCGCCCTGCCGGGCTCCATTCACCCCCGACGAGGGGGGTGAATGCCTCTCCCCGCCCGCGGGGAGAGGGGTCTCCCGCGCCTCTTCCTTTCCCCGGACAGCCCTGCGCAGAGGGGGGAGGGTTCAGGCGCGGCGGCTGGCGCTCCCGTACTGCGCAACCTGTTGCATCGTGCACTGTGGTACAGTGAGCAACAATCACGCAAATACTTAAAATCACAAATAGGCGCATCCGCCTCAAAAACAATTCCGGGCACCGCTTTCGCGGCCCCGGAACGACTCAGGTCCGGTGGCGGCGCCCGAACTGATGCCGGGCGCGCCCTGTCCCCCGTTACTTCACCCAGCCATCCACCGTCGCCCGATTGGCCTTGATCCACTTGGCGGCGGTCTCGGACGGCTTGGCGCCCTTCTCCTCGTTCTCCGCCATCATCGCTTCCTCGTCCTTGATGGTCAGCTTGAACTTCTTGAGGATGCCGTAGACCTCCGGCATGTCCTCCTTCAGCCCCTTGCGGGCGAGGGTGTTCACGGTCTCGTCATCGCCGAAGATTTTCTTGGGGTCGGCGAGGTACTTCAGCTCGTAGCGCGCGAACATCCAGTGCGGCGTCCAGGTGGTGACGACGATGTCCTTCTTCTGGCGGATGGCGTCCTTGAGCGCGCTGGTCATCGTCGCGTCGCTGCCATCGACGAGCTTGACCGGCAGGCCGTAGGCCTTGATCGCCGCCTCCGAGGTCTTCATCACGCCGGCGCCGGGATCGATGCCGATGACCTTGCCGTCGACCTCCGCCGACTTGGTCTTCAGGTCCTCGATCGAGTTGAGCTTTGAATAGGCCGGCACGGCCCAGCCGATCTTGGCCCCGGTGACGTTCGGGCCGATCAGCTCGAGGCGGTTCTTCAGCTTGTCGTAATAGGCGGCCTGGGTCAGCGGCAGCCAGGCCGCGACGCTCGCATCCGCGTCGCCCGTCGCCACCGCCTGCCACATCGCCGCCGCGGCGAGCGGGATCGCCTTCACCTCGTAGCCCTTCTCCTCCAGCACCTGCTGGAGGATGGTGGTGGCCGCCACCGCGTCGCTCCACTCGACATAGGCGAGGCGCACCTGCTTGCCGGCCGCCTCGGCGGGCGTCTGGGCGAAGGCGAGGCAGAGGAGGACACCGAGGGTGGTCGTCGCGCGCATGGGAGGCCGGTCCGGAGGCTGGTGGGTGGCGGAAGGGTGAGGTCGTCGGGCGGCGCCCGCAGGGTCGCGGGCGCCGCGAGGGTGGAGCGGATGCCGGGCTCAGGCCGCGCCGTGCGGCCGGGCGCGGTCGGCGAGCGCCTGGGTCGAGCGGTCGAGGATGACCGCCAGGATCACGATGCCGATGCCGGCCTCGAACCCGGCGCCGGCCTCGAGCCGCTGGATCGACTGCCACACCGCCCGGCCGAGGCCGCCGGCCCCGATCATCGCGGCGATGACCACCATCGAGAGCGCGAGCATCATAGTCTGGTTGACGCCCGCCATGATGGTCGGGAGTGCCAGCGGCAGCTGCACCTTGAACAGCTTCTGGGTGGTCGAGCCGCCGAAGGCGTCCGAGGCCTCGACCAGCTCCGAGGGCACGTTGCGGATGCCGAGCGCCGTCAGCCGGATGACCGGCGGCACCGAGAACACGATGGTGGCAAAGCAGGCCGAGACGGCGCCGAGACCGAAGAACGGCAGGGCCGGGATCAGGTACACGAAGCTCGGCAGCGTCTGCATCATGTCGAGGATCGGCGAGAAGGTCCGCCAGGCGCGCCGGCTCAAGGCGAACCAGATCCCGACCGGGATGCCGATCACCAGGGCCGTGACGGTCGACAGGCTGACCAGCACCAGCGTCTCGACCGTCGCCTGCCACAGCCGCAGGTTCCACAGGAACAGGAGGCCGAACAGCGTCAGCAGGCCGATCTTGCGGCCGCCGATCCGGGTGGTGGCGAGCGCCGCGAGCCCGATGAACACCCAGGCCGGAACCGCCACCAGGGCGGCCGTCAGCACGTCGATCCAGTCGGAGACCGTCCGGCTGACCGCCCGGGTCAGCCAAGAGCCATGGTCGGTGAGCCAGTCGAGGCCTTGGTCGCTGAGCGTGTCGAGGGGAAATTTCGGGACGTTCCAGTCCATCGCTCCGCTCCTGCCGTCTTCTGAAGGATCGAGGTCTCGGGGTGATCGGCGTCGTGAGACCCGGGCGCGTGGGCGGCCAGGGCGCGCACCACGTCGCGGCTGCCGACGCCTCCGATCAGGCGCCCGTCCGGGTCGACGACGGCGACGCAGCCCTCCGCGGCGACCCGGGCCAGCATCGCGTCGAGGCGCGAATCGGCCGCGACGGCGTCACAGCGCGCCTCGAGCAGGCTCGCGACGGTCTCCGATGGCCGGGCGGCGGCGAGCCGGTCGGCGCGCAGGCAGCCGGCGAAGCGACGGTCGTCGTCGGCGACGAGCCAGGCGTCGCCGCCCTCGGCCGCGATCCGGATCCGGGCCTCGGCGGCGGTGAGCGTCGGTGCCAGGACCGGGGCGGACCGGTCCGCGACCTGCCCCGCCCGCATCACCGCGGCGCGGTCGATGTGCTCGACGAACCGGGCGACGTACTCGGTCGCCGGACGGGCCACGATCTCCTCCGGCTGGCCGATCTGGACGACCTCGCCATCCTTCATCAGGACGATCCGGCCGCCGAGCGCCACGGCCTCGTCGAGGTCGTGCGAGACGAAGACGATGGTCTTCTTGAGCTTCCGCTGCAGGTCGCGCAGCTCCGACTGCATGTCGCGGCGGATCAGCGGGTCGAGGGCGCTGAACGCCTCGTCCATCAGCAGCACCTCGGCATCGGCCGCGAGCGCGCGGGCGAGGCCCGCCCGCTGCTGCATCCCGCCGGACAATTCATGCGGATACTTGGCGTCCCAGCCCTTGAGGCCGACGAGCTCGATGGCCTGCATCGCGGCCTCGTTCCGGCGCGCCGCCGGAACGTTCTTCAGTTCGAAGCCGAAGCCGACATTGGACAGGATCGTGCGGTTCGGCAGCAGGGCGAAGTGCTGGAACACCATCCCGAAGGTCTTCTGGCGGAACGCCAGCAGGTCCTTGCGGCCGAGCTTCGTCACGTCGACGTCGCCGACCACGATGCGGCCGCAGCTCGGCTCGACCAGCCGGTTCATGCAGCGCAGGAGCGTGGACTTTCCCGAGCCCGACAGGCCCATCAGGGTCAGGATCTCGCCCTCGACGATGTCGAAGGAGATGTCGCACAGGCCGACGACCGCGCCGCAGGCCGCCGCGATCTCGGCCTTGCGCTTGCCCTGCTTGATCAGGTCGATTCCCTCGACCTGCTTGGAGCCGAAGATCTTGCTGATGCCCTCCAAAACAATGCGGCTCATAGGCGTATGATCCCTTTTGGAGCAGCGCGCTTCGTCGCCTGAAACCTGTCAGAAACGCATCTGTTTACATTGTATTATGAAAAGCTAGCCGGAGCGGGCCCCGCGGCTTGTCCGCCTGCGACATTTTTTGCCGCCAGGACGACACCGGCGAAATTTACCGCCGGAAACCATCGCTGCACCGCAACATTGGCGCGAGTTTCGCCATGTTCAGCAGCATAATGTGCACCGCCTGAACATGCCGTGTGCAGCGAGACTTGGGGCCCCGCCTTGGACATTAGGACGATGCCTCAGGGGCAGGTCGCTGGCATGCAACGGCATGTCGCTGGCGCGGCAATGCTCTGCCGGGAACGCCGTAACCTCGGCTCCCGGTCACACCGCTCCCGGTTACCCCAGCGGGCGAGCGAAGGTCTACGGCATCCGACGCAGACCGCGCCTTTTCCCGCTGCAACGACGCTCCGCCCGGCCCTCCCCGCGAGGCCGCCACCCGTGTGAGGATCCCCGTGTCCGCAGCCGCCGTCGATTCCATCCGCCCGCTCCCCTTCTTCTCCGCGTCGCTGTCCGACGTCGATCCGGAGCTCGCCGGCGCGCTGGCGCAGGAGCTCGGCCGCCAGCAGCACGAGATCGAGCTGATCGCCTCGGAGAACATCGTCTCCCGCGCCGTCCTCGAGGCTCAAGGCTCGGTGCTCACCAACAAGTACGCCGAGGGCTATCCCGGGCGCCGCTACTACGGCGGCTGCGAGTTCGTCGACATCGCCGAGACCCTCGCCATCGAGCGCGCCAAGCGCCTGTTCGGGTGCGGCTTCGCCAACGTCCAGCCGAATTCCGGCTCGCAGGCCAACCAGGCCGTCTTCATGGCCACCATGCAGCCCGGCGACACCTTCCTCGGCCTCGACCTCGCCGCTGGCGGCCACCTCACCCACGGCGCGCCGCCCAACGTCTCGGGCAAGTGGTTCAAGCCGGTCTCCTACACCGTGCGCCGCGACGACCAGCGCATCGACATGGAACAGGTCGAGCGCCTCGCCCACGAGCACAAGCCCAAGGTCATCATCGCGGGCGGCTCCGGCTATCCGCGCCACTGGGACTTCGCGAGGTTCCGCGAGATCGCCGACAGCGTCGGCGCGGTGTTCTTCGTCGACATGGCCCACTTCGCGGGCCTCGTGGCGGGCGGCGCGCACCCCTCGCCGTTCCCGCACGCCCACGTCGTGACGACGACGACGCACAAGACGCTGCGCGGCCCGCGCGGCGGCATGATCCTGACCAACGACGAGGCGCTGGCCAAGAAGCTCAACTCGGCGATCTTCCCCGGGCTGCAGGGCGGTCCCCTGATGCACGTGATCGCCGGCAAGGCGGTGGCGTTCGGCGAGGCTTTGCGGCCGGAGTTCAAGCTGTACGCGCGCCAGGTGGTGGAGAACGCCCGGGCGCTCGCCGACACGATCATCGCGGGGGGCTACGACATCACGTCGGGGGGCACCGACAACCACCTGATGCTGGTGGACCTGCGGGCGAAGGACCTGACCGGCAAGGCGGCGGAGGCCGCGCTCGGCCGGGCAGGGATCACCTGCAACAAGAACGGGGTGCCGTTCGACCCGCAGAAGCCGACGATCACCTCGGGCATCCGTCTCGGCACGCCGGCGGCGACGTCGCGGGGGTTCGGGGTGGCCGAGTTCAAGCGGGTGGGCGAGCTGATCGTGCAGGTTCTGGACGGGCTGCACCGGGCCGGCGAGGGCGGGGATGCGGGCCTCGAGGGCGAGGTCAAGCGCGAGGTCGTCGCGCTCACCGACCGCTTCCCGATCTACGCCTGAGGCCGGCGGACCCCGCCCGTTTCGCGCGGGCGGGGTCCGTGGCACTCGTCAGACGGCCCGCGAACGCTCTATCACTCAGGGTCTCGGACGGGCCGAGGCGGGGAGGCCGGTATGGCGAAAGAGATCTTCGTGTCCTACGGCGTCGACGTCGACGCGGTGGCGGGCTGGCTCGGCTCCTACGGCGGCGAGGACAGCCCCTGCGACATCTCCCGCGGCGTGTTCGCCGGCAAGGTCGGGGCGCCGCGGCTGCTGCGGATGTTTTCGCGATGGGGCATCCAGACGACCTGGTTCATCCCCGGCCACTCGATCGAGACCTTTCCCGAGGAGATGAAGGCCGTGGCGGCGGCGGGCCACGAGATCGGGATGCACGGCTACAGCCACGAGAACCCGATCGCGATGACGCCCGAGCAGGAGGAGGCGATCTTCGACAAGTGCGTCGGGCTGATCGCCGACCTCGCCGGCAGGCCGCCCCGCGGCTACGTCGCGCCCTGGTGGGAGTTCGGTCCCAAGACCAACGAGCTCCTGCAGAAGAAGGGCATCCGCTACGACCACTCGCTGATGCACGACGACCACCACCCCTACTACGTGCGGGTGGGCGAGAGCTGGACCAAGATCGACTACGCGCAGCACCCCTCGACCTGGATGCGGCCGTTCGAGCACGGCACCGAGACCCGGCTGATCGAGATCCCCGCCTCCTGGACCCTCGACGACCTGCCGCCGATGATGTTCGTCAAGGCGGCGCCCAACAGCCACGGCTTCGTCAACCCGCGCGACATCGAGGAGATGTGGCGCGACCAGTTCGACTGGGTCTACGCCAACTACGACTACGCCGTCTTCCCGATCACCATCCACCCCGACGTCTCGGGCAAGCCGCACGTGCTGCAGATGCACGAGCGCCTGTTCCAGCACTTCAAGGCCCATGACGGCGTGCGCTTCGTGACGATGGAGACGATCGCCGAGGATTTTTCGAGGCGCTTCCCGTTCGAGGGCACGGCGCGGCCGCAATCCTGAGCCCCCGATGTGCGGCCTGTGCGGCGCCTTCGGGGCGCCCGACCACTGGAGCGACGGCGTCGCCCGCGGCATCCCGCCCGAGGCCGAGCGGCGGGCCCGGGCGTCCGCCGCCAACCGGGTGCTCGGCCTCTACGGGTTGCGCCTCGCCGCCTGGGGCGGCCGCTACACCCTGTCGGGGCGCACCGGGCGCAGCGCCGTGATCGACCATCTCGGCGCCCTGTGGCCGGCGGCGGAGCGCCTCGCCGGGCGCCCCTGCGACCCCCTCGACCCCGCGATCCTCGACGCCCTGGAGGCGCGGTGACACTCGCCTCGGCGACCCCCGTCACCCTGCTCACCGGCTTCCTCGGCGCCGGCAAGACCGCTCTGCTCGCCCGCCTGCTGCGCTGGCCGGCCCTGCGCGACACCGCGGTCCTGATCAACGAGTTCGGCGAGGTCGGGCTCGATCACCTCCTGGTCGAGCCGCTCGAGGGCGAGGTGGCGCTTCTGCGCGGCGGCTGCGTCTGCTGCAGCATCCGCGGCGACCTGAAGGCGGCCCTCATCGACCTGCACGACCGCCGCCGCCGCGGCCTGGTGCCGGATTTCCGCCGGGTGGTGATCGAGACCACCGGCCTCGCCGATCCCGGCCCGTCCGTCGCCACCCTGGTGGCCGACCCGGTGCTGCGCCACGCCTTCGCGATGGGCGGCATCGTCACGGTGGTCGACGCGGTGAACGGCGCCCGCACCCTCGACACCCACGAGGAGGCCGTGCGGCAGGCGGCCGCTGCCGACCGGCTGGTCCTGTCGAAGACCGACCTCGCGGCGCCGGAGGCGGTCGCGTCGTTGAGGGCGCGGCTCTCCGCCCTCAACCCCGTCGCGCCGGTGACCGACCTGACGCTCGACGACGCGCCGGAAGCCGCGCTCCTCACCGACGACCCGACCGGGGAGGCGACGGCCCGGCGCTGGCTCTGTGTCGAGATCCCGGCCGAGATTTCGGCGGCGGCGCACGGCCCGGTCGGGGCGGTACTGATCGAGAGCGGGCCGGTGGACTGGACCCGGTTCGGGCTCTGGCTCGGCATGCTGCTCAACCGGCACGGCGCCCGGATCCTGCGTCTCAAGGGCTTGGTGGCGATCGAGGGCGCGGCGACGCCGGTGGTGATCCAGGGCGTGCAGCACCTCGTCCACCCGCCCCGCCACCTGCCCGAATGGCCCGAGGGCGCCGTCCGCACCCGCCTGGTGCTGATCGGCCACGACCTCGACGGCGCCCTGCTGCGCCGCTCCTACGGCGCCTTCACGGGCACGGAGGCGGTCACGGGCACGGCGGCCTTCGCGGGTCGTCAGGCTCTCACGGATGCCTCGGCAGTCGATCGTTAACCCTGAGGGTCCTACATCTCCGCCCTGTCCGGCAGACGGGAGGGTGAGGCGTGAACGCACTGGTGCCGAAGGAACTCGCCGCGAAGCTGAGCGCCCTGCCGCGCCGCCCCTGCGCGCTGGGCGAGGCCGGGCACGAGCCGCACAAGCCGGTCTTCGCCGAGATCCTCGACCGGTCCGGCCACGGCACCGGCCACTTCGTCCGCCTGCCGCAGAGCATGGTGGAGATGATCACCCGCGAGGCGCGCGGGCCCGAGCCGGTGCAAGTGCAGGGGCAGGTGCAGGGGCAGGCGCAGGGGCAAGTGCAGGGGCCGCCGCCCGAGCCCGAGGCGGTGGTCGCCGAGCCGGCGCCAAAGCCGCGCCGGAAGCCGGCGGCCAAGCGCGCGCCCCGCAAGGGCGAGTAAGCCCGAGCCAGCCGGCACCCGGCCCGCCCCGGCCGGGATCGCCGCGCGGGCTTTCCTCGCGCGGGGCGGCCCGGCTACGATCGGCGCATGACGAACGCGGCCCGCACGGCGACGGCTTCTCCCGGTCCCATCATCCTGTTCGACGCCGAGTGCGTGCTGTGCTCGGCCAATGCCCGGTTCGTGCTGGAGCGGGACCGCGCGGCGACGTTCCGCCTCGCCGCGATGCAGGGCGAGGTCGGCCGCGCCCTCTCCCTTCGCCACGGCCTGGACCCGGACGATCCGGCGAGCCTGCTCGTCGTCGAGGGCGACCGGATGCGCCGCGACAGCGACGCGATCCTCCACATCTACGAGACGCTCGGGCGTCCCTGGAGCCTCGCCCGGATCCTCCGGGTCGTGCCGGCGGCCTTGCGCGATCCCGTCTACCGGTTCGTCGCGCGCAACCGCTACCGCGTGTTCGGCCGGCGGGAGAGCTGCTGGGTCGCGCCCGACCGCTACCGGGACCGCATCCTGTAACGGGCAGGCCTCCGAAAAACCCCCTTCCGGTCGGGAGTGCCCGTCGATGAGAGTTCTGATCCTGGGCGGGTACGGCGTCTTCGGCGGCAGGCTGGTCCGGCTCCTGCGGGACGTGTCCGGCCTCGAACTCGTCATCTGCGGCCGCAGCCTCGCGCGGGCGCGGGCCTTCTGCGCCGCGCATCGCGGGGCGGCGCGGGTCGAGCCCCTCGCCCTCGACCGGGCGGACATCGCCGGGGCGCTCGCCGCCCGCAAGCCCGACCTCGTGGTCGACGCCTCCGGTCCGTTCCAGGATTACGGGCCCGAACCGTACCCCGTGATCGAAGCCTGCATCGCCGCGGGCGTCGACTACCTCGACTTCGCCGACGGTGCCGACTTCGTGTTCGGCGTCTCCCGGTTCGACGCAGCGGCGAAGGCGGCGGGCGTCGCGGTCCTCTCGGGCGTCAGCAGCTTTCCCGTGCTGACCGCGGCCGTCCTGCGCGAGATGGCCGCGACCATGGAGATCCGGGCCGTCGAGGGCGGCATCGCGCCCTCGCCCTATGCGGGGATCGGCCTCAACGTCATGCGGGCGGTGGTGGGCTATGCCGGCGGCCCCGTGCGTCTCCTGCGCGGCGGCCGGCCGGTCGAGGCCAGGGGCCTGACCGAGAGCCGGCGCTTCACGGTCGCGGTGCCGGGCCGCCTTCCGCTGCGCAACCTGCACTTCTCGCTCGTCGACGTGCCGGACCTGCGGGTCGTGCCCCCCGAGCACCCGTCGATGACCGACATCTGGATGGGGGCCGGGCCGGTGCCCGAAATCCTGCACCGGGTGCTCAACCTGCTCGCCAAGGCGCGGGCGCGGTTCGGGCTGCCGGCCTTCACGCCGTTCTCGCCGCTGTTCTACTGGGTGCTGAACCGGTTGCGGTTCGGCGAGCATCGCGGCGGGATGATCGTGTCGGTTCGCGGGCGGGCCGACGGGCGCGACGTCGTGCGCAGCTGGCACCTCCTGGCCGAGGGCGACGACGGCCCGCTGATCCCCTCGATGGCGATCGAGGCGCTGATCCGGAAGCGCCTGCGCGGCGAGCGGCCCGCGCCCGGCGCCCGCTCGGCGGTCCGGGCCCTCGACCTGCGCGACTACGAGGCCCTGTTCGCGCATCGCGCGATCACCTTCGGGTTCCGGGACGACACGGGCGGCGCCACGCTCTACCGCGAGGTCCTGGGGCCCGCCTTCGACGGGCTGCCCGCGCCGGTCCGCGCCCTGCACGACGGGGCGGGATCGCGCCGCTGGACCGGTTCGGCGAGCGTGCAGCGGGGAGGCGGGCTCCTCGCGCGCCTCGTCTGCGGGCTGGTCGGGTTTCCGGAGACGGGCCGCGACGTCCCCGCCACGGTCGCCTTCGCGCCGGAGCGAGGGGCTGAGCGGTGGACCCGGACCATCGGACGCAAGACCTTCGCGTCGGTCCAGGCGGCCGGGACCGGGCGGGACCGCTACCTGCTGATCGAGCGGTTCGGCCTCGCCACCTTCGCGCTCGCCCTCGTCCGCGACGGGAACCGCCTCCTCTTCGTCCCCCGGCGATGGTCGATCCTCGGGATCCCGATGCCGAGAGTCCTGATGCCCTCGGGCGAGAGCTTCGAGACGGAGCGCGACGGGCTTTTCGCCTTCGACATCACGGTCCGGGCGCCGCTCGTCGGCCCGATCGTCGCCTATCGCGGGACGCTGGCGCCCGCGGAGGTCGCGGAGCCGGTCCCCCGCGGCCGATCCGAGCGCGTGTCGTAGGCGCCCTCGTCAGCGCGCGCCGCGCCCGCCCTCCGGGCCGAGGCTCCAGCGCTCGAGCAGCGCCTCGGCCACGAAGGCCAGCACCGTCGCGGAGGTCCGCACCAGGCGGCTCATGGTCAGGATGCCGTGGGTCTGGTCGGAGAGGTGCAGGGCGGTGACCGGCACGCCCTCGCGCTCGAGGCGGTGGGCGTAGAGGCGCGCCTCCTCGCAGAGCGGGTCGTGGCCGCAGGTCAGCACCAGGGCCGGCGCCGTGCCGGCGAGGCTCGCGGCGCGGGCCGGCGAGGCGCGCCAGTCGGTGCGGTCGCGCGGATCGGGCGCGTAGTGGTCGACGAAGTAGCGCATCGTCGAGGCCGTCAGGGGCTGGCCCTCGGTGATGCGCTCGAACCCCTCGCTCGTCAGGCCGAGATCGACCGACGGATAGAGCAGCACCTGCATGGCGGTCCTCGGCACGGTGCCGTCGCGGCCCATCAGCGCCAGCACCGCCGCGAGGTTGCCCCCGGCGCTGTCGCCGCCGACCGCCAGCCGCCCCGGGTCGATCCCGAGCCCCTCGGCCCGCTCGACCACGAAGGCGAGCGCCGCGGCCGCGTCCTCGACCGCCGCCGGGAAGGGATGCTCGGGCGCCAGCCGGTAATCGACCGCGACCACGCAGGCCTTCGTCAGGTTGGCGAGCCGCCGGCAGACCCAGTCGTGCGACTCGATGTTGCCCAGCACCCAGCCGCCGCCATGCAGGTAGAGGAGGCAGGGCAGGGGCGTCCCGGGCGCCGTGCCCTCGCCGCGATAGAGCCGCAGCGGCACCGGCCCGGCCGGGGAGGGCGCGGCGAGGTCGCGGATCTCGGCGACCGGGTCCGGCGGCGGCTGCAGCGCCCGGCGCCCGGCGAGGTAGCTGCGCCGCGCCGCCTCGGGCGGCAGCGCCTCGAGGGGCTGCGCGTTGGCGGCGCGCAGGATCGCCAGCAGGGTCTGGACGTCGGGATGGAGGGCGGGCATGGCGGACTCGGGGGAACGGAATGTCGGAGCGGGAACCCTAGCAGGTTCCCGCCCGGACGGTCCCGCTCAGGCTTCCGCCGTTGGCCAGGCGAAGAAGCCGCGCCCCTCCGATTCGAGGTGGCGGTTCAGCACCATGCGGTGGACCTCGTCGGCGCCGTCGACGAGGCGCGCCTGGCGGGCGTAGCGGTAGATCCACTCCAGCACCGTGTCCTTGGAGTAGCCGCGCGCGCCGTTGATCTGGATGCCGATATCGGCGGCCCGGTGCAGGGTGTTGGCGACGTGGACCTTCGCCATCGACACCTCCTTGCGGGCGAACCGGCCCTGGTCGAGCTCCCAGGCGGCACGCATCACCAGCAGCCGGCCGATCTCGATGTCCATGGCGAGCCCGCCGAGCATCAGCTGCACGCTCTCGCGGTCGGCGAGCCGCACGCCGAAGCCCTCGCGGGTGGCGGCATACTCCTGCGCGATCTCGACGCAGCGGCCGGCGAGCCCGAGCCAGCGCATGCAGTGGGTCAGGCGGGCCGGCCCCAGGCGGACCTGCGTCACCTTCAGGCCCTTGCCCTCGCCGCCGAGCACGTCCTCGGGCTTCACCGTCAGGCCGTCGAAGGCGAGCTCGCAATGGCCGCCATGCTCCTCCGGCCCCATGATCGGGATGCGGCGCACGATCTCCCAGCCCGGCTGGTCGCGGTGGAACAGGAAGGCGGTGAGCCCGTAGCGCGGATCGTCCGAGGTGCGGGCGATCAGGATGAAGTGGGCCGCGTCCTCGGCGCCGGTGATGTACCACTTGCGCCCCGTGATCCGCCACGAGCCGTCGGGCTGGCGCTCGGCGCGCGTGCGGATCATCGACGGGTCGGAGCCGCCGCCGGGATGCGGCTCGGTCATCGCGAAGGCCGAGCGCACCTCCCCTGAGACGATCGGCTCGAGCCAGCGCGCCTTCTGCTCGGGCGTGCCGAGCGCTTCCAGCACCATCATGTTGCCGTCGTCGGGGGCGGCCGAGTTGAACACGACGGGCCCGAAGATCGAGCGGTTCATCTCGGTGTAGCAGGCCGCCATCCCGACCTTGCCGAGGCCCTGGCCGCCGGTCTCGGGCTTGAGCTGCAGGCACCACAGGCCGGCGGCCTTGGCCTTGGCGCGTAGACCCGCCAGGGCCTCGGGGCCGATATTCTCGTGCTCGTCCCAGGTGGTGCGGTCGGCCTCGATGGGCAGGATCTCGCTCTCGACGAAGGCCGCGATGCGGGCGCGGTATTCCTCGATGCGCGGGGAGAGCGTGAAGTCCATGACCGAATCCTCCGGGCGGTGGAATTATAATTCCAAACGCTTGCGCCACCCGGGGGCCGCGGTCAAGCGCCGACAGCCGTCCCGCCTGCCCGGACCGCTCGCGCGGAGATCATTTGCCCTTCGGCGGCCCGGTCGGGACCAGGAGGGCGATGCGGTAGCTGCCGCCCTCGCGGCCGACCAGGAACACGCTGGTGGGGGGAGCGTCGCCCTCGACCGGCGGCTCGTCGAACACCACCCGCAGCCGCTCGGTCACCGGCATGTTGGCCTTGAGGGTGCCGCGCGAGGTGGCCTCGGCGAGGCCGTCCTCCGGCATCGGCTCGAGGGTGGCTGCCCTGATCGGCCGGCCGAAGCCGGAGCGGATCTGGTAGAGCGTCAGGCGCCTTCTCTGCGCCCGGGTGCCGGTCCAGTTCACCAGCCGCTCGAAGGCGGGCAGGTCGTGGTCGGTCAGGGCCTTCGTCACGTAGGCGACGAGGGCGTCCCCTTGCGCGGGGAGGGGAGCGACGGCACCGGCCGTCGCCTCCGGTGCGGGTTGCGCGCCGGCCGGCCCCGCGAGGAGGCCGGCCGCGAGCGCCAGGGCGGCGAGACGCAGCCCCGGCTTCGTGATCGGGCGGCCCCTCACTTGGCCGCCGCCTCCTCGCCCATGACCCGGAACACCCAGATCACGCCGCCCTGCGGCAGGACGCTGACCCGGCGCTCCTCGGGGATGAGCGCGTTGATGCCGGTCAGCATGCGCTCGGCATCGACGCCCCAGCCGGCCTGGACCGCGACGTACTGGATCCCGTCGATCATGTAGCTCGACGGCACGCCGGTGACGCCGGAATTGAGCCTCGTCTCCCACAGCACCTTGCCGGTGGTGCCGTCGAGCGCCCGGAACTTCCGGTCGCTGGTGCCGCCGGCGAAGATCAGCCCGCTGCCGGTGGTCAGCAGCGGCCCCCAGTTGGCCGAATCCTGGAAGTCGTGCTGCCAGGCTTTCTTGCCGGTCTTCGGGTCCCAGGCCTGGATCGCCCCGATGGCGAAGGGCTTCGACTTGTCGACGCCGTCGCGCAGGCGCAGCGAGTTCAGCACCTCGTCGATCGGGATGCCGATATAGAGTTCGCCGGGCTTGCGCGTGCCGGCCTGGGCGCCGGCCAGCTCCGAGCACAGGTTGTCGTTGGAGGGGATGTAGAACAGCCCGGTCTTCGGGTTGTAGGCCTCCGGCGGCCAGTCCTTGCCGCCCCACAGGCCGGGGCAGAACGCGGCGCGCCGGTTGATGCCCGGGATCTTGGCCTGGTTGTAGGTCGGCCGGCCGGTCTTCGGGTCGAGGGAGGCGAAGACGTCCTGGTGCACGAACGGCTTAGCCTCGACGAAGCTCAGGGGCCCGTCCTTGCTGCGCTCGAGCGTCCAGAGATAGCCGTTGCGGCCGGCATGGATCGCGGCGGGGATCTTCTTGCCGTCGCGCTCGATGTCGATCAGCACCGGCGCCGAGACCTCGTCCCAGTCCCAGGCGTCGTTCCAGTGGTACTGGTGGTGGCCCTTGATCTTGCCGCTGTCGAGGTCGAGGGCGACGACCGACGAGGTGTAGAGGTTGTCGCCCGGCCGCGCGTCCGGGGTCCACGGGCCGCCGTTGCCGGTGCCGAAATAGGCGAGGTTGGCGGCCGGGTCGTAGCTGCCCTGGATCCAGACCGAGCCGCCGCCGGTCTTCCAGGCGTCGCCCTTCCAGGTATCGGCCGCCGGGTCGCCGGGGCCGGCGACCGTGTAGGTCTTCCAGGCCTCGTTGCCGGTCTCGGCGTCGAGCGCCGTGATGAAGCCGCGCACGCCGTACTCGCCGCCGGAGACGCCGACCACGACCTTGCCCTTCGCCACCAGCGGCGACAGCGTCATGTAGTAGCCGTCCTGCCAGGGGGCGACGCACTTCTCCCACTTCACCTTGCCGGTGGTGGCGCCGAGCGCGACCACGCAGGAATCGGTGGTGGTCATGAAGACGCTGTCGCCGTAGAGGCCGACGCCGCGGTTGGTCGGGTGGAGCTGCGACAATTCCGGCGGCAGCTCCTTCTGGTAGCGCCACAGGATCTCGCCGGTGCGGGCGTTGATCGCCATCACCTGCGCCTGCGGGGTGGTGACGAACATCACCCCGTTGTTGACGATCGGCGGGGCCTGGTGGCCCTCGCTCACGCCGGTCGACAGGCTCCAGGCCGGGACGAGCTTGGTGACGTTCTTCGCGGTGATCTGGTCGAGGGGGGAGTAGCCCCAGCTCTGGTAGTTGCCGCGGTATTGCAGCCAGTTCTCGGGCTCGGGATTGGCGAGGCGCTGGTCGGTGACCGGCTTGTAGTCGACCTTGCCGTCGGCGGCCTTTCCGTCGGCTTGGCCGGCCTGCACCGGCGCGGCGGCGAGGGCCAGGGCCACGGCACAGGGCGCGACCGCGGCGAGCCAGCCCCTGGCTCGAACGAGACGTGACATGCTGCTCTCCTCACAGGCGGGGGCAGGCGCGGGCCGGCCCGGGCGTTTCCTCTGACCCTGGTCGTTTGTCCGGACCCGCGTCGTTGCTGCGCGGGTCTCGGTCGTCCAAAGGCGGCGCGGCAGCGCCGCCGTTCCTGTCGCAGAGGCGGCGCGGCAGCGCCGCCGTTCCTGTCGCAGAGGCGGCGCTGCTGCGCCGCCGTTCCTGTCGCAGAGGCGGCGCTGCTGCGCCGCCGTTCCCGTCTAGAAGGCGGCGCTGCTGCGCCGCCGTCTCGCGCGGCCCCGCTCAGGCGGGGCCCGGCCCCGGCTTGCCGACGAAGCCGCCGGCGACCATCAGCGTGCCGCCCTCGCCCTTGGCGAGCGGCAGCACCGGCAGGCGCTTGCGCGCCGGCCCCTTGGCCACCCGGCCGCCCTCGGCGGGCAGGAACTCGGAATGGTGGCAGAAGCAGCTCAGGCGCCGTGTCTCGTGGCTCCAGCCCGAGATGGTGCAGCCCTGGTGGGTGCAGATGGCCGAGAGCGCGAGCACGCCCTCGACCGCGTGGGCGCGCTGGTCCTCGGCGACCTGGTCGGGCGCGACCCGCACCAGGATGATCTTGGCAAAGCGCGAGCCCTCGCGCCTGACCCCTTGCGGATCGACCGCCACCGCCTCGACGAGGTCGCCGCCGACCGGCAGCCCGTCCAGGGTGACGGGCTGACCCGCCTTCGCCCCGTCGCCGAGCACCAGCCGGTCGCCCTTCTGCGGCAGCAGATCCTCCGGCCCCGCAAAGGCGGCGCCCCCGGCCGCACAGCAGGCAACGGCCCCCAACACCACGCTGCGCCGGTCGGGCCCGTGCCCGGACCCCTGCGCGCGCCGTTCTCCGCGATCCATCGTTCCTCCCGGTGGAAGCGTTCTTTGTTCTTATGATTTTCTATATGAGTAGCCGAGACGCCGGTCGCGTCAACCCGCTTCGTGCAGCAGAGGGGCCGGTTCACGCCTTCGTGGCGATTGGTTTGCTTGGTGCAGTGCGAAAATCGACTGTGCGGTGCCGCGGAAGGCGGCACGGAACCTCAACGCGAGAGGGCGGCCCGCAGCGTCTCGGCGAGGACGTCCGGGGGGATCGCGTGAGGCAGCCGCGCGAGCAGGTTTCCCGCCGGGCCGACGAGGAACAGGTCGGCCGGGTGGTCGACGACCCCGTCGTGGCGCCGGATCGGGGTCGCGTAGGCCGCGGCGAGGCCGTCGATGACCGCGACCGGGCCGGTCACCGCCACGATGGCGGGGTGGAAGGTGTCGAGGTAGCGGGTGAGCACCTCCGGGCCGTCGCGCTCCGGATCGGCCGCGACCAGCACCGGCACCAGCCGGGCGAGCAGGGCCGGCGGCAGGTCGTCGAGGGCCTGGGTCACCGTCATCAGCGCGGTCGGGCACAGGTCCGGGCAGCGGGTGTAGCCGAAATAGACCAGCCGCAGCCGCCCGGCGAAGCGCGCCTCGTCGAGGACCGCTCCGGTCTGGTCGACGAGGCCGTGCCCGGCGGGCCAGGTGAGGGGACCGGACGCGGCCGGGCCGCACGGGGAGGCGGCCAGCGCCAGGGCGAGGGTGAGGTGCCGCAACCGGGACGAGACTGCACCCATGGCTTCAACCTCACGCCGCCGCAGGATCTAAGCCCGCCGGCGGAGGCCCGCCAATAGTACCGCCCCTGTTATTCCCGCTTCTCGCAGGGTTTTGACGGGCGAACCGGGTCGCCTGCCGCCGGATGCCGGACCGTCGATGGTCCGGGCACGGGTTCCTTAACCGTCCCGGGTCGCGGCATCGGCGTTCCGATGCATTCGAGCATCCGGCGCAGCCGGTCGTTAAGACCGTCCGGTGTCCTGTGGGCCGGTCAGCGAACGGGCCGCCTCTCTTGCGCGAGAGCCGCCGGGAGGAGGGGACGCCATGGGGATCGTCAAGCAGCTCATCACCACGTCGGGGCCGCTCCTGGCCTACATGAGCGCCGTGCCGCTCCTGCGCATGGTGCCGTTCTGGCAGCGCCCCGCGCCGCCGCTCCTCGACGGGCCGGTGCAGCGCACGGTCGACTTCCCGGCGGTGCAGCCCCCCGCCGAGCCCTACGCCTGGCCGCGCGCGCAGGTCCTCTCGGGCAATCCGGTCCAGACCGCGACCTACATCTACACCAGCCCCGACAGCCTGTTCGCCGCCGGCATCTGGACCTGCGAGGTCGGCAAGTTCCGCATCGATTTCGGGCGGGCGGAGTTCATCCAGATCCTCGAGGGCGTGGTGATCGTCACCGACGCCGAGGGCGCGTCCCGGACCTACCGCGCCGGCGACGCCTTCGTGACGCCGAAGGGCTTTTCCGGCACCTGGGACGTGATCGAGCCGATCAAGAAGCACTTCACCTGGTACGGCTCGGGGGAGTGACGGTCGAGCGGGTAGAGTCGCGCCGGCTTCTCCCGTGCGGCGTCTCTCGCGCGAGCCCCGTGATCGCCGGCGTCTCGGCGCCGGCGATCACGGGGCCGCACCGGTGACCGGTGCGGCTCGATCATCCGGCGCGCCCGTCGCGACGCCTTGCGCCCGCTACCGCAGCGCCAGCGTCGGCTCCGCCGGCTCGCCGTCGCGCGGCAGGGTCGTCTGCCAGACCGCGCCGCCGCTGCCCTTCTGGAAGCCGTCGTCGTAGAGCTTGCGCATGTAGGCGGTGTCGAAGCCCTGCGCGGCCGGGACCTCGGGGATGCGCCGGTCGATGTAGGTCAGGTTGAAGCCCATGCCGTTGCGGCGGGCGAAGGCCTGGGTGCTCGCGATCGTCGCCCGGGCGCGGGAGCGCCCGACCGTCGAGAGCGAGCGCACCGCGATCGGCAGGGTGCCGTTCGGCACCAGGTCGAAGCTCGGCTCGATGCGCCCGTTGATGATGACGTAGATGTTGGGCTTGCCGCGGCTCGCGGCAATGCGCCCGTCCTGGGTCAGGAAGGCCTCGGGCAGGGTGAAGACCGGGGTCACCACCGAGCCGTCGACGTGCATCTCCTGGAAGGCGTGGTTGCCGGCCTGGGCGTCGATCAGCATCGGCGGGAACACCGCCGGCACGCTCGCCGAGGCGGTGAGCACGTCGCGGAACAGCGCGACGGCGTTGGGCTGGCCGCTCGCCGCGATGGCGCCCATGTCCCAGATCACCGCGCGCTGCGAATCGAGGTTGGTGGTCACGACGAGGAGGCGGCGTCCCTTGCGGTGCTCCTCGGCGACCGCCGCCAGCAGGTCCGGCGTGACGTAGCGCCCGACGAGGTCGCGCAGCCGCGCGTCGCCGAACAGGCCGTCGCCGATCAGCACGTTGAGGGGATTGGGCGAGCGCACCAGGGTCGCGGCCTCGCCGCTGGTGTAGATCTCGCGCAGGTACCCGTCATAGGCGGGCCCCAGGAAGGCGAAGGGCGCGATCAGCGCGCCGGTCGAGACGCCCGAGACCATGGTGAAGGTCGGCCGCCGGCCGGTCTGGCTCCAGCCGTTGAGCACGCCGGCGCCGTAGGCCCCGTCGCCGCCGCCGCCCGACAGCGCGAGATAGCTGAACGGCTCGCGCGAGCCCTTCACCTGGTCGGCCACCGCCGCGAAGCTGCGGGCCGAGCCGTCGGCCCAGAAGCGCACCGCGGGGTCCTGGCCCGGCACGGTGGCGGTGGCGGCTTCCGCCGCCGTGTAGGGCGTGCGCGGCAGGGACGCGCACGCCGCGGCCTGCGCCCCGATGAGCGCCACCGCGAGACCGCGGATCCAGTTCGATCGATGGGACACGATCATCGCACCAAGAATTTCGCCACGCCGCCTCGCCGGGGAGTATCCGACGAAGACGACGAAACGGCAACGCTTATGGCAAAGCTTGAGACGCCGAACGGTTCCGCTCGAGGCTCACTCCGCCGCTTTCGGCCCGGCGCTGCGGCGGCCGAAATCCGGCTCGGCGGTCTCCTGGCCCATGGCGACGATGCCGCGGCGGATCGCCCGGGTGCGGGTGAACAGGGCGTGCAGGGCCTCGCCGTCGTCCCAGCGGATGGCGCGGGCGAGCGCCGCCAGGTCCTCGTTGAAGCGGCCCAGCATCTCCAGCACCGCCTCCTTGTTGGTGAGGAAGATGTCGCGCCACATCGTCGGGTCCGAGGCGGCGATGCGGGTGAAGTCGCGAAAGCCGCCGGCCGAGAACTTGATCACCTCGGACTGGGTCACGGCCTCGAGGTCGGCGGCGGTGCCGACGATGTTGTAGGCGATGAGGTGCGGCACGTGGCTGGTGATCGCCAGCACGAGGTCGTGGTGGGCCGGCGTCATGGTCTCGACGACCGAGCCGAGGCCCTCCCAGAATCCCCGCACCCGCGCCACCGCGGCCGGGTCGGTGCCCTCCGGCGGGGTCAGGATGCACCAGCGGCCGTGGAACAGCGTGGCGAAGCCCGCATCCGGCCCCGAATGCTCGGTGCCGGCGACCGGGTGAGCGGGCACGAAGCTCACGCCCGCGGGCAGGTGCGGCGTCGCCGCCGCCACCACCGCGGCCTTGACCGAGCCGACGTCGGACAGGATCGCGCCGGGCGCCAGCGCGCCCGCGATCTCGGCCGCCACCGTCCCGATGGCGCCGACCGGCACGCACAGGATCACGAGGTCGGCGCCCGCGACGCCCGCTGCCAGGTCGGTGGTGGCCTCGTCGGCGATCCCGAGAGCCCGTACGCGCCCGATCACGCCCTCGTCGCGGTCGACCGCCACGATGGTGTCGGCGAGCCCGGCGGCCTTCGCGCCCCGGGCGAGGGAGGAGCCGATCAGCCCGAGGCCGACCAGCGCCAGGCGCCGGAACGGCTCAGCCACGCGCGGCGCTCGTCACGAACTCGGTCAGCGCGGCCACCACGGCCTCGTTGGCCTCGGCGGTGCCGATGGTCATGCGCAGCGCGTTCGGCAGACCGTAGGCGCCGACCCGGCGCAGGATCATGCCGCGGGCGGTGAGGTACGCGTCGGCGTCGGCGGCGGTGTGCCCGGCCGCTTCGGGGAAATGGATCAGCACGAAGTTGCCGACGCTCGGAGTCACGGTGAGGCCCAGCCCCTCGAGCGCCTTCGTGACCTTCGGCAGCCATTCGTCGTTGTGGGCCACCGCCTTGACGATGTGGGCGTCGTCCGCCATCGCGGCGGCGCCGGCGGTGATCGCCGCAGCCCCCAGGTTGAACGGGCCGCGGATGCGGTTGACGGCGTCGGCGATCGCCGCGGGCGCCACCATCCAGCCGATGCGGAGCGCGGCGAGCCCGTACACCTTCGAGAAGGTGCGGGTCATCACGACGTTCTCGGACTCGGCCACCAGCTCGAGGCCCGCGGCGTAGTCGTTGCGCCGGACGTACTCGGCATAGGCCGCGTCGAGGACCAGCAGCGTCGTCTTCGGCAGGCCGGCATGGAGGCGGCGCACCTCGTCGAAGGGCAGGTAGGTGCCGGTCGGGTTGTTGGGGTTGGCGAGGTAGACGATGCGGGTCCTGTCCGTCACCGCCGCGAGCAGCGCGTCGACGTCGGTGGTGTGGTCGCGCTCCGGCGCCACCACCGGCGTGCCGCCCGCCGCCAGGATGGCGATGCGGTAGACCAGGAAGCCGTACTGCGAGTACAGGCCCTCGTCGCCCGGGCCCATATAGGCGTAGGTCAGGAGCGAGAGCAGCTCGTCCGAGCCGGCGCCGCAGACGATGCGCTCGGGGTCGAGGCCGTATTTCTGGGCGATGGCCTGCCGCAGCTTGGTCGCCGAGCCGTCCGGATAGAGCTCGAGATGCGAGGCCGTCTCCTGCATCGCCGCGATCGCGGCGGGGCTCGGGCCCATCGGCGTCTCGTTCGAGGACAGCTTGTGCAGCTTCACGCCGGCCGGCGCCGCGCTCTTGCCCGGGACGTAGGCCTCGATCTCGAGGACACCGGGACGCGGGACGGGACGAGGGGCGGCAGCGGCGGACATGGGCGAACCTTGAGGTCGGCGTCGGAAACGACGTCACGCCTCTAGAGCAAGTCGCGGGCTTTGGGAAACGGCGCCGATCGCGCGGGAGACCTGCATCCCGCACCGGTTCGATTCGCCGCTTGACCGTGGCGGGCGCCCGGTAGCGCCGGCGGGCGCGGGGCGGTACATCGGGGCCTGAAGGACCGCCCGTCCCGGCGCGGTCGCGACCCGACGGATTCATGCGCCGCCAGCCCCGGAACGTCGCCTCATGCGCCGCCTGATCGTCGAGGAGCCCGTCACCCGCGCGGCGCCCTGGGCCCTGCGCCTCGCCTGGTTCTCCCTCGCGGTGGTCGGCCTCGCGCTGCTGCTGGTGCGCGACCCGCGGGCCGAGACCGACGCGGCGCTCACCGTCCTCGGCTCCGGGGTCGGCCTCGCGGTGCTGGCGGTGCTGCTCGCGCTGGCGGCCTTCGTGCGGATCTGGCGCGAGGGCGCGCGCGGCCTCGGCGTCGCGGTCGGCGGCCTCGTCCTCGCCGCCCTGGTGCTGGCCTACCCGGCCATCATGACCGTGCGCGGCGTGATGCTGCCGCCGCTCACCGACGTCTCGACCGACATCGAGACCCCGCCGGCCTTCTCGCGCTCCCGCGCCGCCTGGGAGGCGCGGGGCTGGCGGATGCCGCGCGATACCGCTCCGGCCGCCCGGGCCCTGCAGCGCGAGGCCTACCCGCAGATCGCGCCGCTCACCCTCGATCTCGGGCCCGACGAGGCCTTCGCCCTGGCGATGAAGGCGGCGCAGAACCGCAAGTGGCAGGTGGTGGAATCCTACAAGCCCGGCGGCCGGGCCGGGAACGGCCGCATCGAGGCGGTGGTGCGCTCGCGCCTCCTCGGCCTGCCCTACGACGTCACGGTGCGGCTGCACCCCCGGGCCGACGGCACCCGCATCGACGTGCGCTCCGCCACCCGCTTCGGCGACCGCGACTTCGGCCAGAACGCCGACCACATCCGGGCCTACCTGGACGAGATCGGCAACCTGGCGCTGGCGGTGAAGTAGACGACATCCCTTCCGAGACCGATCACGTGTCTGATCGCCTCGGAACTCTCTCGCACCCTCGGCGAGGCTTCAGGCCACCCGATACTCCGCATCGAGCGCCGGCGGCCCGTCCGTGACCACCCGGCCGCGCTCCACCAGGTCCTCCAGGTGGGCGAAGACCGAGAGCGCCGCGGCCGGCCGCAGCATCGGGTCGAGGCCGGAATAGAGTGCCGCGACGAGGCCCGGGATGGTGCGCTCGCCGGCGGCCAGCCGCTCCACGATGCCGGTCTCGCGGGCGCGGCGATGGCTGAGGAGGCCGCGCACGAAGCGCTGCGGGTCGCGCACCGGGCCGCCGTGGCCGGGCCAGTACACGGCCTCGGGCCGGCCGCGCAGGCGCTCGAGGGACGCCATGTAGGGACCCATCGCGCCGTCCGGCGGGGCCACGATGCTGGTCGACCAGGCCATGACGTGGTCGCCCGAGAACAGGGAATTCTCCTGCGCGAACGCGAAGGCGAGGTGGTTCATGGTGTGGCCCGGCGTGGCGAGCGCCGTCAGGGTCCAGCCCGGGCCCGCGACGCTCTCGCCGTCGGCCAGCTCCCGGTCCGGCCGGTGGTCGGCGTCGCCCGCGGCGTCGAGCCGTCCCTGCTCGGGCCCGCGGACCGCGCGGGCGGGCCGGTGCGGGCCGCAGCCGACGATCGGCGCCCCGGTCGCGGCGCTGAGCGGGCGGGCGCCGGGGGAGTGGTCGCGGTGGGTGTGGGTGACGAGGATCGCCTCGACCGTCTCGCCGTCGAGCGCGGCGAGGAGGGCCGCCCGGTGCTCCGGATGGTCCGGCCCGGGATCGATCACCGCGACGCGGCCGTGGCCGACGACGTAGGTGCAGGTGCCGCTCTGGGTGAAGGGCCCCGCATTGGGGCAGACCAGCCGCCGGACCAGCGGCGACACCGCCTCGATCCGGCCGCTCGCCGGGGCCTCGCGCTGGAAGGCGGGCGCCGCCTCGGTGGCTTCAGACTCGCTCAACCGACCGGCTCCTGACGGGCTTCACGACCCGTCCGGGTTACCCGCCGTGCCCCGCCCTGTCGAGACCTCGCGCCTCTCGCGCCTCTCCCGCGTCAGCCGGCCATCCAGGCCCAGGCCAGCAGGCCCGCGAAGAACAGGCCGGAGCTCACGAAGACGGCGACGACTTCGCGGTAGGGCAGCAGACGATTCTCGAGCGCGGGCGACATGGCGGGCGTTCAGCATGGTGAGGGGGGGACCGGGCGAAGGCCGGGAACGCGATCAGTTTCGTCATGCCGGCCCGCGAATCGCAAGCGCCGCGAGCGCGCGGGACCGTGGAACACGGGCCCTGTCTCCGGCCCGCAACAGGCTCGTCAGTCCGGGGCGGATCAGCGGAACGGGGAGGGCGCGACGACCCGGACCGGCAGGAAGCCGGCATCGCTGACGACCTCGGCGAAGCCCCCGGCGGAGATCCCGGCGGAGATCCCGGTCCTGGCGGCGTAGCGCAGGCGTCCGGCCTCGCGGCTCTGGGCGACCAGCGAGCGGCGGAACTCGGCCCGGGCCCGCTCCAGGCGGGTCACGTCGAGGGTGCGGTCGAGATCGCGCCGGGCGCCGGAGGACAGCATCGCGGCGCGGCGGAAATCGACGAAGCGGGCCGCGCCGGTCCCGTCGCGGCCGGCGAAGACCCTGGCGCCGAGGGCCCGGTCGCCGGGCCCGCCCGCCACCGCGTCGCCGGGGCGCAGCGTCGCGTCGCGCAGGAGGAGCCGGGCGTAGCCGCCCTCGCCGGGGCGGCACCCGCAATGCGACACCTGCCGCGTCCGATAGACGAAGGCGGCCGCGAGGTTGCGGTAGGGGCGGCCGTCCAGGCTCACCGCCCGGTCGAGCTCCTGGCCCGCCCTCACCGTGTAGAGGGCGGTCTCGGCGCCCGGGCAGGCCGCCGCGCAGGCCTGCGCGTGTGCCGGCAGGGCGTCGTGCCCCTCGAGATTGGCGAGGGGGAACATGTAGCCGTCGCAGGTGCGCACGCAGACCGTGCGGTCGTGGCTCGCCGCGAAGGAGACGGGTTCCCGGACCTGTCGGGTCGCAGGATGGGACGGGGCGGGCCTGGGGGGGATGGAGCGCGCGCGGGGCGCCGGGTCGCGCCAGCGCGGCGCCTCGACCGCGGCCTGCGCCGGACGGCTGGTCCAGCGCACCCGCCGCTCGCGCAAAGCCGCCTCGGGCCGCGGCGCCCGCCCCGGCAGGCCGAGGCTGCGCGGCACGTCGCCGAGCAGGAAGTCGAGCACGCCGGCATCGTCCGCGGCCTGGACCAGCGTGGTGCCGGCCCCCACGCTCCCGAGGCCGAGCAGCACGCCGAGGGCGAGCGTGCGCGCGAGGCGGCGCGTGCGGGCAGGCGTGCCGGTGCGGCCGGACGGGAACGCGGACGAGGGGAAGTTCACGGGATGCCTCACCGAAGGTTAAGGCGAGTTAACGGTTCCCCCCTGGGTCGCGCAACTGCGGAGAAGCGCTGAGATAACAGATTCATGACTCGGCGCCGGGCCGGCAGGATCCCCCGGCTTCCCGGAGCGCGGGCGCGAAGCCGTTCGGCCGTCTGGCGCGTTGGATGAGGGAGCGGCGGCAGCAGACGGACCGCCCGCGAGCAAGGAGATTCGCGATGGATTCCGACCGGATCATCGGCGCCGGCAAGGAGCTCGGCGGCAAGGCGCAGCAGCGGCTCGGCGAGTGGACGGGCGATGCCGGCACGCAGGCCCAGGGCCTCGCCGACCAGGCGGCGGGGGCGGCGCGCAACGTCTACGGGCAGGCCAAGGATGCGGCGAGGGACGCGGTGCGCGGCCTCGCCGATTCCGCGCCCGACTACGCCGACCAGGCCCGCGAGACCGGGCGGCACTACTACGAGCGCGGCAACCGCGCGGTCGCCCGCCAGGTCGGCGACCGGCACCTCGCCGCCCTGCTGGTCGCGGGCGGGATCGGCTACCTGTTCGGCTGGCTGCTCCACGGCCGCCACCATTGAGGCGGGGACCGAGGCCGTAACGGCGGACGCCCGCGGATCGCTCCGCGGGCGTCGTCGAAAAAACCGGGAAACCGTGCGGAGGATCCTCAGACGCCCTCGCCCATCGCCGACTGCATCATGCGGTCGCCGGTCAGGTCGTCGTCGCCGTAGCCGAGGAGCTCGGCCAGGCGGTTGCGGGCGCGGTTGACGCGGCTCTTGATCGTGCCGATCGCGACGCCGCAGATGCCCGCCACCTCCTCGTAGGACAGGCCCTCGGCGCCCACCAGGATCAGCGCCTCGCGCTGGTCCGGCGGCAGCTTGGCGAGGCCGGCGCGCAGGTCCTGCACGTCGAGGCGGTGGCCCTGGTCGGGGGCGGTGAACAGGCGCGCGGCGTAGGAGCCGTCCTCGTCCTGCACCTCGCGCATCCGCTTGCGCTGCTCGGAGTAGAAGGCGTTGCGCAGGATGGTGAACAGCCAGGCGTTCAGGTTGGTGCCGGGCTGGAAGCGGTGCTGGTTCTGCCAGGCGCGCAGGATCGTGTCCTGGACGAGGTCGTCGGCCCGGGCGGCGTTGTTGGTGAGCGAGAGCGCGAAGGCGCGCAGCGAGGATAGGGCGGCCAGCATGCCCTCGCGGAATTCCGGCTCGACGGCCCGCCCCTGCGCGGCGAGCGCGGCTTCGAGCTTCTCGATCAGCGCGAGGAAGATCTCCGGCGTCGCGGCGGTCTCGAGGGGGGCGTAGGCCGCGCGCAGCTGGCGGCCGAGATGGACCTGGACGGTCGGGGGCAGGCCGGGCTTGGCCTCGGAGCCGAGAAGGGGGTTGTCGGTGGACGCCATGCGACTCTCACGTTCTGAAGCGGGGAGGGCGGGCGGCGGCCCTGGCGGCGCCGCCTGCGTGGTACTCCGCCGGAGCTTCCTTGGGCGGGAAACTGGGGCGCGCGGCGCGCGTGTCGACACGCGCGCATCGCCGCGGGTGGTCAGCAGCGCCGCGCCCGGTCCCGCACGGCACCCTCGACCGATCCCTTCACGCGCTGCATCGCGATCCCTCCGTCACTCCACCGGCCGCGCGAACGCGGCCGCGCCCGCGGCGCGGGTCGCCGGGGGCAACGGCTTCGTACTGCCGAGGTTCCCGGCAAGGGGCCCGGCAAGGGGCCCGGCAAGCGGCCCGGCAAGCGGCCCGGCGGGAGTCCGGAGCTGACGCCCGGAGCCTACCAGGACCGGGCGCCGGGCTGGCTCCGGTACTCGGCCGCGCGGATGCGGGTCATGATCCGGTCGAGCTCGCCGAGCAGGGCCGCCTCCGCGGCCTGCGCGGCGGAAGCGGCCGCCGGGTCGGCGAGGTAGAGGCGCTCCTGCTCGGCGCGGGCGAGCCGCTGCTCCAGCTCCGCGCGCTCGGCGTGAAGGGCGATCAGCTCCCGGCGGCCGGGATCGTCCGCGCGCTCGGCCGCGTCCGGGTCCTCGTCGGTCGTCATGTCTGGGTTGTGCACGGCCGCGCGTCCTGTGACCAAGATCCTGGGGATGCTCCCCCTCCGTCTCGGTCCCCCAACGCGCGAACGGCCCGGAACGTCGCATCCGGCCGGCGCTTGTCATCCCAATGTCATGGGACCGTCATAGGGCCGGCGTCGCACCGGGCGTATCCCTCGCCCGCGACGGCAAGGTCCCGGCAACGGTCGGGACATGATCCGACGCAGTCCGGGGAGACCGGTCACGTCCTCACCGGCAGTCGACGCGCGAGGCGCGGGCACGCGCAGGCAGGCCCGCATCGTGCCGGACCGATCCGAACACGGAGAGATACCAGTGAAGCCCTTCTCCTACGCGCTCGCCATCGGGCTCGCGACCGCCCAGATCGCCACCTCGGCGATGGCCCTCGACATCACCGGCGCCGGCGCCACCTTCCCGTTCCCGGTCTACTCCAAGTGGGCCGAGGCCTACCGCAAGGAGACCGGCAACGGCCTCAACTACCAGTCGATCGGCTCGGGCGGCGGCATCAAGCAGATCCAGGCCAAGACCGTCGATTTCGGAGCCACCGACGCGCCGCTGAAGGGCGACACCCTCACCAAGGACGGCCTGGTCCAGTTCCCGACCGTGATGGGCGGCGTCGTCCCGGTCGTGAACATCGCCGGCGTCAAGCCCGGCGAGATCAAGCTGACCGGCGAGGTGCTGGCCGAGATCTACCAGGGCAAGATCCGCAAGTGGTCCGACCCGAAGATCGCCAAACTCAACGAGGGCGTGAAGCTGCCCGACGCCCCGATCACCCCGGTCTACCGGTCGGACGCCTCGGGCACCACCAACATCTTCACCACCTACCTGTCGGACGTGTCGCCGGCCTGGAAGTCCGAGTTCGGCGCCTCGACCACGGTCAGCTGGCCGGCCGGCCAGGGCGGCAAGGGCAACGAGGGCGTCACGGCGGTCGTCAAGCAGGTGCCGAACGCCATCGGCTACGTCGAGTACGCCTACGCCAAGCAGAACAACCTGCCGGTCGCGCTGATCCAGAACAAGGACGGCCAGTACCCGATGCCGGGCGACGAGGCGTTCCAGGCCGCCGCCGCCAACGCCGACTGGAAGGCCGCCCCGGGCTTCGGCATCTCGCTGACCAACCAGGCCGGGCCTAAGGCCTGGCCGATCACCGCCGCGACCTTCATCCTGGTCCACAAGAACCCGGCCGACGCGGCCCGCACCGCCGAGGTGCTGAAGTTCTTCCGCTGGGCCTACAAGAGCGGCGACAAGATGGCCTCCGACCTCGACTACGTGCCGCTGCCCGACAAGGTCGTGACCCAGGTCGAGGACGAGTGGAAGTCGGTCGTCAAGGACGGCAAGCCCGTCCTGAGCAACTAACATCGCAACTCGAACCCGGGAGGGCGGGGTCGTCCCGCCCTCCCGCTTCCGCCGGCCCGATTCCGGGCCCGCGCGGCGCCTGAGCGATGCCGAGAGCCCGCCGCCGGCCGGACGCCCGACTCGCGTCGATCCGCCGAGCGCGCTAGAGCCCGCTCACTCCAAGGGAAACCCGGATGGTCGCGTTGTCTGAGAACGTTGCTTTGGCGGCGAGGCCCGTCGTCGCCCGCCGCAGCCCCAGCCCCGTGGGCGACCGCATCTTCCGCGCCGCCTCGCTCGCCTCGGCGCTGCTGGTGCTCGCGGTGCTCGCCGGCATCCTGGCCTCGATCGCCTATGGCGGCTGGCCGGCCTTCCAGGAATTCGGCCCCGGCTTCCTCGTCTCGAGCGCCTGGAACGTCGGCCGCGAGCAGTACGGCGCGCTCGTCGCCATCATCGGCACCCTGGTCTCGGCGCTGCTCGCCCTCGTCATCGGCGTGCCGATCTCGCTCGGCATCGCGATCTACCTGACCCAGCTCTGCCCCGGCTGGGCCCGCCGGCCGGTCGCGATGACGATCGAGCTGCTCGCCGCCGTGCCGAGCATCATCTACGGCATGTGGGGCCTGTTCGTGTTCGCGCCGCTCTTCGCGCGCTTCGTGCAGATCCCGGTCTCGAACCTCGTCGAGGGCATGCCGATCGTCGGCACCCTGTTCTACGCCCAGGTGCCGTCGGGCGTCGGCGTGCTCACCGCCGGCATCATCCTGGCGATCATGATCGTGCCCTTCGTCGCCTCGATCACCCGCGACATGCTCGACCAGATCCCGACGGTGCTGCGCGAGAGCGCCTACGGCATCGGCTGCACCACCTGGGAGGTCGTGCGCCACGTCCTGATCCCGCAGGCCTCGGTCTCGATCATCGGGGCGATCATGCTGGGGCTCGGCCGCGCGCTCGGCGAGACGATGGCGGTCACCTTCGTGATCGGCAACGCCAACCGCCTCTCGGCCTCGATCTTCGATCCCGGCTCGACCATCGCCTCGCGCATCGCCAACGAGTTCAACGAGGCCGACGGCCTGCAGCTCAGCTCTCTGATGGCGCTCGGCTGCATCCTGTTCATCGTCACCTTCATCGTGCTCATCATCGCCCGGCTGCTGGTGCGCCGCGCGAAGGTGGCCTGACCCCCTGAAACCCGCAGGACGCTTCCCGATGAACGCCTCCCCGGCCGCGGTCCAGGGTTCCACCCCGGCCGCTCCCCCCCACCCGGCCCCCGCGCAGTGGGGCCGGGTCCGCGCCGGCCGGCGCTCGGCCGACAAGTTCCTGATCGTCGCCTGCACGCTCGCCACGGTGCTCGGCGCCGTCGTGCTCGGCTCGATCCTGCTCATGCTCATCATCGAGGGCGTGCGCGGCTTCTCGCCGAACCTGTTCACCCAGGTCACGCCCGGTCCCGGCTCCGAGGGCGGCGGCATCGCCAACGCGATCCTCGGCAGCCTGGTGATGACGGCGCTCGGCATCGCGGTGGCGACGCCGATCGGTGTGCTCGCCGGCACCTACCTCGCCGAGTACGGCCGCACCTCGCACCTCGCCAACCTGATCCGCTTCCTCAACGACATCCTGCTCTCGGCGCCCTCGATCCTGATCGGCCTGTTCGTCTACACCCTGATGGTGCGGCCGATGGGCGGCTATTCGGGCTGGGCCGGCGGCGTCGCGCTCGCCATCATCGCCACCCCGGTGATCGTGCGCACCACCGAGGACATGCTGCGCCTGGTGCCCGGCACCCTGCGCGAGGCCGGCGCGGCCCTCGGCGCGCCGCTCTCGATCGTGATCCGCAGCGTCACCTGGCGGGCGGCGCAGTCGGGCATCGTCACCGGCGTGCTCCTGGCGCTCGCCCGCATCGCCGGCGAGACCGCGCCGCTGCTCTTCACCGCGCTCAACAACAATTCCTGGTTCAGCCCCAACCTGATGGGCGGCGTCGCGAACCTGCCGGTGATGATCTACCAGTTCGCGCTCTCGCCCTACGAGAACTGGCGCCAGCTGGCCTGGGCCGGCGCGCTCCTCATCACCGTCACCATCCTGGGCCTGTCGATCGTGGCCCGCCTCGTCCTGAGCGGCCCGAAGGGGCGCTGATCCGCACGTCGGCAGCACCCGATCGCTCCGCGACCGGGTGCTGCTCTCCACTTCTGATTGTGACGTATTTTCTTCGAAAATACTTCTGCCCGGAGACACACCGATGAGCGCCACCGCCACCGCCGCGCCGGTCGTGGGCCAGAGCCAGGCCGACGAATCCGCCGCGATCCGCCTCGCCGTGAAGGACCTCAACTTCTACTACGGCGACTTCAAGGGCCTGAAGAACATCAACCTCAACTTCCTCGACCGCCAGGTCACGGCGCTGATCGGGCCGTCGGGCTGCGGCAAGTCGACGTTGCTGCGCACCTTCAACCGGATCTACAGCCTCTACCCCGAGCAGCGCGCGGAAGGGCAGATCCTGCTCGACGGCCGCAACATCCTGGATCCCTCGATCGACCTCAACGAGCTGCGCGCCCGGGTCGGCATGGTGTTCCAGAAGCCGACCCCGTTCCCGATGTCGATCTACGACAACATCGCGTTCGGCATCCGGCTCTACGAGCGCCTCGGCAAGGCCGACCTCGACGTCCGCGTCGAGGAGGCCCTGCGCAAGGGCGCGCTGTGGGACGAGGTGAAGGACAAGCTGAAGCAGTCCGGCATGGGCCTGTCCGGCGGCCAGCAGCAGCGCCTCTGCATCGCCCGCACGGTGGCGCAGCGCCCGGAGGTGATCCTGTTCGACGAGCCGACCTCGGCCCTCGACCCGATCTCGACCGGCCGCATCGAGGAGCTGATCGAGCAGCTGCGGACCGAGTTCACCATCGCCATCGTCACCCACAACATGCAGCAGGCGGCGCGCATCTCGCAGTTCACCGCCTTCATGTATCTCGGCGAGCTGGTCGAGTACGGTCCGACCAACCGCCTGTTCATGAACCCGACGAAGCGCCAGACCCAGGACTACATCACCGGCCGGTTCGGCTGAGGATCCGGGAGCCGTTCCGCCGGCCCGGCTCCGGGCCGGCGCGCCCTACACTCCACCTCACCGCGGGGAGTCGAAAATCCATGTCGAGCCACATCGTCACCTCCTACGACCAGGAGCTGCAGAACCTGCGGCGCAGCATCGCCGAGATGGGCGGCATCGCCGAGAAGATGGTGGCCGATTCCGGCCAGGCGCTCCTGCGCCGCGACGCCAGCCTCGCCCAGGCGGTGATCGCGGTCGACCAGCGCCTCGACGGGCTGCAGCGCGAGATCGAGGAGAAGGCGATCCTCCTGATCGCCCGCCGCCAGCCGATGGCGATCGACCTGCGCGAGACGATCTCGGCGATCCGCGTCTCGGGCGACCTCGAGCGCATCGGCGACCTCGCCAAGAACGTCGCCAAGCGCGTCGTCGCTATCAGCGACCAGGTCCAGCTGCAGAAGATCGTCGTCGGCGTGGAGCACATGAACGAGCTGGTCCAGGGCCAGCTCAAGGACGTGCTCGACGCCTACGCCACCCAGGACACCGTCGCGGCCCTCGACGTCTGGGCCCGGGACGGCGGCATCGACGCGCTCTACACCTCGCTGTTCCGCGAGCTGCTGACCTACATGATGGAGGATCCGCGCAACATCACGTTCTGCACGCACCTCCTGTTCTGCGCCAAGAACGTCGAGCGCATCGGCGACCACACCACCAACATCGCCGAGACGATCCACTACCTCGCCACCGGCGAGACGCTGACGACCGATCGTCCGAAGAACGACCGTTCGAGCTTCGCCACCCTCGACAACCAGGCCGACGCCTGAGGGCGACACGCCCGTCCGGGCCTTCGGGCCCGGCGGGCCCCCACCCATGATCCCCGCCTGAAGTGCCCGCGATGAGTACCCGCATCCTGATCGTCGAGGACGAGGAAGCCCTCACCCTCCTCCTGCGCTACAACCTCGAGGCCGAGGGCTTCGAGGTCGACGCCGTCGCCCGGGGCGACGAGGCGGATATCCGCCTGCGCGAGCAGGTGCCCGACCTCGTCCTCCTCGACTGGATGATGCCCGGCTTGTCGGGCATCGAATTGTGCCGGCGCATCCGCGCCCGACGCGAGACCGAGCGGCTGCCGGTCATCATGCTGACCGCGCGGGGCGAGGAGGGCGACCGGGTGCGGGGACTGGCCACCGGCGCCGACGACTACATCGTCAAGCCGTTCTCGGTACCGGAGCTGCTGGCCCGGGTTCGCGCCCTGCTGCGCCGCTCCAAGCCCGCCCACGTCGCCGACCTCCTGGTCGCCGGCGACATCGAGCTCGACCGGGTCAGCCACCGCGTCCGCCGCGACGGGCGCGAGCTGCATCTCGGCCCGACCGAGTTCAAGCTGCTCGAGTTCCTGATGCAGAGCCCCGGCCGGGTCTTCTCCCGCGAGCAGCTCCTCGACGGCGTCTGGGGCCACGACGTCTACATCGACGAGCGCACGGTCGACGTGCATATCGGCCGCCTGCGCAAGGCGATCAACCGCGGCCGGGACACCGACCCGATCCGCACCGTGCGCGGCTCGGGCTACTCCTTCGACGAGATGTTCGCGCCCGACGCGTGAGGCGGGCATCGGCCGTTCCGGACGGAAACTCGTCCGGCCCGGGACGACGGAACTCGGCCGACGGACCCGATCCCCTCCATCGCCATCGCGGGGCGAGCCTCGGCGCGGCCCCGGGGCGACGGCCGAGGTCGGCATCGGGGGCGGGACGAACGGCCCGTGATGCGCCCGGCACCGGCGGCGGCCGGACAGGAATCGTTAGGATTTGAGCGATATCGTCAACCCATCGGAAGCGGCGGGTGCGCCGCCTCCGGCCGTGCGGGGCTAGCGGAACCCGACGACCTTGCGGTCGCGCTTGCGCTCGGCGGCGGGCTGGTAGGCGATGCGGCTGTGGTGGGTGCAATAGGGCAGTCCGCTGATCGCGCGGTCGCCGCAGAAGCGGAAATCCGGCGTCGACGGGTCGCCCATCGGCCAGCGGCACATGAATTCCCGCAGCTCCATGATGGTGACGCGGGCGCTCTCCGGCAGCGCGACCGAGGCGGACGGCGTGGCGGCGTGAGGCTTGATGAGGGCGAGGGCCGGCGGGGCCGGCGCGAGCACGGACGGGGTCTCGGCGAGGGGCGCATCGGTCTCGGCCCGGGGCCGCCGGCCGCCGGCCGGCGCGGCGCCGTTCGCCTTCAGAACCCGGCCGGCGAGGCCGAGGCGGTGGATCTTGCCGATGACGGCGTTGCGGGAGACGCCGCCGATCTCGGCGGCGATCTGGCTGGCGCTCCGGCCATCGCTCCACAGGCGCTTGAGGAGCTCGACGCGCTCCTTCGTCCAGCCCGGACCCGCTTCCATCATCGCCGCCTCCACTCCCCCGACATCACCCATGGAATCGACGCGCAGACGCGAGCGGCCCGCCGTTCGACCGCGCGTTGGACTCGTCCGATCCTGCTGGTGATCGCCGCCACGCCTCGGGCGGTGGCGACGGGGGTGAACCTACAGGACGGCCTAACATCCGCGCAAGAGTCCGGCCCCGGCCGAGTTAGTTTTTCCCCGCGGCGGACCGGCCCGCCGGGGCCGCCCGGATGGACCCGAGAATCCACCGCACGGCCTGGGCGGGACGACGGTGCGGCCGGGAATAATCCTTTTTCATCAAGGCGCTGTTCGCTCCCTTGCGGGGCTTCGTCCCGCCGTGCCGTCCATCGCGCCCGGGTTGCGCCGGGGCTGCGGCACGCGACGAGCACGGGTTTCCGGCCCGGTCTTCGGCAAGCGTGGCAGCGGCGCCACGGCCCGGCCCCGGCCGGCTTCGCCCGGCACGTTGCCGGGCGCCGGGGCGGGGCCTATCTTGAGGCGACCAACAGGGCCGACGCCAGTACCGACGGCCGCCCCGGGAGACCTCATGCGAACAGCCCTCGCGTGCGTCCTGCTCGCGCTCGCGCCGCCCGCACTGGCGGCCGATGCCGTGCACCTCGCGCCCCATCGCGCCGTCTACGACCTGTCGCTGTCCGGCAGCTCCGGTACCCGCGCGGTCGAGGGCGCGCGCGGCCGGATCGTGTTCGACTTCACCGGCGACGCGTGCAAGGGCTTCGCCCTGCAGTACCGCCAGGTGACGGTGCTGGAGAGCTCGGAGAGCGGCACCCGCACCTCCGACCTGCGCAACACCACCTTCGAGAGCGGCGACGGCCGCAGCTTCCGCTTCCGCACCCAATCCGACCTCAACGGCAAGGCCGCCGCGCCGGTCGACGGCAATGCCGAGCGCGGCGACAAGGGCGTGGACATCACCCTCAAGCAGCCCAAGCGCGGCGAGATGGCGGTGCCCGGCGAGGTGCTGTTTCCCGCCGCCCACATGAAGCGCCTGATCGAGGCCGCCCGGGCCGGGCAGTCCACCGTCGCCGTGAAGGTGTTCGACGGCTCGGACGACGGCCGCAAGGTCTACGACACCCTGGCGGTGATCGGCGCGCAGCGCACGGTCGCGACGAAGCCCGACGCGACGAAGCCCGACGCGGCCAGATCGGATTCGGCAAAACCCGCCACCGTGCCGGCCGACGCCGTCCTGCGCCAGGGCGCGATGGCGACGATGCCGCATTGGCCGGTGACCCTGAGCTACTTCTCGCCGGGGGAGGGGGAGCGCACCCCGGTCTACGTCCTCGCCTTCGACCTCTACGAGAACGGCGTCAGCGGGGCGTTGCGCCTCGATTACGGCGAGTTCTCCCTCAAGGGCGACTTGTCGCGCATCGACCTCACGCCGGAGAGCAAGGACTGCAAGTAGGGAGCCGATCGAGCCGGTGCCGTCAGCGCGGTTCGCGCTTCGGCGCCGCCTTGCCGGCACTCTCCGGGCCCGACGGGGCGCGCGCCTCGCCCTGGGGGGCGAAGCCGAGCCCGCGCTGCACCGCCGTCGCGCCGAAGCGCTCGCGCAAGGCGTCGATCGCCGCCGCCCGGCTGGCGTCGCGCACGGCCGAGACGTCGGCGAGGTCGCCGCGGTCGGCATGGGCGGCGCCGCACAGGTCGCCGGCGCCGACCCCGATCAGCCGGTAGGCGGTCCCGTCGCAGGCCTCGCGCAGCAGCGCTTCCGCGGGGCGGAACAGCCGCTCGGCGACCTGCGTCGGGGCGAGGCCCGAGCGGGTGCGGGTGCGCAGGCGGAAATCCCGGTCCTTCAGCTTCAGCGTGACGCTCGCCGCCGCCAGCTCCGCCCGCCTCAGGCGCCGGGCGACCTTCTCGCACAGCCGCCACAGCACCGGCCGCAGGTCCTCGAAGCGGCGCAGGTCCTCCGCGAAGGTGGTCTCGCCCGAGACGCTCTTCGTCTCGCGCGTGGGCTGGACCCGGCGCGGGTCCTCGCCGCGGGCGAGCGCCAGGAGGCGGCCGGCATCGCGCCCCAGGCCCGCGTGCAGCCGCTCGGGGGCGGTCCGGCCGATGTCGCCGATCCGCTGAATGCCGAGCGCTGCCAGGCGCTCGGCCGCCGCCTGGCCGATGCCGGGCAGGATCCGCACCGGCCGGGGCGCCAGGAAGGACGCGGCCTCGGCCCGGCCGATGATCGAGAAGCCGCGCGGCTTCTCGAGGTCGGAGGCGATCTTGGCCAGGAACTTGTTGGGCGCGAGCCCGACCGAGACCGTGATGCCGACCTCGGCCTCGACCCGGCGGGCGAAGCGCGCGAGCGTCACCGCCGGCGAGGCGCCGTGCAGCCGCGCGGTGCCGGAGAGGTCGAGGAAGGCCTCGTCGATCGAGACCGGTTCGACCAGCGGCGTCAGGTCCTGCATCATCGCCCGCACCTGGCGGCCGACCCGGGCGTACTTCTCCATGTCGGGCCGCAGCACCACCGCGTCCGGGCAGGCCTCGAGGGCGCGGAACATCGGCATCGCCGAGTGCACGCCGCGGATCCGCGCGATGTAGCAGGCGGTCGAGACCACGCCGCGCCGGCCCCCGCCGATGATGAGCGGCCGGTCGCGCAAGGAGGGGTCGTCGCGCTTCTCGACCGCGGCGTAGAAGGCGTCGCAATCGACGTGCGCGATGGCGAGCGCGTCCCGCTCCGGGTGGGCGAGCAGGCGCGGCGAGCCGCAGGCCCGGCAACGCCGCGCCCCGGCTTCGGCCCCCGCGCCGCAATCGCGGCAGAACGGGGCCCCGCTCACGCCCCGAACTCGTCCGGGTCCGGCGGGCCGAGGCGGCGCCAGGCCTGGGTGATCCGCTCGGGCGGCACCTCGAGGGCGCTCGCGCAGGCGAGCAGCAGCTCCTCGTCCGCCACCACGTGGTCGAGGAGGCCGGCGACGAGCTCCGGTCCGTTCGCCGCCTGCCGCAGCGCATCCGGCGACAGGCCGGCGCTTTCCATGAACCGCAGCAGGCGGCCCGGATCGCCGGTGACGTAGCCGAAGACGCGGGCGCCCAGGGCCTCCGCGGCGGATTCACTCAGCACTCCGCCACGGGGATCGGACCCCCTGGCAAATCCATCGAATTTGCGTTTCATCAACATGTGCCGCTTAACAGTGTTGCGGTTCCGGTTGCTGCCGGGGTGTGACGCGGCCCGCTGGAGCGCCGGAGACAGTGAGCCATGACGAAGACGGTGCTCATCGTCGAGGATAACGAGCTGAACATGAAGCTCTTCAACGACCTGTTGGAGGCTCACGGCTACGCGACCCTCAAGACGGCCAACGGGATCGAGGCGATCGAGCTGGCGCGCCGGCATCGGCCGGACCTGATCCTGATGGACATTCAGCTCCCCGAGGTGTCGGGCCTCGAGGTCACTAAATGGCTCAAGGAGGACGATGAGCTCAAGACCATCCCGGTGATCGCCATCACGGCCTTCGCCATGAAGGGTGACGAGGAGCGCATCCGCGAGGGGGGCTGCGAGGCCTACCTGTCGAAGCCGATCTCGGTCGCGAAGTTCCTCGCGACGGTCCGCACCTATGTCGGCGACGAGCGCCAGAGCTGAGCCACAGCTGAGAGAGGCCTGACCTTCCATGTCGGCACGCGTTCTCATCGTCGACGACCTCTTTCCGAACATCAAATTGCTCGAGACGAAATTGACCGTCGAGTATTTCGACGTCGTCTCGGCGATGAACGGGCCCGACGCCCTCGCGGTGTGCGAGAAGGGCCTGTGCGACATCGTGCTGCTCGACGTGATGATGCCGGGGATGGACGGGTTCGAGGTCTGCCGCCGGATCAAGTCGACGCCGACGACGGCGCACCTGCCGGTGGTGATGGTGACCGCCCTCGACCAGCCGAGCGACCGCCTGCGCGGGCTCGATGCCGGCGCCGACGACTTCCTAACGAAGCCCATCGACGACACCGCCCTGATGGCCCGGGTGCGCAGCTTGGTGCGCCTGAAGGCGGTGACCGACGAATTGCGCAGCCGCGCCATGGCCTCGCGCGTCGGCGATCCCCTCGCCGCGGCCACCGCCGAGACCGGGCACAACGCCAACGTGCTCATCGTCGAGGACCGCCGCTCCTCCGCCGAGCGGCTGGCCGCGGCGCTCGGGCAGTACCACTGCGTCGAGACGGTGGCCTCGCCGCAGGAGGCGCTCGACCGGGTCAAGGCCGGCGACTACGACGTGGTGCTGGTCAGCCTCGACCTGCAGGACCATGACGGCCTGCGCCTGTGCAGCCAGCTCCGCTCCCTCGACCGCACCCGCACCGTGCCGGTGGTGATGCTGGCCGATCCGCACGACCGCGCCCGGATCATGCGCGGCCTCGACCTCGGCGTGCACGACTACCTGGTCCGCCCGATCGACCGCAACGAACTGGTGGCGCGGGTGCGCACCCAGGTGAAGCGCAAGCGCTTCTCGCATTCCCTGCGCGAGTCGGTGCAGGCCTCGATGGACCTCGCCGTCACCGACGGGCTCACCGGCCTGCACAACCGGCGCTACCTCGACAGCTACCTCGCGGGCCTGTTCTCCGAGCCATCCTTGCGCGATCGGCCGGTGGCGCTGCTGATCCTCGACATCGACCGCTTCAAGACGATCAACGACCGCTTCGGGCACGATGCCGGCGACGAGGTGCTGAAGGAGTTCTCCGCCCGCATCCGGGCCCAGACCCGCGGCATCGACGTCGTCGCGCGCTTCGGCGGCGAGGAGATCGTCGTGGTGGTGCCCGATAACGGGCTCGATGCCGCCCGCCAGGTCGCCGAACGCATCCGGGAGCGGATCGAGGCGGCGGCGTTCCAGGTCCAGCGCGGCACCTGCGCCATCGACGTCACGGTCTCGATCGGCGTCGCGATCCGCCAGCCGGGGGACGACGATCCGGCCCAGATGCTCAAGCGCGCCGACCTCGCGCTCTACCAGGCCAAGCAGGCCGGCCGGAACCGCGTGGTCGCCGCGGCGGCGTGAGGGGAGGGGCGACCCCGTCCCGCCCGCCCGCTCCACGTCTCCGGCGCCCGCTCCACGGCTCCGGCGCCCGCTTGGCCATCCCGGGTTCCCGGCCGCGCCGATGCCCGGGATGAGGGTGCGCGAGGGGGCGATCGGCGCGGGCCGGTTACACCCGCCCGAGCCCCTCCAGCAACTCCCTTAGCACCGCCGGCATCAGCTCCGGCAGGTCCTCCGAGATCAGTCCCGGCCCGTGCCGGCGGCCCGCGGCGGCGTGGAGCCAGACCGCGGCGGCGGCGGCCTCGAAGGGCTCCATGCCCTGCGCGAGCAGGCCGCCGACGAAGCCGCACAGCACGTCGCCGCTGCCGGCGGTGCCGAGCCAGGGCGTGCCGTTCGAGTTGACGGCGGCGCGGCCGTCGGGAGCGGCGATCACCGTGTCGGCGCCCTTCAGCACCACGACGGCGTCGAGGAAGGCCGCCGCGGCCCGCGCCCGGGCGAGCTTCGAACCCTCCGCCGGTACCGCGGCCACGCCCTTGAACAGCCGCGCGAACTCGCCCTCGTGCGGAGTCGCGACCGCCCGGGCCCCGCCGGCCGCGATCATCTCGACGAGTTCGTCGGCTTTCCCGGAAAAGCTCGTCAGGGCGTCGGCGTCGAGGACGAGGCCGCGCCCGGCTTCCGCGGCGACCCGCACGAGGTCGCGGGTCGGGGCGCCGGTGCCGAGGCCGGGGCCGGCGACGATCGCGTTCAGGCGCTCGTCGGTGAGCGCGTCGTCGAGGTCGTCGGCGCTGTCGCAGGGGCGCAGCATGATCGCGGTGAGCTGGGCGGCGTTCTCCGGCAGCGCCGAGAGCGGCGACAGGATCGTGACGAGGCCGGCGCCGATCCTCAACGACCCGCGGGCGGCGAGCCGCGCCGCGCCGGTGCGGTAGGCGGGGCCCGACAAAACCACCGCGTGGCCGCGCGTGTACTTGTGGCTGTCCGGCGCGAGGTGCGGGAAGGTGCCGCCCCAGAGGTCAGGCCCGTTGACGTGGGCCCGCGCCCCGAGTCCCTCGACCACCGAATCCGGGATGCCGATCTCGGCGACCGAGACCGGCCCGCACAGGCGCCGGCCCGGCAGGAGCAGGTGGCCGACTTTCAGGCGCACGAAGGTCACGGTCTCGGTCGCCGTCACGACGGCGCCGCGCGGCGCCCCGGTATCGCCGTCGAGGCCCGAGGGCACGTCGACCGCGAGCACCGGCACGCCCGCCCCGTTGACCCGCGCGACGAGGGCGGCTGCCTCGCCCTCGATCGGGCGGGACAGGCCGGCCCCGAACAGGGCGTCGATCACCAGGGCGAAACCTCCGGGCTCGGCGCGGACGGCATCCGCCACCGGGCCGGCCCACTCGGCGGCAGCGGCCGCGGCGTCGCCCCCGAGCGCCTCGACCGATCCGAGGAGCGCGACCTCGACCGGCAGGCCGGCCTGCGCCAGGAGCCTCGCCGCGACGAACCCGTCGCCGCCGTTGTTCCCCGGCCCGCACAGGACGAGAACCGGTCCGTCGCCGGCGAGCGCCCGGGCGCGCTCCGCGACGGCACTGCCCGCCCGGTGCATCAGGGTCAGGCCGGGCGTGCCGGCACTGATCGCTGCGGCATCGGCGCGCCGCATCTCGTCGGTGGTGATGAGCTCGGTCCCGGCCATCGCATCCTACTCCGAGAAGCGCCCGGACGCGGCGGCGTCGCCGCGGCGCCGGGCTTGAGAACGGCGAGTTGCGCAACAAACGCGCAGAAATTGCTTACCGATTGGGCATTCTCGGTCCGGTCACGGGAAATCCCCCGTGGCGGTCGGCGCGGCGCGATGCTAGGAAGGCCGCCGGAACCGTTGCAGACCAGGCCCGCCCGGCATGAAGAAGATCGAAGCGATCATCAAGCCCTTCAAGCTCGACGAGGTGAAGGAGGCCCTGCAGGAGGTCGGCCTCCAGGGCATCACGGTGATCGAGGCCAAGGGCTTCGGCCGCCAGAAGGGCCACACTGAGCTCTACCGGGGCGCCGAGTACGTGGTCGACTTCCTGCCCAAGGTGAAGCTCGAGATCGTGCTGCCCGACACGCTGGTGGACGGTGCCGTCGAGGCGATCCGCAAGTCGGCCCAGACCGGCCGCATCGGCGACGGCAAGATCTTCGTCTCCTCGATCGAGGAAGCGATCCGCATCCGCACCGGCGAGACCGGTTCGGACGCGATCTGACGGCTTCGCCTTCTCTGCAGCGACGAATACCGCGGCCTGACACCCAGGACCGCGGCTTCATGGCGGCCAAAACGCCGTTCTAGGAAGGGATCAGACGAGAATGTCTAAGACCGCGACGGACGTCCTCAAGGAAATCAAGGAAAACGACGTCAAGTACGTCGACTTCCGCTTCACCGATCCGCGGGGCAAGTGGCAGCACGTCACGTTCGACGTGTCGCTGGTCGACGAGGACATCTTCGCCGAGGGCACGATGTTCGACGGCTCGTCGATCGCCGGCTGGAAGGCGATCAACGAGTCCGACATGCTGCTGATGCCGGATCCGGCGACGGCCTGCATGGATCCGTTCTTCTCGGCCTCGACCATGTCGATCGTCTGCGACGTGCTCGAGCCGGTCACCGGCGAGCCCTACGGCCGCGACCCGCGCGGCATCGCCAAGAAGGCCGAGGCCTTCGTCAAGGCCAGCGGCATCGGCGACACCATCTTCGTCGGCCCCGAGGCCGAGTTCTTCGTCTTCGACGACGTGCGGTTCTCCGCCGACCCGTACCATACCGGCTTCAAGCTGGATTCGGTCGAGCTGCCGATCAACGGCCAGACCGAGTACGAGGGCGGCAACCTCGGCCACCGCGTCCAGATCAAGGGCGGCTACTTCCCGGTCCCGCCGCAGGATTCGGCCCAGGACATGCGCGGCGAGATGCTCGCGGCGATGCAGTCGATGGGCGTCAAGGTCGAGAAGCACCACCACGAGGTCGCCTCGGCCCAGCACGAGCTGGGCATGAAGTTCGATACGCTCACGCTGATGGGCGATCAGATGCAGATCTACAAGTACTGCATCCACAACGTCGCCCAGAGCTACGGCAAGACCGCGACCTTCATGCCGAAGCCGGTCTACGGCGACAACGGCTCGGGCATGCACGTCCACCAGTCGATCTGGAAGGACGGCAAGCCGGTCTTCGCCGGCAACAAGTACGCCGACCTGTCCCAGGAGTGCCTGTGGTACATCGGCGGCATCATCAAGCACGCCAAGGCGCTCAACGCCTTCACCAACCCGTCGACCAACTCCTACAAGCGGCTGGTCCCGGGCTACGAGGCGCCGGTGCTGCTGGCCTACTCGGCCCGCAACCGCTCGGCCTCCTGCCGCATTCCGTGGACGACCTCGCCGAAGGCCAAGCGCGTCGAGGTCCGCTTCCCCGACCCGATGGCCAATCCGTATCTCGCGTTCGCCGCGATGCTGATGGCCGGCGTCGACGGCATCGTGAACAAGATCGATCCGGGTCCGGCCATGGACAAGGACCTCTACGACCTGCCCCCGGCGGAGCTCAAGGAGATCCCGACCGTGTGCGGCTCGCTCCGCGAGGCGCTCAACAGCCTCGACGCCGACCGTGAGTTCCTCAAGGCCGGCGGCGTGTTCAACGACGACTTCATCGACTCGTTCATCGAGCTGAAGATGACCGAGGTGATGCGGTACGAGATGACCCCGCACCCGATCGAGTTCGTGAACTACTACTCGCTCTGATCCGGCATCGGTTCAAGCAGGATGCGGAGGGGGCCGGAGCGATCCGGCCCCCTCTCTTTTGGCGCCGGGCCCGCCTCTCGGCACCGAGCCCGTTTCTTGGCACCGGGCTTGCCGTGCTCCAGGGCGACGATCCCCGGAGGCCCGATGACCGACCCGACCTCTCCCGCCGCGACCCTGCGCGCCCTTCTCGCCACCCTCGTCAAGTCTGCGCTCGTCGCCGACGAGGCCCGCATCGCCGCCTGGCGCCGGGAGGCGGCGGAGCTGCACGAGCGCCTGGCCGGACAGGACCTCTCGGCCCTCAAGCTCGACGGCCTCTGGGCCCTCGCGGTGCGCGAGGCCGAGGCGCCGGATCTGCGCCCCGACGAGACGCGGGTCTCGCTGACGCTGCCGCAGGCCTGCCCGCTGGCGCTCGCGGACCTCGCCGGGCCGGGCTTCGACGTCGAGGCCGCCGCGGACCGGGTCCGCCAATCGGCCGCCACCGGCTGAGGCAGGCCGTCGCTTCCGCCCGCCACGTTGCCCCGCGGCCGCACTCGTCCCATATTTCAGCCTTGCGGCTGCGGCTTGCCCGCCGGGGAGCCGTCGCGTCCCGCCGCCTGGATCGACCTGTTGGCCAAGAGAATTCATCCCAAGGGACTTCACCCCAAGGCACCGAAGCCCGCCTCCGCCGTCCTGCCGACCCGCGAGGCCGTGCTCGCCTTCATCGAGGAGTCGCCCCAGAAGGTCGGCAAGCGCGAGATCGCCCACGCCTTCGGCATCAAGGGGTCCGACAAGATCGAGCTGAAGCGCCTGCTCAAGGAGATGCAGGAGGAGGGCGCGATCGAGAAGGACCGGGCCGGCCTGCGCAAGGCCGGCCGCCTGCCGCCGGTCGTCGTCGCCGACATCGACAGCCGCCGCGACCGCGACGGCGAGCTGGTCGCCCGCCCCGCCCAGTGGGATCCGGAGGCGGGTCCCGCGCCCCTCATCACCGTCCTGATGCCGCGCGGGCGCCGCGCCGACGGACCCGCCCCCGGCACCGGCGACCGGGCGCTCCTCAAGATCGAGCCCGACGGCGACACGCCCGGGCGGTATCTCGGCCGGGTCATCAAGGTCATCGGCCGCAACCGCGCCGAGACGCTCGGGGTCTACCGCGCCCTGCCGACGGGGGGCGGGCGCATCGTGCCCGTCGACAAGAAGGCGCAGGGGCGCGAGATCGCGGTGCCGCCGGGCCAGGAGGGCGAGGCGCTCGACGGCGACCTCGTCACCGTGACGCTCGGCCGCGAGGACCGGTTCGGGCTGACGCAGGGGCGCGTCAAGGAGCGCCTCGGCAGCCTCGGCTCGGAGAAGGCGGTCAGCCTGATCGCGATCCACGCCCACGACATCCCGCACGTCTTCCCGCGCGAGGTGCTGGCGGAGGCCGACGCCGCCCGCGAGGTCGCGCTCGAGGGACGCGAGGCGGAGAACCGGGAAGATTGGCGCGACCTGCCGCTCGTCACCATCGACCCGCCGGATGCCAAGGACCACGACGACGCCGTGATGGCGGTTCCGGATCCCGATCCCGCCAATCCGGGCGGCTTCGTCGTCACGGTGGCGATCGCCGACGTCGCCGCCTATGTCCGCCCCGGCACGCCCCTCGACCGCGAGGCGCTCCTGCGCGGCAACTCGGTCTACTTTCCCGACCGGGTGGTGCCGATGCTGCCGGAGCGGATCTCGAACGACCTCTGCTCCCTGCGCCCCGGCCAGGACCGGCCGGCTCTGGCCATCCGCATGATCGTGACGGCGGAGGGGCGGAAGGTCCGCCACAGCGTCCACCGCGTCATGATGCGCTCGCGCGCCAAGCTCGCCTACGCGCAGGCGCAGGCCGCGATCGACGGGCGGCCCGACGAGGTCACCGGCCCGATCCTCGACGGCATCCTGCGCCCGCTCTGGGCCGCCTACGAGGCCCTCGCGGCGGCGCGCGACGCCCGCGGGCCGCTGGCGCTGGACCTGCCCGAGCGCAAGGTGATCCTGAACCCAGAGGGCGGGGTCGACCGGGTGGTCGTGCCGGAGCGCCTGGCCGCGCACCGGCTGATCGAGGAGTTCATGATCCAGGCCAACGTCGCGGCGGCCGAGGCCCTGGAATCCGCCGGCCAGCCGCTGATCTACCGCGTCCACGACGAGCCCTCCCTCGAGAAGATGCGGGCCTTGGGCGAGGTGATGGCCTCGATCGGCCTCAAGCTGCCGAAGGAGGCGAACCTCCGCCCGGCCCTGTTCAACCGCATCCTCGGCATGGTGGCGGGGAGCGAGCACCAGCTCTTCCTCAACGAGGTTGTGCTGCGCTCGCAGGCCCAGGCCGTCTACGCCGCCGAGAATGCCGGCCATTTCGGGCTGGCGCTCCGCCGCTACGCCCACTTCACCTCGCCGATCCGGCGCTACGCCGACCTGATCGTGCACCGCGCCCTGATCCGGGCCCTCCGGCTCGGGTCGGACGGCCTGCCTTCGGGCACGGAGACCGGGGACCTCGCCGAGATCGGCCAGCAGATCTCGGCCGCGGAGCGCCGCGCCATGGCGGCGGAGCGCGAGACCATCGACCGCCTGATCGCCCACCACCTCGCCGACCGGGTCGGCGCCACCTTCTCGGGGCAGATCTCGGGCGCGACCCGCTCGGGGTTGTTCATCAAGCTCGACGAGACCGGGGCGGACGGCTTCATCCCGGTCTCGACGCTCGGCGCCGACTACTACCGCTACGAGGAGGGCCGCCATGCCCTCGTCGGCGAGCGCACCCGCGAGACCTTCCGCCTCGGCGACAAGGTCGAGGTGCGCCTGGTGGAGGCCGCCCCGGTGGCGGGCGCCCTTCGCTTCGAGATCGCCGGCGGCGGGCGGGCCGCCTCGCCGAACCCGGCCCGGGGCGGGCCGCACAAGGGGCCGCGCAAGGGCCGTCCGGCGCCGCCGAGCCGCGACGGCCTGACCAAGCGCCGCGGGAGGCGGGCATGATCGAGATCCACGCCGGACCGGCCGAGACTTCGGCCAAGATTCCGGCCAAGATGCCGGCCGGGACGCCGGCCGAGCGGACCGGCGCCGGTCCGCACTGGATGCTGGCGATGGGGCGCGGCTTTCGCAACCGCTGCCCGCATTGCGGCGAGGGCCGGCTGTTCGATCGCTTCCTCAAGGTGCGGCCGGCTTGCGAGGTCTGCGGGCTGGAGCTGCACCACCACCGCGCCGACGACCTGCCGCCCTACCTCGTCATCTTCGTCGTCGGCCACCTCGTGGGCTTGGGCGTCCTCGAGACCGAGATGCGGCTCGACGTGCCGTTCTGGTTCCAGATGACGTTCTGGCCCGCGCTCGCCCTCGTCGCCTCGCTGCTGCTGCTCCAGCCGACCAAGGGGGCGGTGGTCGGGCTGCAATACGCGCTTGGCATGCACGGCTTTTCCGCGATACGCCGCGCCGGGGCCGAGGCCGCGGATGGCAGGGGCCAGACCGACTTTGGCCGGCACGAGACGGAGACGCGGGATGGCGGCGGGACCGATGGACGGACGATCGGCTCCGGCCGCTCCTGAGCGGAAGGCGCGGCCGCTGCGGATCCGCAACGCCGCGACGCTGATCATCCTCGACCGCTCGGGCGACGAGCCGAAGGTCCTGATGGGGCGGCGCCACGCCGGCCACAAGTTCATGCCCGGCCTGTTCGTCTTCCCCGGCGGGCGGATCGAGCTCGGCGACCGCAGCATGCCGGTGGCCGGCACCCTCAACGACCGGGCGGAAGCGGCCTTGGCCGAGCGGGTCCACCCGCCCCTGTTCCATCTCGGCCGGGTGCTGGCGCTCGCGGCGATCCGCGAGACCTACGAGGAGACCGGCCTGATGATCGGGACGACCGATTACGGCCCGCCCGAGACGGCGCCGCCCGGCCCCTGGTCGGCCTTCCGCGAGGCCGGGGTGATGCCGGACCTCGAACTCCTGCAATTCGTCGCCCGGGCGATCACCCCGCCCTCGCGCCCGAAGCGCTTCGACACCCGCTTCTTCGCGGTCGACCGCGAGGCGGTGGTGGCCGAGACCCCGGGCATCGTCGGCCCCGATTCCGAGCTGACCGAGCTCGCCTGGGTCGATCTCGCGCAGGCCCGCAAGCTCGAACTGCCGCGCATCACCGCCATCGTGCTCGACGAGCTGGAAGCCCGGCTCGCCGCCGGGTTCGGCCCGATGCTGCCGGTGCCGTTCTTCCGGGATGTGGACGGCGAGCACACCCGGGAAGAGCTGTAGGGGGCCGTCTCCGGCGGGTCCTGGCCGGTCGCCCGACGGGCGTCGGGGTGGCCTTCGCCGGACACCTGGCCCATATGAGCCGGCCCTGACGGCCAGCCCCCCAGCATGACCACTTCCACCACCGAGTCCGAGTTCGGCCCCGCGCGCCTCGCCGCCATCGCCGCCGCCATCGCCTGCGTCGCCGTGGTCGGCATCGGGTTGAGCCTGTCGATCCCGCTCCTCTCCCTCGAGATGGAGCGGATGGGCCTGTCCAACACCTGGATCGGGGTCAACACGGCGATCGCCGGGGTGGCGAGCATCGTCGTCCTGCCCTTCGTGCCGCGGGTGGCTTCGCGCCTCGGGGTGATGCCGCTGCTCCTCGGCGCCATCGCGGTCGGGGCGCTGGCGCTCCTCGGCTTCCGGGCCGTGTACGACTTCGCCTGGTGGTTCCCGCTGCGCTTCGTGTTCTCGGCCGCCCTCGGGGTGCTGTTCGTCCTCTCCGAGTTCTGGATCAACCAGGCGGCGCCGCCGGCCCGGCGCGGGCTGGTGATGGGGGTCTACGCCACGGTGCTGGCGCTCGGCTTCGCCATCGGCCCGGGGCTCCTGCGGATCCTCGGCACCACCGGCTGGGCGCCCTACCTCGCGGGCGCGGCCCTGTTCTGCGCAGGCGCGCTGCCCCTCGTCATGGCCCGCGGGCTGTCGCCGGAGATCCCGCACAAGGGCGGGCGCGGCTTCCTCGGCTACCTGAGGGTCGCGCCCTCGGCGACGCTGGCGGCGCTCGTCTACGGCGCGGTCGAGACCGGGGGGTTCGCCATCCTGCCGATCTACGGACTGCGCCTCGGCCTCACGGCCGAGCAGGCGGCGGGCCTCGTCAGCGTCGCGGCGCTCGGCAACGTGCTGTTCCAGATCCCGGTCGGGCTCCTCGCCGACCGGGTCGACAAGCGCCGGGTGCTGCTCGCCGCCGCTCTCCTCGGCGCGGTCGGCGCCGCGGCCCTTCCGCTCGGCGCGGAGGATGCGCGGCTGCTGGCCCTCATCCTGTTCCTGTGGGGCGGCATCGCCGGCACGCTCTACACGGTGGGCCTCGCCCATCTCGGCGCCCGCTTCGACGGCGCGGCGCTCGCCGGCGCCAACGCGGCGTTCCTGGTGCTCTACAACATCGGCCTGGTGCTGGGACCGCCGCTGGTCGGCGGCGGCATGGACCTCGCCTCGCCGCACGGCTTCGCCTGGTCGCTGGCGCTGCTGTTCGTCGCCTACCTGGCGGTGGTGGGCGGGCGGATGATCCGGGCCGCGCCCTGAGGCCCGCGGCGCGGCCGTCGGTCGCCCGGACTTGACGCCCGGAGGGTGATGGGGCAGGAAGGCGCCGCGTTCTGGCCGGGCCTGCCCGGCCGTTTGCGTTTCGGTCCTCCGGGCGCAACACCCATCAGCAACAAGAGGTCGCGCCATGGCCAAGGCCGTCACCATCAAGATCAAGCTGCTTTCGACCGCCGATACCGGCTATTTCTACGTCACCAAGAAGAACTCCCGTACCAAGACCGACAAGCTGTCGTTCAAGAAGTACGACCCGATCGCGCGCAAGCACGTCGAGTTCAAGGAGACCAAGATCAAGTAAGACTTGATCTTGCGAGTCTGGCCGCATCGAGCGGCATGAAAAAGGCCGCCCGCGAGGGCGGCCTTTTTCCGTTGGGAGCGGCGAGCCGCCCGACGCACCGTCAGCCGAACAGGTACATCGCTCCCGGCAGGGCGACGAAGCCGGCGGCGCAGCCATAGGCGAGCCACAGGCCCGGCCGGCGGGTGGCGAGGCGGCGCAGGCGCTTGGCGGTCGGTCCGGCCTTGACGGTGCGCCCGTTCACGCACGAGCACAAGAGGTGGTGGGCCTCGCCGGTGCTCAGCTCGAAGAAGCGCCGGGCCTCCCCGAACGTGTCGTTGCCGAGCCCGCTCGCCCGCAGCACGGGATCGGCGTAGGCGAAGGTCAGCGGCGAGTTGTCGGCCCTGATGCCGCCCCGCATCCTGCGGGGCACGAACTCGATCTCCTCCAGGGTCGTGAAGCTGCGGCCGGGATCGCGCTCGAGGATCTCGGCGAGGCGCTCGAGCCGGGCCCGGCGGCCCTCCAGGAGCGGTGGGACCGTCTCGACGTCGGCAATGTCACGGATGTGGCGAAGCGGCTGATGTTCCATGCTGGGCATCCTTGTCGATGCGCTGCAGACCGTTGCGCGCTGCTGCTGCGCCAGCATGCGACAAGCATCCCGCCGATGCATTCGCCCACGTTAACACGTTTTCTTGAGCGTAAGATCGTCACCCTTGAAGCATCGATCGGTAAAACCGTCGCCATCAAGGGCTTAATGCTTTGTACCTGAGCTTGGCCGATCATCATCCGGCGGTCGGGATGCGACCGCCGGACGCATGGGGACGGCTCCGCTCACGTCACCTCGAACCAGCCCCACAGGCCGGTATCGAACCGCTCGAGCGCCGTGGCGCTGATGAGCCAGCGGCCCGGATTGTCGGCCAGGAAGGCGATGCGGGCGGTGCGGCCCTCGATCAGCTGGAAGGTGTCGAGCCAGTAGGGCTCCCAGCCGTCGTCGAGGGGGTGCAGCAGCCGGAAGACGTGGCCGTGCAGGTGCAGCGATTGCGGGAAGGCGGTGGTGTTGGTGAGCGCCAGCACCACGGCGGTGTTGCGCTTGACCGTGAACAGGGGCGGGTTCTCGGCCCGGCCGGCGGCGCCGTTGAGGGTCCAGATCCGGGTCGGGTCGCCGGTGAAGGCCGGGGCCGCCTCGGGCTTCCCCTTGTCGAACACCGCGCCGCCCGCGACGGCGATGTCGCGCCGGAAGGCGTTCTGCAGCTTGATCTCGGGCGGCAGCAGCTTGTTCTCGCCGATCGGCGCGACGGGCGGGCGCGCCGCCAACGCCTCGCCCTTCGGGACGATGCGGGCGAGCGGCATGCCGGGGCCGATCAGTGCCACGACGGCGCCCGCCGGTTCGGCGCTGCCCGGCACGTCGAGCAGGATGTCGTAGCGGGTGCCGGGCGGGAAGGGCAGGGTGGCGCGCAGGGGCTCGAAGGTGTCGGTCGGCTGGCCGTCCACCGCCGCGACCCAGGCCTTCAGCCCGTCGAAGCGGATCCGGGTCGCCCGCGCGTTGCAGGCATTGGCGAGGCGCAGGCGCAGGCGCGTGCCCGGCGCCGCCTCGATCGTCTCCGGCGTCGGCCTGCCGTTGACCGTGAGCGCGTTGCCGAGCCGGCCCGAACTCGCCGCGAAGGCGACCTGCCCGAAGGCGGCCAGGGTCCCGTCCTGCTCCAGGCGCCAGTCCTGGAAGAGCAGCGGCACGTCGCGATCGACGACCGGCGGCGTCCTCTCCTCGACCACCAGCATCCCGGCGAGCCCGCGGCCCGAAGGCTCGCTCGATCCGGCCACGACCAGGGGGCGGATCAGCGAGGTGCCGGCATCCGGCGGGGTGAACTCGTAGAGGAAGCTCGCGCCCGGGGCGACCGGGGCCTGCGTGACCCCGCCGACCCCGTCCATGGCGTTGCGGTTGCGCACGCCGTGCCAGTGCAGCGACAGGGGGCGCTCGGTCTTGTTCTGGAGCTGCAGGCGCACCGCCTCGCCGTGCTTCACCCGCAGGACCGGCGGCGCCGAGGAGCCGTCGAAGGCCCAGACGGGGGTCTCCGGCGCCGGCTCCGGCTTGATCCGCGCCCGCGCCGGCGCGGCGGTCAGGGTTTTGGCGTCGGCGGGCTTGGGCTCTGCGGGCTTGGGCTCTGCGGGCTTGCCCCCCGCGGTGCCCGGCGCCGGCGGGGTCGCGCCGCCCTGCGCCCGGAGAAGGGTGGGCGCCAGCGACAGGGCTGCGCCGGCGAGCAGCGCGCGGCGCGAGGGCGGCAGGGACGACGGCATGGCACCTCGCTGAGCGACGGGTCGGGAGGCCGGGCGCGGGATCGAGCGGCCCCGGCGGCAGGGACGGGCATGGGGCCGGGCCGGCGGCCCGGCCGAGACAGCCTGGTAGCCGGGCCGGCGGCCCGGCAGGGACAGCCTTGTAGCCGGGCCCGCGGTCCGGGGCGAGGCGGGGCCTAAAATTCTTGCTGCGTGACCGATCCACCATGCTATAGAGCCGCGCCCGGGTGCGTCAGGCCTCGGGCGCGAGCGTCGCGGGCGTGGCGGAATTGGTAGACGCGCTGGATTTAGGTTCCAGTGACGAGAGTCGTGGGGGTTCGAGCCCCTCCGCCCGCACCACATCCGCCAGGCGACACGACGGAACGGGTTCAAGCAGCAGTGCCGGCCCCTTGTCCTGACGGTCCCGTCGCACGGCGTCGATCACAGCGCCGTCCGGGCCCGCAGCCAAGCCGGATTCGAAGGTGCAAGGCGGAATGACGACGATGCAGGTGACCGAGACCAAGTCCGAGGGGCTGAAGCGCGAATACCAGGTGGTCCTGCCGGCGGCCGAGCTGGAGACCCGGCTCGCGACCGAGCTCGACGGGATCAAGGGCAAGGTGCAGCTCAAGGGCTTCCGCCCGGGCAAGGTACCGGTGGCCCACCTGCGCAAGGTCTACGGCCGTTCCGTGATGGCCGACGTCGTCCAGAACGCCGTCAACGAGGCCAACCAGAAGATCGTCGAGGACAACAAGCTCAAGCTCGCCCTCGAGCCTCAGGTGCAGATGCCCGAGGACAAGGACGCGATCGAGAAGGCGCTCGACGCCAAGGGCGACCTGTCGTTCTCGATCGCCCTCGAGGTGATGCCGAGCTTCGACCTCGTCGACCTCTCGGACGTGAGCCTGACCAAGCAGGTCGTCACGGCCTCCGACGAGGAGGTCAACGAGACGATCGAGCGCATGGCCTCGGCCAACCGCCCGTTCGAGGACCGTCCCGAGGGCGAGGCCGCCCAGTCCGGCGACCGCCTGGTGATCAACTTCACCGGCCGCATCGACGGCACCCCGTTCGAGGGCGGCACCGGCGAGGACATCAACCTCGACCTCGGCTCGAACACCTTCATCCCGGGCTTCGAGGACCAGCTCCTCGGCGCCAAGGCCGGCGACGAGCGCCTGGTCAAGGTCACCTTCCCGGAGGCCTACGGCGCCGAGCACCTCGCCGGCAAGGAGGCCGAGTTCGACGTGACCGTGAAGGCCGTCAAGGCGCCGGGCGCGCTCACGATCGACGACGAGCTCGCCAAGAACTTCGGCATGGACTCGCTCGACGCCCTCAAGGACGCCGTGCGCACCACGATGGGCCGCGAGTACGAGGCGGCCTCGCGCCAGAAGCTGAAGAAGGGCCTCCTCGACGCCCTCGACAGCCGCTACTCCTTCGAGCTGCCCCCGAGCCTGGTCCACCAGGAGTTCGCCGCCGTGTGGGCCCAGGTCGAGCAGGACCTGAAGAACCGCGGCAAGACCTTCGAGGACGAGGACACCACCGAGGAGAAGGCCCGCGAGGAGTACCGCCGGATCGCCGAGCGCCGCGTGCGCCTCGGCCTGGTGCTTGCGCAGGCCGGCGAGAGCGCCGATATCAAGGTCTCGGACGACGAGGTGAATCAGGCCCTGATCGCCCGCGTCCGTCAGTTCCCCGGCCAGGAGCAGCAGGTCTGGGATTTCTACCGCAAGACCCCGCAGGCGCTGGCCGAGCTGCGCGCCCCGCTGTTCGAGGAGAAGGTGGTTGACCACGTCCTCGGGCAGGTCAAACTGGTCGAGGAGCCCGTCTCCAAGGAGGCGCTGTTCGCCGACGAGGACGACGCCGAGGACGGCAAGGCCAAGGCCGACGCGGCGAAGGCCGACACGGCCGAGGCCGCTCCCGCGGGTGAGTCCAACCCGGCCTGATCCTCGCTACGGCCCCGAACGGGCGGCGGGGACGGGGCCTGCGAGGTCGTACGTTTCCGCCGCTACCCCGGCCGCCCAGAGGCGGCCGGGTTCCGTTCAGAGGGCCAGTGAGATGAGAGATCCGGTCGATTACTACAACAGCGCGCTCGTGCCCATGGTGGTCGAGCAGTCGAGCCGCGGCGAGCGCGCCTTCGACATCTACTCGCGCCTCTTGCGCGAGCGCATCATCTTCCTGACCGGCCCGGTCGAGGACTATTCCGCGTCGCTGATCGTGGCGCAGCTGCTGTTCCTCGAGGCGGAGAACCCGAAGAAGGAAATCTCCTTCTACATCAACTCGCCGGGCGGCGTGGTCACCTCCGGCCTGTCGATCTACGACACGATGCAGTTCATCCGCTGCCCGGTCGCCACGCTCTGCGTCGGCCAGGCCGCCTCGATGGGCTCGCTGCTGCTCGCCGCCGGCGAGGCCGGCCACCGCTTCGCCCTGCCGAACGCCCGGATCATGGTGCACCAGCCCTCCGGCGGCTTCCAGGGCCAGGCCACCGACATCCTCATCCATGCCCGCGAGATCGAGGCGCTGAAGCGGCGCCTCAACGAGATCTACGTGAAGCACACCGGCCGCGAGTACGAGGCGATCGAGCAGGGCCTCGAGCGCGACAACTTCATGACCGCCGACGCGGCCAAGGAGTGGGGCCTGATCGACGAGGTGCTGCAGAAGCGCGCCGAGGCTCCGGCCCAGGCGTAACGAATCCCGGCGGCAGGCCTTAGCCGTCCCTGGGCGTTCCCAGGGACGACGGCTAAGGCCTGCCCCGAAAGGACAGGGGCCGCTCTCGAAGTCGGGCCCGCCGATGCGGCCATTTGGCGGGAGCCTGTCGCATCGGTGGGATTGATCCCGCGGTGGCTGCGTGTTTGCATCGCGATTCTGCACCGGGCGCCCGGCGGCGCGGGGGGCGGTGACTGTTTCTTTAGCCGGGCGCCACTATCTAAAAGCGATGCGGTCGCGTCCCCGGGGCGGGACCGGTCGGGGACTTGGAGACCCATATGAGCAAGGCTGGCGGCAACGACTCGAAGAGCACGCTGTACTGCTCGTTCTGCGGCAAGAGCCAGCACGAGGTTCGCAAGCTGATCGCGGGCCCGACCGTCTTCATCTGCGATGAGTGCGTCGAGCTGTGCATGGACATCATTCGCGAGGAATCGAAGTCCTCGCTGGTGAAGTCGCGGGACGGCGTACCGACCCCGAAGGAAATTCGGCGGGTCCTCGATGATTACGTCATCGGGCAGGACTTTGCCAAGAAGGTCCTGTCGGTGGCTGTGCACAACCACTACAAGCGCCTGGCGCACGCGACCAAGCACAACGACGTCGAGCTGGCGAAGTCCAACATCCTGCTGATCGGCCCGACCGGGTCCGGCAAGACCCTGTTGGCCCAGACCCTGGCGCGCATCCTCGACGTGCCGTTCACGATGGCCGACGCGACGACGCTGACCGAGGCCGGTTACGTCGGCGAGGACGTCGAGAACATCATCCTCAAGCTGCTCCAGGCCTCCGACTACAACGTCGAGCGGGCGCAGCGCGGCATCGTCTACATCGACGAAATCGACAAGATCTCCCGCAAGTCCGACAACCCGTCGATCACCCGCGACGTGTCGGGCGAGGGCGTGCAGCAGGCGCTCCTGAAGATCATGGAGGGCACGGTCGCCAGCGTGCCGCCGCAGGGCGGGCGCAAGCACCCGCAGCAGGAATTCCTCCAGGTCGACACGACCAACATCCTGTTCATCTGCGGCGGCGCCTTCGCGGGGCTGGAGCGAATCATCTCGGCCCGCGGCAAGGGCACCTCGATCGGCTTCGGCGCCACCGTCCAGGCTCCGGACGACCGCCGCACCGGCGAGATCTTCCGCAACGTCGAGCCGGAGGACCTGCTCAAGTTCGGCCTCATCCCCGAATTCGTCGGCCGTCTCCCGGTGCTCGCGACCCTCGAGGATCTCGACGAGACCGCGCTGAAGCGGATCCTGCAGGAGCCGAAGAACGCGCTCGTCAAGCAGTACCAGCGCCTGTTCGAGATGGAGAACGTCGACCTGACGTTCCAGGAGGAGGCGCTCAGCCTCGTCGCCCGCAAGGCCATCGAGCGCAAGACCGGCGCCCGCGGCCTGCGCTCGATCCTGGAGAGCATCCTGCTCGAGACGATGTACGACCTGCCCGGCCTCGATTCGGTCGAGCAGGTGGTGATCGGGCCGGAGGTCGTCGACGGGAAGTCGCGGCCCCTCTACATCCACGGCGACCGCGGCAAGGACGCCCCGGCGAGCGCCAGCGCCTGACGATGCGACCCGGGAGGCCGCCGCGACCCCGCGGCGGCCTCTCTTGCGAGAGCAGCCCGGATGGCGGCTTCCGGGTGGCCCTGAGCCTCGAGTGGCACGGTGCTTGAAAGCGGCATCCGGAGGGGCCACCTGAGAGTCGACGCGGCGGCCGCATGCTCACCGGAGACGAGGTGCGGTGCCGCGACCCGGCCGCTCTCCTCGTTTCCGACCCCCGCGGCCCGGTCGGCCCCCACCGTTCCTCCTGCTTGTCCCCTGTGAGGGGAGGGACCTGGGCGTCACCACACAAGGAAGTCAGTCAATGACCCAGCCGAAATCGCGCCAGCCCGTCGTCCCCGGCTCGACCGGGACCTACGCGGTCCTGCCGCTGCGCGACATCGTGGTCTTCCCGCACATGATCGTGCCGCTCTTCGTCGGCCGCGAGAAGTCGATCCGTGCGCTCGAGGAGGCGGTCCGCACCGACCGGCACATCCTGCTCGCCACCCAGGTCAACGCCACCGACGACGACCCGGCCACCGACGCGATCTACACCATCGGCACGCTCGCCAGCGTCCTGCAGCTGCTCAAGCTCCCCGACGGCACCGTGAAGGTGCTGGTGGAGGGTGGCGGCCGCGCCAAGATCCAGGATTTCGTGCGCTCGGACGAGTACTACGCCGCCGACGCCGAGGTGCTGCCGAACGATCTCGGCGACAAGATCGAGGCCGAGGCGCTCGCCCGCTCGGTGATCTCGGAATTCGAGAACTACGTCAAGCTGAACAAGAAGATCTCGCCCGAGGTGGTCTCGGCGGTGATCCAGATCGACGAGCCCTCGAAGCTCGCCGACACGGTCGCCTCGCACCTCGCGGTCAAGATCTCCGACAAGCAGGCGATCCTCGAGATCCCGACCGTCGCCCAGCGGCTGGAGCGCGTGCTCTCGCTGATGGAGAGCGAGATCTCGGTGCTGCAGGTCGAGAAGCGCATCCGCACCCGCGTCAAGCGGCAGATGGAGAAGACCCAGCGCGAGTACTACCTGAATGAGCAGATGAAAGCCATTCAGAAGGAGCTCGGCGACGAGGACGGCCGCGACGAGCTGGCCGAACTCGAGGACAAGATCGAGAAGACCAAGTTCTCCAAGGAGGCGCGGGACAAGGCGCTGGCCGAGCTGAAGAAGCTGCGCCAGATGTCGCCGATGTCGGCCGAGGCGACGGTCGTGCGCAACTACCTCGACTGGATGCTCGGCATTCCGTGGGGCAAGCGCTCGAAGATCAAGAAGGACCTGCCCGGCGCTCAGGCCATGCTCGATTCCGACCATTTCGGTCTCGACAAGGTCAAGGAGCGGATCGTCGAGTACCTGGCGGTGCAGCAGCGCGCCAACAAGCTCACCGGCCCGATCCTCTGCCTCGTCGGACCGCCCGGCGTCGGCAAGACCTCGCTCGGCAAGTCGATCGCCAAGGCCACGGGCCGCGAGTTCGTCCGCATGTCGCTCGGCGGCGTGCGCGACGAGGCCGAGATCCGCGGTCACCGCCGGACCTATATCGGCTCGATGCCCGGCAAGATCGTGCAGTCGATGCGCAAGGCCAAGACCTCGAACCCGCTCATCCTGCTCGACGAGATCGACAAGATGGGCATGGATTTCCGCGGCGACCCGTCGGCGGCACTCCTCGAGGTGCTGGATCCGGAGCAGAACGCGACCTTCAACGACCATTACCTCGAGGTCGATTACGACCTGTCGAACGTGATGTTCGTGACCACGGCCAACACCCTCAACATCCCGCCGGCCCTCCTGGACCGGATGGAGGTGATCCGCATCGCCGGCTACACCGAGGAGGAGAAGGTCGAGATCGCGCGCAAGCACCTGATGCCGGGTGCGCTGAAGAAGCACGGTCTCGAGGCCAAGGAGTGGTCGATCACCGATGACGGCCTGATGCTCCTGATCCGCCGCTACACCCGCGAGGCGGGCGTGCGGAACCTGGAGCGCGAGATCTCGAACCTGATCCGCAAGGCGGTGAAGGAAATCCTGATCTCGGGGGTGAAGAGCGTGACGGTCTCGGCCGACAACCTGGACACCTTCCTCGGCCCGGCGAAGTTCCGCTACGGCGAGGTCGAGACCGACGATCAGGTCGGCGTCGTCACGGGCCTCGCCTGGACCGAGGTCGGCGGCGAGCTGCTCACGATCGAAGGCGTCATGATGCCCGGCAAGGGCAAGATGACGGTGACCGGCAACCTGCGCGACGTGATGAAGGAATCGATCTCGGCGGCGGCGTCCTACGTCCGTTCCCGGGCCGTCGATTTCGGGGTCGAGCCGCCGCTGTTCGAGCGCCGGGACATCCACGTCCACGTGCCGGAGGGGGCGACCCCGAAGGACGGGCCCTCGGCCGGCATCGCCATGGCGACGGCGATCGTCTCGGTCATCACCGGCATCCCGGTGCGCCGCGACATCGCGATGACCGGCGAGGTCACCTTGCGCGGTCGGGTGCTGCCGATCGGCGGCCTCAAGGAGAAGCTGCTGGCGGCCCTGCGGGGCGGCATCAAGATCGTGCTGATCCCGGAGGAGAACGCCAAGGA